>CAZOTR010000064.1:0-18766 GCA_964582755.1 uncultured Methylococcaceae bacterium | reverse complement strand
TCGCCAATAACCGTGCGGCTATCGCCAAGGCTTGGGCATGGGTGCCTTCCTCCCGACCTTGCTCGATGCCTTTCTCGATGCCTTTTTTCATGCCCATCTGATAAGTCGGCAGTTTTTCAAAATCTATGGTCAACATCTCCAATTCCTCGTTGATATTCAGGCTCAAATCGCGGTTGGTCGCCAGGATTTCCAGCATGCTCACATATTCGCGCAAGCGCGGCGGTTCTTCGTTGAGGCGCTGCACGAGCCGGGCGAGGATGTCATGCACGATTTTACGCGCCGGCTTGCCTTTGAAATCGGCCAAGACGGCCAGCACCCAAGCGTCCGGGGAATCTTGGCGTAGCAGCGTTTGGCAATCGACCGTGCGCATGTCGATGACTGCGTAATGGTAGGACAATTGCGCCGAGTCCAAGCCGTCCGCCATGCGCAAGCCTTCTTTGCCAATGTACACCAAATATTGCCGCACCGGCAGGCCGGCATGGGCCAGCAGCACATCGGCGAGATAGCGCAACATGCGCGGCGGCATCAGCGGGTCGTTATGGTTTTGAATCTCGATGTGCAGGATGAAAGCCTGTCCCTCCCTGTCGGTGACGCGGGCCACAAGGTCGGCGTGGCGGTCTTCGATCCTCTGCTTCTCGGTGTCCAGCAGCTCCACTTCGGTGACGGGCAAGTCGAATAGATAGGTGGCAAAATCGCGCACGATGCGCTGGAAAATGCTTTTGGAGATGACATCCTTCTTGCCCATGGCTCCGGCCCGGCCTACCCCGCCGTCCCCGCATACTCAGCCAACCGCTTGCGCAGCAAATAGGGGTCTAGGGCTTGATACAGCTTCACCAACTCCGGCCCGTCGGTGCGTCCGCTGAGGGCGGCGCGTAGGGGCATGAACAGGGCTTTGCCTTTGGCCCCGGTGGTGGCTTTGAGTTGGCGCATGAAGGCGTCGAAGTCTTCCCCCGCCGCCGCCACGGCGTCCAGGGCGGCGAGGAAGAAGGCTTCCCCGGCCTGCCGCGCCACGGTTTCGATTTCGGGACTCAACACCAGTTCGTCGGCGAAGAGTATTCGCGCCCAGGCGTCGGCTTGGTCCGGGTAAACGCAGTTGCTGCGCACGATGTCGAGGAACAGCGCATATTGCTTGAACGGCACCAGGGCGCGGGTTTCGCCGCGCAGCCAGTTCCACAGGGTTTCCTCGTCCGCCGCCCGCACCACGACTTCTTGCCAGTGGTGCAGATGGGCGATGTCGAAGCGCGAGGGGGATTTGCCCAAGTGGCCGAGGTCGAAATGGCGCTTGAGGTCTGCCAGTTCCAGCAAGCCTTCGTTTTCGTAATGGTGGCCGACGCGGGCCAGCATGTTCAGCAGGGCCAGCGGGAAATAGCCTTCCTCGCGCAATTGGTTGATGCTGCGGCTGCCGTTGCGCTTGGACAACGGCGCGCCGTCGTCGCCCAGCACCAGCGAGATGTGGGCGTATTCTGGGGCAGGCAGGCCCAGCGCCTTGAGGATCAGCAACTGGCGCGGGGTGTTGCTGAGGTGGTCTTCGCCGCGCACCACATGGGTCACGCCCATCAGCGAGTCGTCGATGGCGTTGCAGAAGAAAAACGCAGGGCTACCGTCGGCGCGGCGGATGATGAAGTCGCCGATGTCGTCGGTGTGGAATTTTTGCGGCCCGCGCACCCTGTCCTCAAACTCCACTGTGGCGTTGCGTGGCACGCGGAAGCGCAGCGTGGCCTGCAAGCCTTTTTGCAGGCGGCGCTCGATGTCCTCGGGGTTGAGCCGCCCGCATTTGCCGCCATAGCGCGGCGGCTGGCCGGCGCTTAACTGGACTTTGCGGGCGATTTCCAGTTCCGCCGATGTGCAAAAGCAAGGGTAGGCCAGCCCGTCCCGTTCCAGTTGGTCATAGTAACGGGCGTAGATCTCGCCGCGCTTGGATTGGAAATAGTCGGCGTTGGCCTTCGCCGACTGCGGCCCCTCGTCCCAGGCCAGCCCCATCCAGCGCAGGTCGTCCAGCAGTTCGGAGACGAATTCGCTGCGGCTGCGCTCTTGGTCGGTGTCTTCGATGCGCAGCAGGAAGCGTTCGCCGAACAACGCGCTGAACAGCGCGGTGCGGGCGTTGCCCAGGTGCATGAGGCCGGTGGGGCTGGGCGCGAAGCGGGTTTTGGTGTGGTTCATGGGCGGTTTTAGGCAGGATTCGGGTGGCAGGGGCGTTGAAAAGCGCGCACTTTATCAACAGGGAGGATGGCCGGCAAGCGCACTATTTCCCTTTTTTTGAGGGGTGCCGCCACTTAGGCTGTTTTCGCAAAGCCCAACACACATCGCGCATCAACCCCGTCTGGCTGGCGTATTCGATGAACAGGGCTTTGTGCGGCGGCGTTGGCGCTATTGATGAAGGTTGTGTCGGCAGGGGAAGCGGGGGGGGGGGATGGCTGTCCGGCAGGCTGCACAAGGTGTCGAAATAAGGCAGGGGGCGGCGGGGCGGGTTCATGGCGATGTTTTAAACTCAGGGTAAAATTTCACCGCCATTGTGTGGGGATGTTGGATAAAATGCCACGCGCCGCCGGACGGTTGCGTCCGGGCAGCAAATTTTCTTAAGATTTCCGCAAACTGCCAGTAAACTGTCGCCATGCGGAGTCGTCCGGTCTGTTGCAGGCCGCAGGAGGCAAGCCGCCTAGGCAGCTTCTCCACCGCCCCCCCCCTCAGTTGCCAACCCCATAACGGAGCGATAACCCCCATGAGAAGCTTGAAATCTTTGCTTGATGATCCTGAATTCGTCGCACAGGTGCCTTACGCCGTCGAAAGCTATAAGGCTGGCGACGTCATCTTGGAGGAAGACGACGAAGGCCGGGATTTTTACCTGATTACCCAGGGCGAGGTCCATGTCAAAACTTATCTTGAAGACAAGATTGGCACGAAGACCACCGGCTTGGCCAAGCTGGGCGAAGATGACTTGTTTGGCGAGCTGTCCATGTTCGACGGCGGGCCGCGCAGCGCCCAAGTCATCGCCGGGAACGATTGCACGGTCATCCGCTTCGACGGCTTGCGCATGATCGAGCATATGGATGCCCATCCTGAAAAAGGCTACTTTGTGCTGCGGGAAATGTTTGAGCGGGTCATCATGCACATGCGCCAAAACACCATCCGCTCCAAGACGATTCTCCAACTTTATCTCACCGAACAGGCTTTCTGAGGCTGGTTGGCCTGCCAGGGCCTGGTTGGCCGTCCGCGCCTCAGCCTCCTCTCGCGCCAAAGCGGCGTTTTTGCCCCCTCCCCCTGGACCTGGCGGGGAAGGGGGGCGATTCTCCGCCGACCCTGCTCAATCCTTGAACGCCTCCACTTGAATATCGATCCTCACGTCGTCGCCGACGGCGGGGAGGAAGGCGGTCATGCCGAAATCGCTGCGCTTGATTTGGCCCGAGGCGTCCGCGCCGCAGACTTCGCGTTTATAGATGGGGTGGACGCCGCAATGGAAATGGTCGATGCCCAGGCGCAGAGGCTTGCTGACGCCGAGCAGGGTCAGGGTTCCCTGGGCGGCGACGGGCGTGTCGCCGGAAAATTCGATCTTGTCGGCGGTGAAGGTGATGGCGGGGTGTTTGGCGGTGTCGAAGAAACCGGCTTCTTTCAGCTTGGCTTCCAACTCCGGCAGCCCGGTGTCGATGGAATCGGCTTCGATGCTGACGTCGATGCTGCCGGTGTGGGTTTGCGTGTCCAGCTTGATCTTTCCGCTGCTGCGGTTAAAACGCCCGTGCTGGGTGGAGAAGCCGATGTGGCTGACGGCAAAGCCGGGGAAGGTGTGCCGGGGGTCGATGGTGTAGGCGTCTGCGGCGGCGGCGTTGCCGGCGAGGCTCAACAAGCAAAGCGCGGCGGCGAGGGCGTGATAGTGGGGCATGGGATTTTCTCCAGTTTTTAAAAGTTACGGGTTGGCTGGCTTATTTCGACAGCAATAGCAATTCGTTCTTCCCGTCGTCCAGGGAAAAGCGGAAGCGGTTCAGGAAACTCATGCCCAGCAGGCGCGCGCCGTTAAGCTGCTGGTCGTTGATGAAGCTGACCGACACGTTCTCGGCGGACACATCGCCCACTTTCACCGATTTCAGCACGCCTATCTTGACCGGAATGGAACCGCCGGCGGTCTGGGTCGTGCCGGCCCGCAGCGCGTCGGGGGCAAAACCCAGTTGGACTATCATGGATTCCGGCAACACCAGGGTCGTCGCGCCAGTGTCGACCAGCAAGCTGACGCCGATCTCCCGGTCACCGGGGCCGTTCAGCCTGGCATAGACCTGATGGTGCGAGCCTAGGCGGCGGGTCCGCACCGCCCCGCTGGCCTGCGGCCTGGGCGCAAGCTGCTTGAGGCTGGTGATGGTCAGTTTCTCAATCCGCCCGCCCTGGCCCACGCTCATGAAATTGTAATCGGAGAGCAGGGATTTGATGCGTTGCGCCAAATCGCCCTCGACTGGCCGGGCCGGCTCCGCGCCGATGCGGTCCAGCCCTTCGATGAGGATGCCGTTTTGTGTTGCCAAGTCTTCCAACTGTGTGCGCAAGCTTGCAGCTTGGGCCGGCGAGGTGGCGGACAGCTTTTCCAGCAGGGGGCGCAGGTTTTCGGCCTGGGCTGGCAAGGCGGCGGACAGCAGCAAGGCAAGGCAAGACGCGGTTAGGCGGCGGAGGACATGATACGGGTAAGTTGAAATCATCTCGGCAGCGCGGGTCCGCAGGTTGAGGGAGTGGGTGGAAAATCATACGCCTTATGCGCCATGGCACAAGCTGGCGGTGGGGCGGTGCGCGCCGGCAAGGCGTGGGCGCGGCGTCCTGGTCTGGGGCAATCCGGCTAAAAGCCCCGTCATCCGCCCACTTTTGGTATAATCTGCGGCTCTTGCCGCTTGCGCCCATGGCGGGCCACAGGGGACCAGCCCGAGGCGCTTGCCCACAGTGGCCCGCCCGTTCCCCTGCCCTGAACCGCACACAACTGGATACTGATGTCCTCCTTCGCCAAAGAAATCATCCCGGTCAACCTCGAAGACGAAATGAAGCAGTCCTATCTTGATTACGCGATGAGCGTGATCGTGGGACGCGCCCTGCCGGACGCCCGCGACGGGTTGAAGCCGGTGCACCGACGGGTGCTGTTCGCCATGCAGGAACTGGGCAACGACTGGAACAAGGCTTATAAAAAATCCGCCCGCGTGGTCGGCGACGTGATCGGTAAATACCATCCTCACGGCGACACGGCGGTTTACGACACCATCGTGCGCATGGCCCAGCCGTTTTCGCTGCGCTACATGCTGGTGGACGGGCAGGGCAACTTCGGCTCGGTGGATGGCGACCCGCCGGCCGCGATGCGCTACACCGAGGTGCGCATGGCGCGCATCGCCCATGAGTTGCTGGCCGACTTGGACAAGGAAACCGTCGATTTCGTGCCGAACTACGACGAGTCCGAGAGCGAGCCTTCCGTGCTGCCGACGCGGATTCCCAACCTGCTCATCAACGGCTCGGCTGGCATCGCCGTCGGCATGGCGACCAACATCCCGCCGCACAATCTTGGCGAAGTCATCGGCGCTTGCTTGGCTCTGATCGAGAATCCCGAGGCCAGCATCCATGAGTTGATGAAGCACATCCCCGGCCCGGACTTCCCGACCCATGGCATCATCAACGGCGCGGCGGGCATCCGCGAAGCCTACCTCACCGGGCGCGGGCGCATTTATCTGCGCGCCCGCTGCGACTTTGAAGGCGAGGAGGGCACCCGCCAGAGCATCATCGTCAACGAACTGCCGTATCAGGTGAACAAGGCGCGGCTACAGGAGAAGATTGCCGAACTGGTCAAGGACGGCAAGCTGGAAGGCATTTCCGGCCTGCGCGACGAATCCGACAAGGACGGCATGAGGCTGGTCATCGAACTGCGCCGGGGCGAGTCGCCGGACGTGGTGTTGAATAATCTGTATCAACAGACGCAGATGGGTACGGTGTTCGGCATTAACATGGTGGCCTTGCTGGATGGCCGCCCGCGCTGCATGAACCTCAAGGAATTGCTGGCCGCCTTCATCGATCACCGCCGCGAAGTCGTCACCCGCCGCACCGTGTTCGAATTGCGCAAGGCCCGCGAACGCGCCCATATTTTGGAGGGCCAAGCCGTCGCGCTGGCGAACATCGACGAGATCATCGACCTCATCAAATCCTCGCCCACCCCTGCGGAGGCCAAGGACCGGATGCTGGCGCGGGTGTTCAAGCCCGGCGTGGTGTCGGAACTGTTGGAACGGGCGTCGGCGCGTTCCAGGCCGGAAAACTTGGAGGCCGTGTTCGGTTTAAATGCCGAGGGCTACCGGCTGTCGCCCGCGCAGGCCCAGGCCATCCTCGACTTGCGCCTGCACCGGCTGACCGGGCTGGAGCAGGACAAGATCATAGCCGAATACAAGGAGCTATTGGCCCAGATTGACGAATTGCTGCGCATCCTCTCCGACGACAAGCGGCTGATGGAAGTGATCCGCGACGAACTCACCGCCGTGCTCGCACAATTCGGCGACAAGCGCCGCACCGAGATCATCCAGGACCGGCTGGACCTGTCCGCCGAGGATCTCATCAACGAGGAAGACCGCGTGGTGACGGTTTCCCACGAAGGCTATGTCAAATCACAGCCGCTGGACGACTACCGCGCCCAGCGGCGCGGCGGACGCGGCAAGCAGGCGGCGGCCACCAAGGAGGAGGATTACATCGAAAAGCTTATCGTCGCCAACACCCACGACACCATCCTGTGCTTCTCCAGCACAGGCCAAGTGTATTGGCTGAAAGTCTACGAACTGCCGGTGGCCAGCCGCACGGCGCGGGGCCGGCCCTTCGTCAACCTGCTGCCCTTGGCCGAGGGCGAGCGCATCAACGCCATACTGCCGGTGCGCGAGTTCGACGCGGACCATTACATTTTCATGGCCACGGCCACGGCCACGGTGAAGAAAGTGCCGCTGTCCGAATTCTCCCGCCCGCGCCCGGCCGGCATCATCGCCATCGACCTGCGCGAGGACGACCGCCTCGTCGATGTCGCCATCACCAACGGCAACCAGGACGTGATGCTGTTCTCCAGCGACGGCAAGGCGGTGTGCTTCAACGAAAACGACGTGCGCTCGGTCGGACGCACCGCCATTGGCGTGCGCGGCATGAAGTTGCAGGAAGGCCAGAAAGTCATCGCGCTTATTGTCGCCAATGAGGGTATCGCCAGCGAAGGCACGGTGTTGAACATCACCGAAAACGGCTACGGCAAGCGCACCAAGCTCGACGACTTCCCCCGCCACAACCGTGGCGGCCAAGGCGTCATCGCCATCCAGACCTCGGCCCGCAACGGCGCGGTGGTCGGCGCGACCCTGGTCGAAGACAGCGACGAAATCATGCTCATCACCGACGCCGGCACGCTAGTGCGGACGCGGGTGGACGAAATCTCCGTGGTGGGCCGCATCGCCCAAGGCGTCACCGTCATCCGCCTCGGCGAAGGCGAGAAAGTCGTCGGCGTGGACAGGATTGCCAATTTGCCGGAGGGAGATGGGGGGAATGGCGAGGAAGAAGGTGAAGCTCAGGGGCAAGCCGAAGATGCGAGCGAGCAAGAAATCTAGCTAGGGCTTAAGAGGCAGAAGTGAGGACAAGCGTCTTTTAGGCTTGCCCGCCATCCACTTCGTAGGGTGCTTTCTTGTCATGACTAAACGGGAAAAACTGCTCCATCACGCTTTGCAAAACCCCGAAGGATTAAGCTTTGCCGAGTTTCAAACCCTTCTCCGGCAATGTGGCTGGGAAAAGCGCCGACAAGCGGGCAGCCATGAGCTTTGGTATTCCCCGCAAGGGTTCCGCCTGCCTATCCAACGTGGCGACAATGGCAAGGCCAAGGATTATCAAGTCAAGCAATTCCTGCGTAGACTGGAGACAGAGCAATGAAAGACGAGCGCTTTGATGGCTTCACTTTAAGCTTGTACTTTGACGGTGGGCATTGGCTGGCGTATTTTGTCGAAATGCCTGAAATATCCGCCTTCGCCGCCTCGCCGGAAATGGCGGTGCGGGAGCTTCAAGTGGTTTGGGATATGGTGAAGACGGATTACATTGAGAGCGGCGAACCCATTCCGCTTGCCCCGCGACTTGGCCATGCGGCATGAATTCAAAATTCGGTAGAGTACGCATCGCGGAACTTATCGGATGTTGGGCATTGGAAAAGGTGTGCGATGCGCGCCCTCACTGGCTACAAGGCTGACGATTTATATAATGCGTTAATTGAAGGCCCTCCTCTGTTGTAGCCCGTGTAGGATGTGCTGAGGAACGATGCGCCTCATTCGTCGGCACATCCTACGCCACTGGGACGATTTCAAATCTAAGCTAGACAAACAAAAAATCACATGATGGCAGCGCCATGAAATACCAAGTCGTTTTAGAACAATCCGAAGAAGGCTTCGCCGCATCGGTTCCTGGTTTGCCTGGATGCCATTCTCAAGGCTTCACCGAGCAGGAAGCTTTGGACAATATCGCGGATGCCATCCGGGAATACTTGCTGGCCGCGGAAGAATTGAACCGTGGCAAGGTGATTCGGGAAATCGAGATAGCCGCGTAAAATGCCAAAACTCCCGGGGATCAATCATTTGGAGGCTGTCCGTGCATTGGAAAAATATCGTGCGGCAAGGGAAGCACATTGTCATGAGTGATGGTGGACGCATCCTGACCGTACCAAGACATAATCCCGTCAACGCGATCACAATGGGAAACATAATAAGGGATGCCGGGACAACCAACAAAGCTTTTATGGATTTACTTTAGTTTCAATTTTCCAGCGTAGGAAATCTAATGTCCGAGGCAACGGAGTTGCATCGGCAGCGTTTTGATATTCTTACTGATGGTCAAGGTAGTCATTTGCCCGATATAGACGATGATATTAGCGTGAAAGGTATGTTGCATGGTTTGACTGCCCATCGTCCGTCTAGCACTTCCAAGCAAGCAGCTTGATAAAAACTAATTTTTAACTCCACTCGATAGAGGTTCCAATGTCCAGAGTTTATAATTTCAGCGCCGGCCCTTCGATGCTGCCGGAGTCCGTTTTGCTGCGCGCCCAGGCGGAAATGCTGGATTGGCACGGCAGCGGGATGTCGATCATGGAAATGAGCCATCGCGGCAAGGAATTCGTGTCTGTCGCCGAGAAGACCGAGGCGGATCTGCGCGAATTGTTGGGTGTGCCGGCCAATTACAAGGTTTTGTTTTTGCAGAGCGGCGCGTTCGGGCAGTTTGCCGCCGTGCCGATGAATTTGCTGCGGGGCAAGACCTCCGCCGCGTATGTGAACACCGGCATCTGGTCGGGCAAGGCGATTTCCGAGGCCAAGCTGTATGCGGACGTGAAAATCGCCGCCAGTTCCAAGGACAGCGGCTTCACGACGATTCCGCCGCGCGCGGAATGGCAGGTAGACCCGGAGGCGGCTTATCTGCATTACACCTCGAATGAAACCATCAACGGCGTGGAATTCCAGGATATTCCCGATGACGGTGGCTTGTCTTTGGTCTGCGACATGTCTTCGGACATCCTGTCCCGCCCGATTGACGTGAGCCGTTTCGGCCTGATCTACGCCGGGGCGCAGAAGAACATGGGGCCGTCCGGCATCGCCATTGTCATCGTGCGCGAGGATTTGATCGGGCAGACCGTGAAAGGCACGCCTTCGGTGTTTGATTACAAACAGTTGGCGGATAATGGCTCGATGCTGAATACCCCGGCGACGTACAACTGGTATCTGCTCGGCCTGACGTTGGAATGGCTGAAAGAGCAGGGCGGTTTGGCGGCGATGGAGGCGCATAACAAGGCCAAGTCGGAAAAGCTGTACGCCGCCATTGACGCTTCGCCGTTTTATTCCAACCCGGTTGATGTGGCTTACCGTTCGCGCATGAACGTGCCGTTCCGCCTCGCCAAACCGGAGTTAGAAAAAACTTTCGCCGCCGAGGCCAAGGCCGCCAGCTTGACGACCTTGGAAGGGCATCGTTCGGTAGGTGGGATGCGGGCAAGCATTTACAATGCGATGCCGCAGGCGGGCGTGGACGCGCTGGTCGCGTTCATGGGAGAGTTTGCGAAGAAATACGGATAATCTTGATCGCTTGCTGAGGGGGTGCGCGGATTGTCGAGTGGCTTGCGCCATCAGGCGAATCCGCGCAACCCCCGCTGGCTTACAGGGCCAACACCGTTTATGTCGTCATGGTAGTTAATTTGGGAGAATGAAAAATGCAAAGCCTTATTGATAGGTTGAAAGCCCTGTATTACAAGTTGCCTGAGCCGCCTTCGAGCAATTATGATAGCGCCCGGATTGACATCAATCCTTACGATTTGCTTCCGCCAAATCCGGTTGTTTATGAGTTGGGTTCGAAAGGCGAGCGCGGGCGCAATGGACTGGCTCCCGTGCCGAAGGATGCCACCTTAGTGTGTGTCGATATTGAGGCAGGGCCGGATGTCGATCTTGTCGCCGATGCCCATGACCTCCACATGGTTCCCGATGCCAGCGTCGATCTTGTGAATTGCCTGAACGTGCTTGAGCATGTCCGTTATCCGCACAAGGTTATGGGGGAAATCCACAGGATACTTAAGCCCGGTGGCTTGGTCTACATCAGTGTGCCTTTCATTTTCCCTTTCCACGCCGATCCAGACGATTTTTATAGGTTTTCAAAAAATGGGATATTGATTCTATGTGAGAATTTTGAGCCTATTGCCAGTGGCTTTGCCCGAGGGCCGGCTTCGACGATGCATGAAATGCTGGTGCGTTTCTTGGCCATGGTGTTTTCTTTTAACAGTAATATTCTTTATGCCATGAATTTGTACCTGCTTAGGTGGTTGCTGTTTTGGGTCAAGTATCTTGATAAAATAATAGCAAAGTATGGCATGGCCTATGTCATTCACACCGGCACTTTCTTTGTTGGCCGTAAACCAAGCTGAAACAATTCTTTGCCTGACTGCCGAGAAAAAAATGTTCAAAATCCTGACGTATAACAATATCTCCACCGCCGGCCTGGAGCGCCTGCCGCGTGACAAGTACGAGGTGGCTTCGGAAATCCAGCATCCCGACGCGATCATGCTGCGTTCCTTCAAGCTGCACGGGGTCGCCATCCCCGATTCGGTCAAGTGCGTGGGCCGGGCCGGGGCGGGGGTGAACAACATCCCGGTGGCCGAGTATTCCAAGAAGGGCATCCCGGTGTTCAACGCGCCGGGCGCCAATTCCAACGCGGTGACGGAACTGACCGTCGCGGCGCTGTTGCTGGCCAGCCGCCACATCTGCGAGGCGTGGGCGTTTGCCAACCGGCAGACGGGCACGGACGAGGAGATCAACGCGGCGGTGGAGAAGGGCAAGAAGGATTTTGCCGGCTCGGAATTGTCCGGCAAGACCCTGGGCGTGATCGGCCTCGGGGCCATCGGCGTCAAAGTCGCCAATGCGGCGGTTGCCTTGGGGATGCGGGTGGTGGGCTTCGATCCTGCGATGACCATCGACAGTGCCTGGCAGTTGTCCTCGACGGTGGAAAAAGCCTTGGGCGTCGATGATTTGCTGGGCAAGGCGGATTATGTCAGCTTGCACGTCCCGCTCAACGACCATACCCGCAACCTCATCAACCCCTCGCGCATCGACCTGCTGAAAAAAGGCGCGGTGCTGGTGAATTTCTCCAGGGCCGGCATCGTGGACGAGGACGCCGCCGTGGCGGCGCTGGACGCCGGCAGGCTGCGCAGTTATGTCTGCGATTTCCCTTCCAACAAGCTGCTGGGCAAGAAGGGCGTCATCCTGCTGCCGCACTTGGGCGCTTCCACCGAGGAGGCGGAGGACAATTGCGCGGTGATGGTGGCCGACCAGATCCGCGATTACCTGGAAAACGGCAACATCCGCAACGCGGTCAATTTCCCCGAGGTGGTCGTGCCTAGGGGCGAGGACATCGTCTCGCGTTTGTGCGTGACCAACGCCAACGTGCCGAACATGGTCAGCCAGATTTCCAGCGCTTTGGGCGAGGCCAACCTGAACATCATTGATTTGCTCAACAAGTCGCGGGGCGAGTACGCTTACACCTTGGTGGACTTGGGCGACCGGGTGTCGGCGGAGACGCTGGCAAAGATCCGGGCCATCAACGGCGTGCTGTCCGCACGGGTTATTTGAAGCCTTAAGCGATAAGGGTCCAGCGTGGAGCCAAACAATCTTCCTCCGTCGGCCTCCCCGACCTTAGCCGAGTTGCGCGGGCAAATCGACGCCATCGACGACCAGGTGCTGGCGCTGCTCAACCGGCGCGCGGAATGCGCCCAGCAGGTGGCGGAAACCAAGCAGGCCATGGGCGAGTCGGGGACGTTCTACCGCCCCGAACGCGAGTCCGAGGTGTTGCGCCGGATGGTCGCCCACAATCCGGGGCCGTTGTCCAACGAGAGCGTGGCGCGTTTCTTCCGCGAGGTGATGTCCGCCTGTCTGGCCCTGGAAAAACCGTTGACGGTGGCGTTCCTAGGCCCGGCGGGTACGTTCAGCCAGCAAGCGGCGTACAAGCATTTTGGCCATGCCATCCTGGCCCAGCCTTATCCCGCCATCGACGAGATTTTCCGCGCCGTGGAAGGAGGGGCTTGCCAGTTCGGCGTGGTGCCGGTGGAAAACTCCACCGAGGGGGTCATCACCCACACCTTGGATAATTTCCTGCGCTCGCCTCTGCGGATTGCCGGCGAGGTGGCTTTGCGCATCCACCACAATTTGATGGGCAAGCAGCCGGATTTGGGGAAGGTTCGCAAGGTGTTCTCCCACCAGCAATCGCTGGCGCAGTGTCGGCAATGGCTGGACCGTTTCTTGCCCCGCGCCGAGCGCGTCAGCGTCAGCAGCAATGCCGAGGCGGCCCGCCTCGCCGGGCTGGAGGAAGACAGCGCGGCCATCGCCGGGGAGGTGGCGGCCGAGTTGTACGCGCTGGACATCCTGGAGCGCAATATCGAGGACGAGCCGGACAACACCACCCGTTTCCTGGTCGTCGGCGGGCAGGCGGTGGGACCGACCGGCGCGGACAAGACGTCGTTGCTGATCTCCACCCGCAATTCGCCGGGGGCCTTGCACAAGGTTCTGGAGCCGTTCGCCCGCCATGGCATCAGCATGAGCAAGATCGAATCCCGGCCGTCCCGGCGCGGAGCCTGGGATTATGTGTTCTTCATCGACGTGGAAGGGCATAGCCAGGGCGAGGCTTTGGCGCAGGCGCTCCGGGAATTGGAAAAGGAGGTGCTGATGTTGAAGGTGTTGGGCTCCTATCCACGGGGCATCGGTTGAACCACAAACACAGGAAGACCATGACAGCAGAACAACTCGCGGTTGCGGGCGTCCGCAAACTGACTCCCTACCAGCCCGGCAAGCCCATCAGCGAGCTGGAGCGGGAATTGGGCTTGTCCGATATCGTCAAGCTGGCCTCCAACGAGAACCCCTTGGGGCCGGGCATAAAAGCGCTTAAGGCCATGCTGCGTAGCTTGGAGTGCATAAATCTCTATCCCGACGGCGGCGGTTTTGAGTTGAAGGCCGCGTTGGCGGCGAAATTGGGCGTGGCGGCGGCGCAGATCACCTTGGGCAATGGCTCGAACGATGTGCTGGAACTGGCCGCGCGGGCGTTTTTGTCGCCGGAGACCGCCGCCGTGTTCTCGCAACATGCTTTCGCGGTCTATCCCATCGCCACCCAGGCCGTGGGCGCGCAGGCGCGCGTCGCCCCGGCGCATGACGGCACTCGCGGACCCCGTTACGGCCATGACTTGGACGCCATGGCCGGGCTGGTTGACGGGACCACGCGCTTGGTGTTCATCGCCAACCCCAACAATCCCACCGGAACCTATTTGCGGCGGGAGGAATTGCGGGCGTTTCTGGAGCGCTTGCCGGAGCATGTGCTGGCGGTGGTGGACGAGGCGTATTTCGAGTATGTGGACACGCCGGACTATCCCGACGCGCTGGCATGGCTTGGGGATTTTCCCAACCTCATCGTCACCCGCACGTTCTCCAAGGCTTACGGCCTGGCCGGCCTGCGCGTGGGCTATGCGGTGTCCAGCGTGGAGATCGCCGATTTGCTCAACCGTGTGCGCCAGCCGTTCAATGTCAGCTTCTTGGGGCTCGCCGCCGCCACCGCCGCGCTGTCGGACGAGGAGCATCTGCGCCGCACGGTCGAGTTGAATCGGGCGGGCCTGGAGCAACTGGCCGGGGCTTTCGCGGCGCGGGGCTTGCCGCACATCCCGTCGGTGGGGAATTTTGTCACGGTGGACATGGGCCGTCCCGCCGCCCCGGTGTACGATGCGCTGCTGCGCGAGGGCGTGATCGTCCGGCCCGTCGCCAATTACGGGTTGCCCACGCACCTGCGCGTCAGCGTCGGCACGGCGGAGCAGAACCTTGTTTTCCTGTCCGCGTTGGATCGCGTCTTGGGGCTATGATCGAGCGGCTGTGCGTCATTGGCGTTGGCTTGATTGGCGGTTCCATCGCCAAGGCGGCGCGGGAGCGGGGGCTGTGCCGGGAGATCGTCGGCGTGGACGCCGACGCGGAGAATCTGCGCAAGGCGGTGGATTTGGGTATCATCGACACCGCGTTTGCAGTCAAAGGCGCGGGGGATGCCGCCCGTGGGGCGGAAGGCGCCGATTGGGTGGTGGTCGCCACGCCTGTGTGGGAGTTTCCCTGGGCGTTCAAGGAGCTAAGGCCAATCTGGTCAAGCCATGCGGTTTACACCGATGTGGGCAGCACCAAGTGCAGCGTGATTGCGGCGGCGGAGCGGGAATTCGGCTCGGTTCCCCCCAATTTCGTGCCGGGCCACCCCATCGCCGGGGCGGAGCGCAGCGGCGTCGGTGCCGCGATGGACGATCTTTTTCGTGGCAGGCGGGTCATCCTTACCCCGGTGCGGGAAACCAGCGCCGACGCGCTTCGGCGCGTCGAGGATTTTTGGATGGCGGTTGGGGCGCGGGTTTCCCTGATGGAGCCTGGGCATCACGACCAAGTGTTCGCCGCGACCAGCCACCTGCCCCATGTGTTGGCTTACGCCTTGGTGCATATGCTAGGCAGGAAAGACGAGCAAGAAGAGATTTTTCAATATGCCGGGGCTGGCTTTCGCGACTTTACCCGGATTGCCTCCAGCAATCCGCAAATGTGGCGGGACATCTGCCTATTGAATAGCGGGCAGATCGTTCCCCTCATAGATTCCTTGGGTGATGAGCTAAAGCAAGTGGCGGCCTTGATGAAAAATTGTTCTGGCGAAGAATTGCTGGCGTATTTTGCCGAGGCGCGTGACGCGAGGCAGCGTTACCTGGACCAATCCTCCGGCGTACCGTATTGAAGAAAGCAAGGCGCGCCCAGGGAGCCGGGAGCGTCTTGCCACTTGTGTTCCAACGCATCGGCGAAGAGTGCTTGCCGGTCGTTGAGCGTGGACGGCAACCCCCGTTGCCGGACATTCTATATCCCTTTGGTTGCGCCAAGGGGCTTCAAACCGAATCTGTGGTGTGCTGAATGAATAATAACAATGTGAATTTCCGCGTCTTCCCAGGCGGAACCCTGCGCGGCGAGGCCCGCGTCCCCGGCGACAAATCCATCTCCCACCGCTCCATCATGCTGGGGTCCATCGCCGAGGGCGTGACCCATGTCACCGGTTTCCTGGAGGCCGAGGATTGCTTGGCCACCATGAACGCTTTCCGCGCCATGGGCGTAGAGATCGAAGGCCCGGTCAACGGCGCGGTCACCGTCCACGGCGTCGGCCTGCACGGGCTGAAAGCGCCCAAGGAGCCGTTGTACCTGGGCAACTCCGGCACCTCCATGCGCCTGCTCAGTGGCTTGCTGGCCGGGCAGTCCTTCGACGCGGTGCTGACCGGCGACGCCTCGCTGACCCGCCGCCCGATGAAGCGGGTGACAGAGCCGTTGCGGCAGATGGGCGCGGTCATCAAGACTTCGCCGACCGGCACGGCACCCTTGAAGATCCGGGGCGGCGGCAGCCTGGACGGCATCCATTACGACATGCCGGTGGCCAGCGCCCAGGTCAAGTCCTGTTTGCTGTTGGCAGGGCTGTACGCCGACGGCGAAACCAGCGTCACCGAGCCGGCCCCGACCCGCGACCACACCGAGCGCATGTTGGCCGGCTTCGGCTATCCGGTTAGCCGCGAGGGCAACCGCATCAGCGTCCGTTCCGGCGGCAGCTTGCAGGCGGCGGACATCGACGTGCCTAGCGACATTTCCTCGGCGGCGTTTTTCATGGTGGGCGCGGCGATTGCCCAGGATGCCGACGTGACCTTGCGGCATGTGGGGGTGAATCCCACCCGCACCGGTGTCATCGACATCCTCAGGCTGATGGGCGCAAATATTGATGTGCTGGACGAGCGCGTGGTCGGCGGCGAACCGGTGGCGGATATCCGCATCCGCTCCAGCCAATTGAAAGGCATCCAGATCCCCGAGCACTTGGTGCCTCTGGCCATCGACGAATTCCCGGTGCTGTTCGTCGCCGCCGCTTGCGCGGTGGGCGAGACCCGCTTGAGCGGCGCGGAGGAGTTGCGCGTCAAGGAAAGCGACCGTATCCAGGTCATGGCCGACGGCTTGCAAGCCTTGGGCGTCCACGCCATCGCCACGCCGGACGGCATGGTCATCCAGCCGCGCCCGATTAAGGGCGGGCAGGTGGATTCCCACGGCGACCACCGCATCGCCATGGCCTTTTCCATCGCCGCCTTGCGCGCCAGCGGGCCGGTTTACATCCAAGACTGCGCCAATGTGAACACCTCGTTCCCCAGTTTTGTCAGGCTGGCCGGCGATCTTGGCCTAAAAATCAATGTGTTGACCGAGGAGTGAGGGCGATGGCCGCAAACATTCCGGTGGTGACCCTGGACGGCCCGGCCGGCGCGGGCAAAGGCACGGTCAGCCGTGCCATCGCCAAAAAGCTGGGCTGGCATTATTTGGACAGCGGCGCGATTTACCGCTCCCTGGCCGTCGCCGTGCAGGACGCGGGCGTGGATTTGGAAGACGTGGACGGCATCGTCGCCGTGGCGAACCAAATGGCACTGAGTTTCGAGTCCGGCGATGTGCCTGCCGTGGTGTTGAACGGGCAAAACATTGCCGCCCGCATCACCACCGAAACCTGCGGCAACATCACCTCCAAGATTGCTGCCTTGGGGCCGGTGCGGCAGGCCTTGCTGCAAAAACAGCGGGAATTCCGCCAAGCCCCCGGCCTGGTGGCGGACGGGCGCGATATGGGTACGGTGGTTTTCCCCGACGCCGATTGCAAGATATACCTTACGGCCAGTGCGGAAGAACGCGCCCGCCGCCGTCATAAGCAGTTGAAAGAAAAAGGGATAGATGTTAGCCTTTCCGATCTGACAAAAGAGATCGAAGAAAGGGACAGGCGCGACACGGAGCGTAGCGAGGCGCCCCTGAAAATGGCGGGGGACGCGGTGCTGGTGGATTCTTCCGCGATGGGCATTGAAGAAGTCATAGGCCGTTGCCTGGGTCTGATCGAAACCTGATGTTGTTGCTTGCTACCTTGGACGCCGGGGAAACCGGCGGAATTTCAACCCAACCCCAATCCGTTGCGGTGCCTTCCGTCCGCGCGGAGTTTAAAGAAGTTATAGTCATGAGCGAAAGCTTTGCAGAATTGTTTGAAGAGAGCCTGGCCAAAGCCGAGATGCGTCCCGGCAGCGTGTTGTTCGGCACCGTGCTGGACATCACCCAGGAATATGTCGTCGTCAACGCCGGCCTGAAGTCCGAGGGCGTCGTCCCCAAGTGGCAGTTCCTGAGCGCCGAGGGCGAGTTGGAAGTGCAGATCGGCGACCAGGTCGAGGTCACTCTTGACATGCTGGAAGACGGCATGGGCAACACCTTGCTCAACCGCGACAAGGCGAAGAAGCAGAAAGCCTGGGGCGATCTGGAAAAGGCCAACGAGACCAACGAGACCGTGGTCGGGCGCATCACCGGCAAGGTGCGCGGCGGCTTCACCGTGTCGATTGGCTCGCTGCGCGCGTTCCTGCCCGGCTCCCTGGTCGATGTCCGCCCGGTGCGCGACACTGCCTTCCTGGAAAACCGCGACCTGGAATTCAAAGTCATCAAGATCGACCAGAAGCGCAACAACGTAGTGCTGTCGCGCCGCGCCGTGGTCGAGTCCGAGTACAGCGCCGAGAAGGAAGCCTTGCTGGAAAGCTTGCAGGAAGGCGCGGTGGTCACCGGCGTGGTGAAGAACCTAACGGATTACGGCGCGTTCATCGACCTGGGCGGCATCGACGGCCTGCTGCACATCACCGACATGGCCTGGAAGCGCGTCCGCCACCCGTCGGAAACCGTGCAGATCGGCCAGGAAATCCAGGTCAAGGTGCTCAAGTACGACCAGGAAAAGAACCGTGTGTCTTTGGGCCTGAAGCAACTGGGCGAAGATCCGTGGCTGAACATCGCCCGCCGCTATCCGGCCGGCACCCGTTTGTTCGGCAAGGTCAGCAACCTCACCGACTACGGCTGCTTCGTCGAGTTGGAGGAAGGCGTGGAAGGCTTGGTGCATGTCTCCGAAATGGACTGGACCAACAAGAACGTCAACCCCGGCAAGGTCGTGCAACTGGGCGAGGAAGTCGAGGTCATGGTGCTGGACATCGACGAAGACCGCCGCCGCATCTCTTTGGGCATGAAGCAGTGCAAGCCGAATCCTTGGGAAGAGTTTGCCGCCACCCACAAGAAGGGCGACAAGATCGCCGGCAGCATCAAGTCGATCACCGACTTCGGCATCTTCATTGGCCTGGACGGCGGCATCGACGGGCTGGTGCATCTGTCCGACATTTCCTGGAGCGCGGCCGGCGAAGACTCCATCCGCCATTACAAGAAGGGCGACG
>CAZOTR010000063.1:1792-21147 GCA_964582755.1 uncultured Methylococcaceae bacterium | reverse complement strand
TTTCCTCCAGCGCGGCGACACGCCGGGCGAGGGTTGGCGCGGCGGGCTTCTTGGGCTCGGGCATGGCGTGGGTCTCCTCTGTCGGGACGGGTTGTGAAGTGCCTGTAAAAAATAATCTGTGGCGCCGCATGCATTGTCAAACACTTTCCAGGCATTTCAATGCGCGGCCCCGTGGGCACCCGCATTGCCCGGGGCGTCCTGCCCGTCCGGCAGGCCCGGCGCAAAGCCGTTGACACCTCCAAAGCCGCGCCATCCGGGCCGTCCGGCCAAAATCCCCGGTTTTTTCCCCAGGCAAATTTAACCCTTACGCGAAGTCTGAAGGGTTAAGCGTGGAAAAAGCCGGCGCGTCCCGGCAACATTCCGCCCGAACCTCCCAACAAGACCGGACGCCGATGTCTCCACGCACCGCCACCCTCCTGCTCCTCCCGGCCCTCGCCGCCGGGTGCGCCGCCGACAAGGCGCCGTCCGCCGCCGCGCCGGCCCGGGCGGCCGCGCCGGAGCGGACGCTGGCGGTCTACCGCAACGGCGAGGCGGGGCCGGCCCCCGGGCGCACCCAGACGGGGCGCTACTCGTATGTCGCCAACGGCCCGGCCGCCGCCCAGGTCGACCCGCTGCTCGCGGTCATTGACGTCAACCTCCCCCAGTCCCTCGCCACCGTCGGGGACGCCGCCGACTACCTCCTGGGGCGGACCGGCTATTGCCTGATGGCGCCCGGCGCCGCCGAGACGCGCCACCTGCTGGGCCTGCCGCTGCCGTCGGTCCACCGCCACCTCGGGCCGATGACCCTGCGCGACGCGCTGCTGGCCCTGGGCGGGCGGGCGTACGAGCTGGCGGTGGACGACACCTACCGCGAAGTCGGCTACCGGGCCATCGCCGGGGGCGCGCCATGAGCCAGGCCGAAAAGGATGCGGGCGTCATCCAGTTCCCGCCCAGGGAAGCCCCCGGCGCCGCCCCGGACCCCGCCCGGCCCGTCCGCAAGCCTTCCATGGACTGGCTGGAGGAAGAAGCCGAAAGCCCCGCCCCGGCCGCAGACCCCACTTATTCGGCCGGCCAGGCGGACGGCCCTCCCGGCGCATTTGGCGGCGACGCGCCGCGCCGGCGCCCCTGGTTGAAAATCGCCGGATTTTTGCTGCTGTGCGCAATGGGGCTCGCCACCGCCGTCTTGTCGCGCCACCCCGTCACGCCCTCCAGCCCCGCCCTTGATGCCGAGCGCGGCGCGGCGCCGCCGGACGCTGCGGATTCCGTCGACATTGGCGAAGCCCCGCCGCTGACCCCGCCGACGGCCAGGATCGGGCAACGCGGCGGCGTCCAGGCGAACGCCCCGGAATTGTCGGCCCGGCCCGCCGAAGCCGCGCAGGACGCCCCGACCCGGCCATTGGAAGCCCCGGCGCTTCCGGCCGTCCCGGCCGACGGCCAAGATAAAAACCCAGGCCAAGATCCAGGCCAGCCACGGCAGGCGGCCCCGCCCGCGCCTGGCGCGGCGGCCGGGCAGCCAGCCCAGCCAGCCCTGGACGTGGCCATGCCCGCCCCGTCGGGCGGCGAGGCGCAGCAGGACACGCAACCCGCAGGCGCGGATCTGGCCGCCGCCAACAAGCGGCTGGACATGCTCCTGGCCCTCGTCGAGCGGCTGGAGCGCAGCGAGCGCGTGCTGGCCTCCCGCGTCAACGGGCTGGAGCTCGCAAGCCTGGGGCGCTCCGCCGCCGGTGCCGAAGGCACCCCGGCGGAAAAGCCGCCCCGGCCCCGGAAAACCGGCCCAAAACCTCCCGCGGCCCCCTCGCAGCGGCGCGCCCAGGCGGATGCCTCCAGCCCGCCGCTACCTTTTTTTGTGGAGTCCGTGGACACCTGGAACGGAGAGAAGACCGTCGTGGTCCGCGACGGCGGCCGCCTGGCCGTCCTCAAGCCCGGCGACCGGCATGCGGGCTGGCGCGTCGAATCCGCCGACGGGCGGACCGTCACCCTGCGCGGCCCCGGCGGCGGCACGCGCACCGCCACGGCCGGCGAAGGCGGGCAAGAATGAGAACGGCCTGGAACTTGGCGTTGCCCGCCCTCCTGGCGCTGCTGTCCGCCGCGCCCTCCCGCGCGGCGGAGACCGGCATCCAGGAGCGGGCCAGCGACGCCGCCGCCCACACGGACGCCGCCGCCAGCCGGTTCAGCCGCGACCAGTGGGGGCTGGACGAAACCGAATGGAAGCGCTACCAGACCCTGATGGCGGGCGTCCGCGGCAGCATCAGCCCGCCCACCTTGTCCCCCGTCGAAGTGCTCGGCATCCACGCCCGGACCGACGCCGAGCGCGACAAATACGCCAAACAGTTCGCCCAAATCATGCGCGAAGACGCCGAGCGCGTCCTCGCCTTCCAGAGCGCCTACGACCGCGCCTGGCAGGAGATCAACCCGTCCGGCCGGGTGGCCGACCCGTCGCGCCTGCCCGCGCAAAGCCCCAAGCCCGGACGCTCGCAGCCCGGCGACCGGCTGCTGCTGTTCGTCCGGCCCGGCGGCTGCGCGGCTTGCGACAAGCTCCTGGCCGCGGGGCTGCAAGGCCGGCGCGAAGGCGCGCGGCTTGACATCTACTTCGTCGGCGAAGCCCCGGACGACGCCATCCGGCAATGGGCCAAGGCCCGCGCCATCGACCCCGGCGACGTCAAGGACCGGCGCGTCACCCTCAACCACGAACGCGGCGAGCTCGCGCAGGCCGCGCCCGGCGCCGAGCCCCCGGTGTTGGTGCGCGTCCGGGGCGGCGAGGCCACGCGGCTCCAGGCGCAAGGCAACCGATGACGGCATCCCAGCCCCACAAGAGAGTCCCGGCCAGCGACTACTTGGCCATCCACCGCCTGGAAAAGCGGCTGCCCGGCCCGCTGCAGGTGAACGAGCGCTACGCCGCCGGCCGGGCCACCGTCACCGTGCCCGCCGAGGGCTACGCCTTCCCCTGGGGCCAGATCGCCGAGCGCCAGTCCGGCATGCTCCTGGCGTTCGACTTCCACCTGGAGGATCTGCAGGCCGAGTACGCGCAAAGGGGCCGCACGGCGACAGAGTTGCAAGAGCGCACGTTCGCGCTGCTTGAGGAGATGGCCGACCACGCCCGGCGGGACAGCCTGGCGGCCTGCAACCCGCTGGCCCCCGGGCAAGGCGGCTGGGCGCTCGTCCCCGGCACGCTCGGCAAGGCCGCGGCGTTCACGGCCCTGTGCCACGCCAACGAGGAGCAGGAGTTCCGGCAATGGCTGATCGCCGACATCATCCTCGCCGTCCTGCCCGACCTGATTCAGAGGCTCTATGACGAGCTCGAACGCGCAGCCTGAAGCCGCCCCGGCCCTTGCCGGTTTTGCCCTGGCCCTGGCCCTGGCCCTGGCCACCGCCGCCGTGCGGGCCGAGCCAGCCGTGCTGGCCGACCGCGCGCCGACGCGCCCGGCCGAAGACTACGGCATCCCGCGCATCGCCCTTCCGCAGGCGCCCGTCCGGCAGCCCGCGCCCCTGTCCGCGCCCGGCCCCGCCTGGCCGGTGCGCACGCCCGGCCTGAGCCCTGGAGCGTTCACCCCCTACGACGTGCGGCTGCCCCAACTGGCCGGACGGCCGATGTTCCTGGTCGGCAGCGACACGCTGTCGCGCGACTGGCTCGCCCATCACCAGGCCCGCCTCGCCGAGATCCACGCCGCCGGCCTCCTCGTCCAGGCCGAAGGCCCCGGCGACCTCGCCGCCATGCGTGCCCTGGCCGGCGGGCTGCCGCTGTCCGCGGCCGACGCCCGCGAGCTGGCCAGGATCTTGAACTTAAGCCACTACCCGGCGCTGATCTCGGCGGGACGGATCGAACAATAGGATACCCAAGGCCGTGGCCGCCCTCTCAACTCCAAACCATAGCGGCATGACACCGTGAGCGAACACCCCATCGAAGCCCTGCTGCGCCCGCCGGTCGAACTGTGGTCGGCCCTCACCTCGGGCTGCGTCGCCGCCGTCTGCGCGGGCAAGCCGCACGCGCTGCTGATGTCCGACCGGCTGGGCCTGGCCGTGGCGGCGGCGTTCGCCGCCTTCGCCCTCCACCGGGCCCGGCAAGGCCTCGCCGTCGTCCGCTACCAGCGCAACCTCCGGCGGCTCAAGCCTTACGCCCTTGCCGCCGGCCAGATCCCGGTCAGCCGCAAGAAGCTGTTCCTGGGATTGGGCTTCAAATGGGGCCAGATCCACACCCAGCGCCTGCGCGACACCGAGCGGCCCTGGGCCAGGCGCTACGTCGAGCCGGGCCGCCTTTACCGCTTCGCCCGCTGGACCGAGACCGCCTGGGAACACCGCCCGCTGCTTAAAGCCGCCGCGGCCCTCCTTGCCCAAGATGCCTGGTGGAACCCCGCCCGCCCGCTGCCGCCGGTCGGCGGCAAGCCCGCCCTGCACGGCGTCGAGCCGAAGGAAGGGCCGGTGTGGATGCCGCTCGGCGACCGCGTCGGCCACACCCTGGTGCTCGGCACCACCCGCGTCGGCAAGACCCGCCTCGCGGAGATCCTCATCGCCCAAGACATCCGCCGGGGCGACGTGGTGATCGTGTTCGACCCCAAGGGCGACGCCGACCTGATGCGGCGCGTCGTCGCCGAAGCCAAGCGGGCCGGGCGGGAGAACGCGCTGCACATTTTCCACCTGGGCTTCCCGGAGTTCTCCGCCCGCTACAACCCCGTCGGCTCGTTCTCGCGCATCACCGAGGTGGCCACCCGCATCGCCAACCAGCTGCCCAGCGAGGGCAACGCCGCCGCCTTCCGCGAGTTCGCCTGGCGCTTCTCCAACGTCGTGGCGAACGCACTCTACGCCCTGGGCCGCCGGCCCACCTACGAGCTGGTCGTCCGCTACATCACCCACATGGACGACTTGTTCGTCGAATACTGCCAGCCCTGGCTCACGCGGGTGTCGCCGGGCTGGGAGGCGGAGGTGGAAGCCTTGCAAAAGCGCGTCAACGACCGGGAGCTGCCACCCGCGCTGCGCGGGCGCGAGAAGCATGTCGTCGCCCTGGTCCAGTACATCCGCGACAACAAGCTGTTCGACCCGGTGGCCGACGGCCTGCTGTCCGCCGCCACGCTGGACCGCACCTACTACGACAAGCTCACCGCCTCGCTGCTGCCGCTGATGGAGAAGCTCATGACCGGCCAGATCGGCGGGCTGATCTCCCCCGACTACGAGGCTGACGACCCCCGCCCGATCTTCAACTGGCTGGACGTCATCAAGCGCCGGGGCATCGTCTATGTCGGCCTTGACGCGCTGTCCGACTTCACGGTGTCCGGGGCGGTGGGCAACTCCATGTTCGCCGACCTGGTGTCGGTGGCGGGCCACATCTACAAGCACGGCGTCGACGGGGGGCTGCCGGAGGAGGCCAAGACCCCGGAGCGCCATCCCATCTCCATCCACGCCGACGAGTTCAACGAGCTGATCGGCAACGAGTTCATCCCTCTGGTCAACAAGTCCGGCGGCGCGGGCGTGCAGATCACCGCCTACACGCAGAGCCTGTTCGACCTGGAGGCCCGCATGGGCAGCGCCCCCAAAGCCGGACAGGTCATCGACAACTTCAACAACCTGGTCATGCTGCGGGTGCGCTCCCCGGCCACGGCGGAGCTGCTCACCGAGCAACTGCCCGAGGTGCAGATCCACACGCTCACCCTGGTGTCCGGCGTCACCGACACCTCCGACATGACCCTGGACGTGGACTTCCAAAGCCGCAACGAAGACCGCGTGAACGTCGAGGCGGCCCCGATGCTGACCCCGGCGGACATCGTCGCGCTGCCCAAGGGCCAGGCGTTCTGCCTGCTGGAGGGCGGGCAGCTGTGGAAGGTCCGCTTCCCGCTGCCCGGACGGGAGGCGGACCCCGACATGCCCGCGGGCGTCGGCGAGCTGGCCAGGCGGATGCGGGACAAATACGCCACCGCCGACAACTGGTGGGTCGGCGCGGGGACGGAAGCCTGATGGCCGCGCAGCGCCGCCCCGGCCCCCCGCCCAAGCGCGGCCCCGCCGGCAAGGCCGCCGACGCCCTGCTGGCCTTCGCCCTGTGGATCGCCCTGGGCGGCCTGGGCAACATCGTGGTCGAGTGGGTGGGCATGAAGATGCTGTGGCCGCAGGAAGGCGCGCGGCACAGCTACGAGACGTTGACGGCCGAGCTGCGCTACCTGGACGCGGACTTTCCCGAAGGGCTCGTCGTCGCCAGCCCGGCCCGCTTCTCGCGCGAACTGGCGGCCCGCGTCTACGGCAAGGTCTACCAAGACTGGCGGCTGGGCGAGGTGTTCCGGCCCCCGGCCGGGCCGCAGGCCCTGCCGGCATCGTTTGCCGGCAAGGCCAGGAGCTTTCTCGGGGAAGGCTCGGACTACCTGATGGCCGCCGTCTGCGCCACCCAGGTCTACGCCATCCGCCTCGGCGTCCTGGCGTGCGCGTCGCCGGTGTTCCTGCTGGCAGGGCTGGCGGCGGCGGCGGACGGGTTCGGCCAGCGCGACCTGCGCCGCTACGGCGGCGGGCGCGAGCGCGGCCACGTCTACCACTTGGCGCGCAACTTCGTCTTCCCGGCGTTCACCCTGCCGTGGGTGCTTTACCTGTCCTGGCCCGGCACCGTGCATCCCGCCTGGTTCGTGCTGCCGTTCGCGGCCCTGTTCGGCTGGCTGGTCCTAGTCATGGCCGGCAGCTTTAAAAAGTATTTGTAGGAGACGGGCATGGGACAGGCCACCCACGACGCCCGCGCCGCCAAGACGGCGGCCCGCAACCCGTCCGTCCATGCCGCTTGCCTGGCGGCGCTGCTGTCGATGGCGGCGGCCTGCGCCGCACGGGCGGACGCCGACGCCGAGCGGGCGGCGCTGGCCCGCCTGGTGGGCGAGGTCGACGCGCTGGAGCCTTTGCTGCAGGAGGCGGAGCGGCAGGCCGACGCCAGGGACCGCAGCCGCTTCGCCTACGACCTGCTGCGCGCGGATCTGGAGCATATGAAGGAGGGCATCCGCGAGCATCTGGAGCGCCCGCGCACCGAGCCCCGCGCCGTCGCGCCGCTCCCAGCCGACTACCGGAGGCATGACTAGGTGGACGCCGCCACCGCCGCCCGCTTCGCCGCAGGCTCGGGCATGGACCCGGCCGCGCTCAAGGACGCGGCTGCGACCCTCGCCGCCGTGGCCGTCATGCTGTGGGCGGCCTGGGTCTCGCAGGGGCTGTACGGGCAATGGCGAAACGACCGCATCGACGCGCTGGAATTGGCGTCCGGCACGGTCCGCGCCGTCGTCCTGGCGCTGCTGGTCGCCTACTTCATCCAGTAGCGGCCAGGCTTCGGAAACCGCGCCTTCCGGCCAACGATTTACACAACTCAGACAAACCACGAAAAACCTAGAGGACACGGGCGATGACGACAATGACAACCACGAAAACCGGGAAACCGAGAATGAAAACAATCCAGGAAACGGGGCTGGCCCTGTCCCTCGCGCTCTGGAGCCTGTGCGGCGACGCGCTGGCCGCGCTGCCTGCCCCGCCGCCGCCCACCAGCGCCCCGTCCAACTCCAGCGACTGGCTGGGGATGCTGAAGGGCTATGTCAAGGACGGCGCCGCCGTCCTCGCCCTGGTCATCAGCGTCGGCGTGTTTTTCCTCCTGGCCTACAACGTCGCCGCCGACCTCCTGGCCGTCCGCAAGGGCGACAAGGAGTGGGGCGACGTGGGCTTCGGCGCGGTCATCGGGGCGGCATTCTTCCTGTGGATCTCCTGGCTGATGAGCCAGGCCACCAGCCTGATCTAACGGGCGCGAGCAGGCCGGCCCGCCATGGCGAAGCCCGAACCGACACCCGCCCCCGCGAAACTCCCGGGCGAGATCCTGGGCGAGCGGCTCAACGACGAGCCCGTCATCTTCCGCGGCTACACCGACTCGGAGTTTGTCCTGTCGATGGCGCTGGCCGGGGGCGCCTGCCTTCCAGCCGGCATCGCCGCTGGCCTCGCGCTGGGCAGCGTCTCGATGGGCATCGGCGGGGCGATGATGGCCGCCATCGGCCTCGTGGTCCTCGGCGCGTCCGCGTACCAAAACTGGAAGCGCGGCCGGCCGGCGTTCTGGCTGCAACAGCGCGCGGCGCTGTCCCTGGCCGGCGCCGGGCTGGCGCGGCCCAGGATGCTCCGGCGCCGGGGCGCCATGGGCCTGGGCCGCGAAGACCTCGGTCGGGGCCGCTGATGGCGACGCGCTACCGCTCCGAGAACGAAAACCTGCGCGCCCACATCGCCACCCTGCGCGGCGTCGTGGCGCTCCTGTCCCTCGTCATCCTCGCGCTGTGGTACGGCTGGGACCACGCCAAGGGGGACTTGCGCATCCACATCCCGCCCGATCTGCGCTCCGGGGCCGTGCTCCGGCCGGACGACCCCCGGCCCGAGAACGTCTACGCCTTCGCCCGGACGATCTTCCAGAGCCTCAACTACTGGCCGGAGGACGGCCAGACGGACTACGGCAAGGCCCTGTTCGCCGCGACCTACTACCTCACCCCGGGTTTCCGCGAGAGCCTGAACGCGGACCTGGATCTGCGCGGCCGGGGCGGCGAGCTGGACAAGCGCGTCCGCTCGATACAGGAGATGCCCGGCCACGGCTACGACGAGGGCCGGGTGCGAGTCCTCGGCAACGGCGCCTGGGTGGTCACGCTGGACTTCCGCGTCCACGAGTTCGTGCGCGGCACCCCGGTCAAGACCGTGGCGGTGTCCTACCCGATCCGGGTGGTCATCCTGCACACCGACCCCACGCAAAACCCCTGGGGGTTGGCCCTGGACGGCTACGACGGCGACGGGCCGCGCCGGATAGAGGCCACCGCCAAGGCGGCCGCAGCGCCCCAGGCCGCAGGCGGAGGCCGGCCATGAAACGCACACGCCCGGCATTGCCGACGTGCCTGGCCCTGGCGGGCTTCGTCCAGTCCGCCACGGCGGCGCCGCAGCTTCCCGCGCTGCCCGACCCCATGGCGGGCAGGGTGCTGCCCGAGCCTGCGGAACACCTGGTGTGGAACAAGGCCCCGCTGGCCGTCACCCTGCCGGTCGGGCGGGAGCGGCTGGCCATGTTCCCGGTGCCGGTGCGCGTCGGCTTCCCGCCCGAGCTGGGCGCGGACGCGCTGCGCACCCAGATCGTGGGCGGCACGGTCTACTGGACTGCCCTGAAGGAGTTCCCGCCCCAGCGCGTCCAGGTGCAGGCGACGCCCTCCGGCAACATCTACCTCCTGGACCTTGCCGCCGGCAAGTCGGCGCAGGCGACACCCCTGGAAATCGTCCTGCCCGAGCAAGCGGCTGCGGCGCAACTGGTCCCCGGCCTGGCGGGCCTTCCACCGGCGGCCCCGGCGGAGCCGCCCCCGCCGAAGGAGCAAGACTACGCGACCCTGGTCCGCCTGGCCGCGCAGCAGCTGTACGCCCCGGCCCGCCTGCACCGCCTGCCCGAAGGCGTCCGCCCGGCCCCGGCGGGCGGCGAGGCCACCACGCGGCTGCTGCGGGGCGGGGCGGTCGAGGCCACGCCCCTCGCCGCCTGGCGCTCGGGCTCCCTGCATGTCACCGCCGTCAAGCTGCGCAACCTGGACGCCGGGGAGGCCGCGCTCGACCCTTTGCGGCTGCGCGGGAACTGGCTGGCCGCCGCCTTCCAGCACGCCCGCCTGGCCGGGCGCGGCGACCTGCGCGACACCAGCGCGGCGTACCTGGTCTCCGGGCAGCCCTACGCGGAGGCCCTCGATGGGCGGTAGCGGCAACAAGCTCGTCCCGATCCTCGCCGCCCTGGCGGTGGCGTTCGTGGCGGTGGCGCTCATGCGCGGCAACAAGGCGGAGGCGCCCGCCAAGGCCGGGGCGGTCCGCACGGCCCCGGCCCCGGACGCCGACACGGCGGGGGACACCCTGCGCTCCATGGCCGCCCAAATGGCCGAGGTGAAAGGCCAGGCCGAGCAGGCGAAGCGGGAGGCCGAACAGGCGCGGAAACAGCAGGCCGAGGATCTTGAGGGATTCAAGCGGGATCTGCAAAACGACAGGGGCGCCGCGCAAAAGGCCGCCGAAGCCCGCGACGCGGAAAACCGGGATCTGCTGAGGCGGCTGGAAGACGCGGCCAAGCGCCTGGCGCCCGCCGCAGGCCCGGCCGGCGGCCCGCAGATACCCTTTCAAGGCGCGGACATTCCCGTTGATGGCAGCGAGAACGGCTTGCGCTGGGTCGAGCCCTTGGACCGGCGGGGAGGGCTTCCGGCACCGGGCGCCGCCGCCCCGGCCCCGGCGCCAAACCCTAGCCTGCTAAACCCGACGGGGGCAGAGCCGCCGAAGCCGAAGCCCGACGAACCGGCCTACACCGTCCCTCGCAACGCCACGCTGGTCGGCTCCACCGCCATGACCGCCCTGGTCGGGCGGGTGCCGGTCAAGGGGCAGATCGAAGACCCCTTTCCATTCAAGGTCCTGGTCGGCAAGGACAACCTCGCCGCCAACGGCCTGGAGATCCCCGGGGTGTTCGGCATGGTGTTCTCCGGCACGGCCTTTGGCGACTGGACCCTGGGCTGCGTGCGCGGCCACGTCGACTCGGCCACGTTCGTGTTCGAGGACGGCCGCACCCGCAGCTTCCCGGCGGACACCGGCCAAGGCGGCGGCGGAGGCAACGCCAGCGGCGGGGGCGCTGCCGGAGTCGGCAACGCCGGGTCCACGGTCCACAAGGGACTGGGCTGGATCTCCGACCGCCGCGGCATCCCCTGCGTCAGCGGCGAGCGCATCAGCAACGCCACCGACTACCTGGCCGGGCGGATGCTGGCCATGGGCATCGAGACCGCCGGCAAGGCCTACGCCCGCGCCCAGCAAACCATCACCACCACGCCCCTGGGAGGCAACACCAGCGTCGTCAACAACGCCGCCCAGTTCGCCCTGGGGGAGACCGCCGCCGGCAGCTCCAGCGAGCTGGCCAAACTCATCGCCGAGCGGCAGGCGCAGATGTTCGACGTGGTGTATGTGGACACCGGCGCGGAGGTCGCCGTCCACCTCGACAAGGAGATCCCCATCGACTACCAACCCAACGGGAGGAAGCTGGACTATGCCCGCGCGACACACAACCAGACTGGCCGCGGCGGCCTTGACTAGCCTCGCGCTGGCAGCCACAGGCTGCGCCAGCAAGAAAAAGGAAGACATCCTGCCGCAGGACGGGCCGACCATGAAGGAAGTCTACGACGGCCATTTCCGGCGGCAGGGGTTTCCGGCGGCGTCCGCCGATGCCGCCGGAGGGGCAAGGCCGCCCGCGCGGGCGGCGGACGGCGCCGACCCGGGCGGACGCGCCAGCGCCGCCGCCGCCGAGGTGAACGCCCGGTTCCCCAGGCTGCCCAATCCCGACCTGGAGATTTACATCTTTCCGCACCTGTCCGGCAAAGGCTACCCCGTGCCCGGCTACACGACCGTGGTGCCGATGTACGAGACGGTCGAATACGCCCTGCCGGGCGAGGCGGAAGGATGGTCGGAATGACTGTGAAAATTCATGCAACTCAGCGCAACCTGAATTTCAAAAAGCCCTTATCCGACCATTCCAATAAAAAGCCCATGCCACCCAGATCCACCAATCTCCAGGCATGGAACAGTTTATCAGGAACCATCCATGGCGATTCCTAGAATCGAAATCTGCCCGCAACAACGCAAAAGGAGTCTCTCCCCAAGTGGTCGACCGGGCCTGGCCCTGCTGCGGCCCAATGGCAGCATCCTCCCGCTGGAGCGCCTTCCCGTGAACCGGGAGGAAGCGGTCGGCTGGGCGAGGGATTCGGGTGCCGGACCCGGCCGCCATGACTACGTCCGCTGGACCGGCCCCTTGGACGGGGACTTCTACGACAAGGAGATGTCCGTCTGCGTGTATGCGGATTCCAGGGCGGGCGTCACGCTGCTGTTCCCTGGCGCCGCCGATTTTTCCGCCGTCGAGGAGGATGTCGCCTCCTACGTCCTGGGCATGGTGGACAAGGCGGCGCGCCCCCCCGTCAAGGCGGTCCTGTCGGCACAGGACGGACACCCGCTCTGCGACATGGAGGCGAACCGGGTTTCGCTTGTCCTCCTAAGCGAGGATGGAGAACCACTGGTGGAATTTCTGCTTGAACCCACAGGATGGCTGGAACTGGCCGACACGCCCGAGCAGCCCGGCACAGCCTTGTTTTGCTGCTCCTTGCCGTCGGTGCGCTCGGTCGTCCAGTTTGTCAAAGTCGCCATTGAGGCGATGGGCATGGGACATGCCATGATCCGGCATTACGCGTTCAATGATGTTTCACCCACCCGGTTTGGCTAGGCCAACATGCAGACACAATCCAACACTAAACGAGACATGCCAATGGAAAAAACACAGCCTAAACCGATGTTGCCGGATGCCGACAGGGAGGTTTGGTGATGGGCCTGCTGTCCCTCCTGTTCGGCATCGACACGCCCATCCCCCGCAAGCCCGACGGCACGCGGGAATACCGGCCGAAGGAATGGTTGCATCCCTACAGCCCGCACGGCGAGGGCGGCCCGCCCACCGTCAAGCGCGTCGAGGACATGTACTACCAGCCTCCCAGCTTCACCAACCTGCTGCCATGGGTCGATTACGACGGGGAAACGGGGGTCTTCATCCTCGCCGACGGCCGGGGCCTGGGCGCGCTGTTCGAGCTGCAGGCCGCCGGCTGCGAGGCGCGGCCCGACGCCTGGCTGGAGGATCTGCGCGACAAGATCCAGGGCGTGCTCTGCGCCATCCCGGAGGCCGACCCGCCCTGGATCCTGCAGCTGTTCGTCTGCGACGAGCCCCTGCGCGGGCTGGCCGGGCGCGTCGCCGCCCACGGCCGGGAGGATGCCCGCGAGACGCCCTTCGCCGCCCGCTGGCGCGAGATTCTCGCCGAACACCTGGACGACATCGCCCGTCCGGACGGCCTGTTCGCCGACCGCGTCGGCGGCGGGCGCTGGCGCGGCAGGCTGCGCCGCGTCCGCGCCACGCTGGCCCGCTCCTACCCGGGGCCGTTTGCGGGGCCGGGCACGCGCGAGGACGAGGTCAACGACGTGGCCTCCCGGCTGGCGGCGGGGCTCCAGGCCGCCGGTGTGGGCGTCCGCCGCGTCGGCGGCGAGGAACTGTGGGAGTGGATGGCGCGCTGGCTGAACCCCGCCCCGCCGCACTGGCCGGGCGGCACGGAGCAGCTGATGGAGGTGTTCCGCTATCCAGGCGACCGCGGGGAGCGGGGAATGCTCTATGGCTTCGATCTCAGCAGCTGCATGATGATGGGCCTGCCGGTGGCGGAGCCCTCGCGGGGCGGCGTCTGGTTCTTCGACGGCGTGGCCCACCGCGCCATAACCCTGCAGGAGATGGAGCGCGCGCCAGCTCTGGGCGTGTTCACGCTTGAGCGTCGCATGGGCGACAACATCTACTCCCTGTTCGACCGGATGCCGGAGCACACGGCCCTATCCCTCACCCTCGTCATCCGGCCGCAGGACCAGGTGCGCCAGCACCTGCTGCGGATCGAGCGCGCCAGCTTCGGCGAGAACGCCGAGGCCCGGCTGGCCGGCGAGGACGCCCGCGCCGCGCAGCTGGAGATCGCCCGGGGCAACAAGCTGTTCCCCGCGCAGACGGTGTTCCTGGTGCGCGGGCGCGACCTCGGCGACTGGGACGCCAACGAGGACGACCTGTTCGCCCGCGTCCGCGCCGCCGAGTCCCTGCTGTCAACGAACAACCTGAAAATGATCAACGAGCGCGACGACCTGTGCGGCCTAGACGTGTATGTCCGCAGCCTGCCGCTGGGCTTCGACTGGGAGTTCGACCGCAAGCACACGCGCCGCTCGCGCCTGACCTTCAGCAACCACGCCGCGAACCTCTCGCCCCTGTTCGGGCGCTCCACCGGCACCGGCAGCCCGGGCCTTTTGTTCTACAACCGGGGCGGCGAGCCGCTGCTCTTCGACCCCCTGTCCGACCGCAAATCCAACGCCCACACGCTGATCCTGGGGCCCACCGGCGCGGGCAAGTCGGCCATGCTCAATTACATCCTGATGCAGATGATGGCCGTCCACCGCCCGAGGATATTCATCATCGACGGACGCGCCTCCTTCGGGCTGCTGGGGCAGTATTTCGCGCGGTATGGCATCACGGTCAACCACATCAGCATGCGGCCCAACGCCGACGTGAGCCTGCCGCCGTTCGCCGACGCCCTGAAGTTGTTGGGGCCGCGCCGTCGGCAATCCGCCGGGCTGGAGCCTGAAACCCCTTGGGACGGGGACAAGGACGAAGCCTTCGACACGGAGGGCGAAGGGCGGGATCTGCTGGGCGAGATGGAGATCGCCGCCCGGCTCATGATCACCGGCGGCGACCCCCGCGAGGACGACCGGATGGACCGGGCCGACCGGATGTCCATCCGCCAGGCCATCTTGGACGGCGCGGAGGAGGCGGCGCGCCTCGGCCGCGGCCATGTGTTGACCGAGGATGTTGCCGCGGCATTGAAAGCGCTCGCGGCCCGCGAAGGGGACGGGCCGCGCGGCCAGCGGATGGCCAACATGGCCGCCGCCCTCGGCCTGTTCTGCTCACCGGGGAGCCTGGAGGCAAAATTTTTCAACCGCCCCGGCAAGCTGTGGCCTGAAGCCGACATGACCATTTTCGAGATGGCGACCCTGGTGCAGGGCGGCTACGAAGACAAGCTCAACGTCGCCGTCATCGGCCTGCTCAACCACATCCAGGCGCTGGTCGAGCGATGCCAGTACGAGCGCAGGCCGACGCTGGTGTTGATCGACGAGGCCCACCTTATAACCACCAACCCGTTGCTGGCGCCCTACATCGTCAAAATCACCAAGATGTGGCGCTCCTTCGGCGCCTGGCTGTGGCTGGCCACACAAAACATGCAGGACTTCCCGGACGCATCCAAGCGCATGCTCAACATGATGGAGTGGTGGCTGTGCCTGACCATGCCGCCCGAGGAGGTCGAGCAGGTCGCCCGCTTCCGCGACCTCACCGGGGAGGAGAAGGCGCTGCTGCTGGCGGCGGGCAAGGAGCCCGGCAAGTACACCGAGGGCGTGGTCCTCAGCCCGGCGGTCAAGGCACTGTTCCGCAACGTCCCGCCCGCGCTGGCCCTGGCGCTCGCGCAGACCGAGCAGCACGAAAAGGCCGACCGCGCCGACCTGATGCGCAAACACGGCTGCGGCGAACTCGAGGCGGCCTTGATGGTCGCCGACCGGATCGCCACCCAACGCAGATCTCCGGAGGACAGGCCATGAGCGGCGACTCCCTGGTTTTTTTCCGCAACCGCCAGCATGATGAAGGGAGGCCGTGGAAGATGAAAGTCGAGCGCCCGGAAGGCGCCGCCTGCCTGCTGTTTTATTCCAAACGCTACGACGATTTGGAAAGATCCGCCTATTTGTTGATGGGATTTTCCCGCGAAAACCCAAAAGGCCACGGGCCGCACGAAACCAGACTAACCGACGCCCTACAGGGCGGAGGCGGGGGGTTGCTGGCCGAGTCGCTCCTGCTCGACGGCCGGCTGCGCGTCGACATCCGCAAGATTGCCTCGGCGGAGGAAAACGCCTACCACCCCCCTTCCGCCGTTTTTTACAGCAATCATGGCGAGGTGACGGACTGCCCGTTTCCCGGCGAAACCCTGTCCATGGATCTGGAGGAGACCGCCCAGGTCATCTTGCCGGTCGACCGGGAGGCGGAATTGGCGTTCCGGTCGTTCCGCGAGCACTACGCGGCTTGGCTTCCCCCGGGCTTCGAGGGTTTCATGCTGGAATTGTTGAGGCGGCCCCGCCTGGATTTGAGGCTTGACGCCCTGGAAAGGCAGATGGCGGAAACAACCCGCCCTGCCATCGCGCCGCCGCCGCCGCGCAAACTACCCTTGCGGGCGGCGGCAACCCTGGCATTGGTTGCGGCGTTGACCATGGCCGTGTGCGTCCTGTCGATGGGGGCGGCGCAGGCGGGCGAGGCCGTCGAAGTGTTCACCGACCCGGCGCTCTTCCCCCTCGCGCATGCCGAGGGCGCGGCGGTTTACGACCTGTCCGCGCCGCGGCAACTGATGGGGCGGCTCGGGCAGGGCCTGCCCCGCGACCCAGGGCAGGCCAAGGCCGTGGCGGCCGGGCGCCTCGCCGAACACAGGCAACGCCTGGCCGCCGCCTTTGGCGGGCTTGCGCTGGCCACCCAATACGGCATCGCCAAAATCCCCGCCGCCGTGTTCAACCACGGCGAGGCCGTCGCCTACGGCATCACCGACATGGCCGAGGCCGCCACCCTCTACCGACGCTGGAAGGAGTCAAGATGAAACCGGACCTTAAAACCATCGCGCTGGCGCTAATGCCGACGCTCGCCCTCGCGCTGCCGTCCGCCGCCCGGGCGGAGCCGGCGGCGGCGCTCAACACCGCAAGCATCGTGTCCGGCGCGGCCGGCGCGGCGGCCTCCTGCCTGCGCTTCCGCGTCGTGGGCACATGCGTCTGGCTGGTGGGCTGCCCGTATTGCGAGCTGGACTACACCGTCAAATACGGCCACCGCAACCCGGACGTGGTGGTCAGCGTGACCAACGGCCTGGGCAAGAACCCCTGGGCGGAGGCGGCCTCGGCCTACTCCTCCATCGACTCGGCGGGCGCGTCCTCCGTGGTGTCGGGCCAAGGCGGCAGCCTGCTCGGCGGCATCGGCGGGATCGAGACCGGCTCGAACAGCGCGGCGCAAAAAGAGGAAGGCTTCGGGCGCAAGAGCAACCTCAGCTACCGGGAGGCCCAGGCCGTCGGCCATCCGCTGGCCGGGGAAATCTACTGCCCCTCGTCCGCGAGCTATTTCAACCCTTACTTCCTCTCCGGCCTGGACGCCCTCGCCTGGCGCTGGCAGCTGCCCGAAGTGGCCTATCCGCAATCTTTGGTCCCAGGCTTGCGGGAGGTCGGCGACTGGCCGCTGAACACCTGGGGGGCGGTCTACCCCCGCTCCGGCTGGCTTGCCCAGCCCGACCAGCCCAAGGCGGCGGCGGTGGCGGCGCAGCGGGTCGGGGACATCATCACGCGCGGACAGGCCGTCCACATCTCCCAGGAGCTCGCCAGCGGCGGCATGGAGGAGTCCGACAACAAGCTGGTTTGGCGTCCCGAGGCCTTGAAGGAAGGCGACGACAAGACCGGCGACTGGCAGATGCTGGCGCCGAACGCCGACACCGGCTGCGCGGTGTTCGGAGCCGACGACACGCTGTCGCCCGCCGGCTGGAGCGGCGGCAAGCTGGCCGCCGGCGGCGACTACGCCTGGACCCTGTGGCGGCCCTACTCCTGCTGCAAAACCATGGACGGCATCTTCCTGGGCTACATCGACATCCTGCCCTATCCTTGAGGGAATCCGCCATGCACACCTATATCTCCAGTCTTGCCGCCCCCTTCCGCCGTCCCTGCCGGCGGCCGACGACACGCCGGCGGCACGGAAAAGCCCGCCTGGCCCTCGCGGCCGCCGCGCTGCTGGCCGCGCAAAACCCAGCCCTGGCCGCGCCGACGCCCCCCGACCTGCACAGCCGCTGGTACTACCACATCGGCGGCGCCGACGCGGTGATGGGGCCGCTGAACGCGGGCGTCCACAGCGTGACGATCGGCGGCTCGCTGGATCTCGGGCTGGGCATGGGCTGTCACGGCTTCGACCCCACGCTCGGGCTGTCCACCGCCCTCAACCAAGTGGTCAACAACATGAAATCCCTGCTGACCAACGCCGCCACGTCCGCAGTGTCCGCACTGCCGGGGCTGGTTTTGCAGCGGGCCAACCCGGGCCTGTACGAGCTGTACCAGGAGATGGTGTCCTACGCCAACGCGGCCGTCTCCCTCGCCACGAAATCCTGCGAGCAGATGCAGTCGGACGCGATGAACGGCAGGAACCCCTTCGACAAATGGCTGACGCTGTCGAAAAGCTACACTTGGAAGGACCAGGCGGGCAGGGTCCACAGCGGCGAAAGAAACATCGACGTGCTCCAGGCACTGGGCGCGGTGGAGGACGCCGGCGGCGACAACGGCGTGCCCTGGGCGGGCGGGGCCAAGGCCGGCGGCCAGGGCCAGCCGCCGATCAAGCTCGTCTCGGACGTGGTGAGGGCGGGCTACAACATCGAGCAGAACAACACCGGCGACATCCTCGGGACCGGCGACGGCGACGCGGCAACCCTGGTCGGCAAGACATGGAAGAATCCCCAGGACGCCGTGGCGTTCGCGGTGGCCGTGCTGGGCGACATGGAAATCGCCACACAGGGCGGCGCGGTCCCCAAGGCGACCCCCAGCCACGGCTTGCTGCCGCAAATCGAAAAGGACCGCGCCGCCCTGGCGGGCAAGCTGGCGGACTTGGTCAAAGGCGTCGTCCCGCCCACGCCGGACAACCTGGCCCAGGCCTCGACCCCCCGCACGGTGCTGGGCCGCGACGTGCTGGCGGCCATCCGCAAGCTGCCGCCGTCTGAGCAGGCCATCGCCGTCGGCAGGCTGGCCTCGGAAGCCGCCGTGGCCGCCAACGTCGAACGGGCGTTGATGCTGCGCCGCCTGCTGCTGGCCGGCTGGGGCGAGCCGAACATCTACGCGGCAGGCGTCGGCGAGGATGTCCAAAGGCTCGTGGCCATCCTCGACCGCGAAGTCGACCAGTTGCTGTACGAGTCCAGGACGCGCAAGGAACTGGTCTCCAACTCCGCCGGGGCGCTGCTCGACATGGCCGCCCAGGAGGACGCCCGCGCGGCGCCCGGCTACCGGCCCGGCGACGCCAGGCCGGTCATCGACGGGGCGGCCAAGCCATGATGCCCGCCGCCCCGCCGCCGGAAATCCAGCAGCCGATCACGCTTGAGTGCGTCGCAGCCGTCTCGCAACGCTACCAGATCCCGCCTGTGCTGATCGGCGCGATCCTGGCCCAGGAGCACGGGCGGCTCGGCCAGAAGCAGCCGAACCGCGACGGCTCCAACGACTATGGCCCGATGCAGGTCAACAGCTTCTGGCTGCCGATGCTGCGCCGCCACGGCGTCGAGGAGGGCCACATGCTCCGCCACGGGTGCTACAACCTGGCGGTCGGCGCCTGGATTCTGCGCTACGAGCAGGCCCGCGCCGGCGAAATCTGGCGGGCCGTGGGCCGCTACCACTCGCACAACCCGCAAAGGGCCGCCGACTACATCCGGCGCGTCGCCGCCAAGGCCCGCGACATCGAGGCGGGAAAGCTGCCCTTGGGGGAAATATTGTCCCACGCCAACAACGCCGTCCCGGAGGGCCGATGAACGCCGGACGCGCCCTCTCCACCCTCGTCCTGCTGGCCTTTGCCGCCGGGGCCGCGCTGCTCGGAACCCAGGTCGCGCAGCAGGCCGCCGGGGGCGGGGTCGCCGCCGCCGACGCCCGGCTCGACGCGCTGGCCCCCTGGTTTGCGCTGTCCAGGATGGCCTTGGCCGCCGCCGTCATCGGCGGCTGGCCTTGGCTGGCCCGCCGGGCCGCCCGCCGGTTCCGGTGGAGCGAAGGCGCCACTGTGG
>CAZOTR010000063.1:0-1692 GCA_964582755.1 uncultured Methylococcaceae bacterium | reverse complement strand
TGGCTGGCCCGCCGGGCCGCCCGCCGGTTCCGGTGGAGCGAAGGCGCCACTGTGGCCGCCGCAGGCCTGCGCTGGCGTGTGCTGGCCTGGTTCGCCGTGTTTGAGTTGGTCGTCCAAAGCGGGCGCATAGTCCGCTGGATCGCGGGGTAGCCGGATGGAAGCCGCCTCCGCCATCGACATCTACACCACGGTCCTGGGCTGGACCCTGTACGACCGGATCTGGCAGGCGCTGCTCGACACCGGGCTGGCCTACTTGCCGTTCTTCGCCGTCGTCGTCCGCCACTTCGCCGGCAGCTGGGGCGAGGCGGGCAACGAGGGGGCGGCGGACTCGGTGCGCCGCATCGAGCTTGAGCTGGCCGGCCTGCTCACCGTTGCCGCCCTGGCCGGCGCGCCGGTGCTGGAGATCAGGGTCGGCGACCTGTCCCACACCGCCGCCTGCGGCGCCCAGACGTCCACCGGCGGCAACACCGGCACCCTCTACGACAGCACCTTCAACGTCGGCGGCGGCGCGCCCGCCCTGGTGCCCGTCTGGTGGCGGGCGGTGATGGCGGTGTCCGCGGGCTTCAGCAATGTCGCCGTCGCAGCCATCCCCTGCGACCCCAACGTCCGCCAGCTCAACTACCAGATGGACAACACGCGGATCGCCGACGCAGGCCTGCGCCAGCAACTGCAACTGTTCGACGCCGACTGCTACCGGCCCGCCAAGGCCAAGTTCGCCCGCGAGATCCGCAGCCTCCCGACGGGCTACCTGGCCGACGACATCAACTGGTTCGGGTCGCAATACTTCCAGGACACGGCCGGATTCTACAGCGACCCCAACCCCAGCCTGCCCCCCCGCGCCCGGGAGGAAATCCCGGGATTCCCGTTCGACCCCAACCGGGACTCGGAATACGGCGGGACCGCCCCGGCCTCAGGCCTGGGCAAGCCGACCTGCCTGCAATGGTGGACGGACGGCGCCGCCGGGCTGCGGGTGCGCCTGCTGGCCCAGATCGACCCGCAGACACTGCAGGCCATGAAAAACGCAGCCAAGCCCCCCGCGACGCCCCTGTATGTGGAAGACTCGCAGATCCGCAAACTGGTGGACACCACGCTGGTCGCGTCCAACCCCCTCCCGTCGGCAGGCCAGGGCGGCCTTCCCAGCCTTTCAAACTGGCTCACCGGCTTCCTGGGGACGGCTGGAGTCATGGTACACGCCGTCGAATCGCAAGCGACGTTTTACGCCTTGCAACAGGCCGCCCCCATCGCCCAGTCGCTAGTGCTGATGGCAATCTACCTGTGCCTGCCGTTTGTGCTGGTGTTCTCGTCCTACTCGCTCGAAACGGCCATGCTCGCCGCCGTCGGCATTTTCGCCTTGCGCTTCCTGACCGCCTTGTGGGCGCTGAGTTCTTGGCTTGACACGGCAATGACCCAGGCATTGGGGATCGCTTGGTACTCCGCCAACAGCGGCAGCTACGGCGTGGCCTTTGTCGTCGCGGAAATGACCGGCTACCTGACGTTCGTGGGGCTTCCGCTGGTCTGGTTCCTCGCCCTGGGCTGGGCCGGCCACCACCTGGCCGCCGGCGGCGCGGTCGGCGAGATGGCCGGAGGCATCGGCAAGGCCGCGGGCGGCGCCACCCGCTTCGCCGGAAAAGCCGCCACCCGCTTCGCCGGAAAAGGCCTGAAATCCAAACTGGGCGGACGCGGAAAGAAGTA
>CAZOTR010000062.1:0-21370 GCA_964582755.1 uncultured Methylococcaceae bacterium | reverse complement strand
GCAACCCCTCCAACCCCTGCCTGGGAGCCGACCATGCAACTACCCGTTTTGCAAACTCACGAACCCGCCGCCGCCAAAGGCGGTTGTAGCGCCTCCTCCTGCGGAACCACCGAGAGCCAAGCCAGCCAACTGCCGGATAGCATCCGCGAGAAGATACAGAACCACCCCTGTTATTCCGAGGACGCCCACCATTACTTCGCCCGCATGCATGTGGCGGTCGCGCCGGCCTGCAACATCCAGTGCCATTACTGCAATCGCAAATACGACTGTTCCAACGAATCCCGCCCCGGCGTGGTGTCGGAACTGCTGACGCCCGACCAAGCCGTCAAGAAGACCATGGCCGTCGCCGCCAATATTCCGCAGATGACCGTGCTGGGCATCGCCGGCCCCGGCGACCCGCTGGCGAACCCGGAGCGGACATTTGAGACCTTCCGCCAACTGAGCAAAGACGCGCCGGACATCAAGCTGTGCGTGTCCACGAATGGCTTGGCTTTGCCGGAATCCGTGGACGAGTTGGCCAAGCACAACATCGACCATGTGACGATCACGATCAACACCGTGGACGCCGAGATCGGCGCGAAGATCTACCCGTGGATCTTCTGGAAAAACCGCCGCATCAAAGGCAAGAAAGGCGCGCAAATCCTCATCGACCAGCAGCAGAAAGGGCTGGAGATGCTGATCGCGCACGGCATCCTGGTGAAGGTCAACTCGGTCATGATCCCCGGCATCAACGACCAGCACCTCGCCGAAGTCAGCCGCGTCGTCAAGTCCAAGGGCGCGTTCCTGCACAATGTCATGCCGCTGATTTCCGAACCCGAACACGGCACGTTCTACGGCGTCATGGGCCAGCGCGGGCCGACCCCGGACGAGTTGATGGACTTGCAGGAAGCCTGCTCCGGCGACATGAACATGATGCGCCACTGCCGCCAATGCCGCGCCGATGCCGTCGGCCTGCTGGGCGAGGACCGGGGCGCCGAGTTCACGCTGGACAAGATCGACGCGATGGAGATCGACTACCAGTCGGCGATGGAAATGCGCAAAAACGTGCAGGAAGGCATCCTCGCCGACATGAACGAAAAACGCGCGGCGGCAGCCGCCAAAGCCAAGCCGAAGGTTCCGGCCGGCACCCGCCCGGTGCTGATGGCCGTCGCCACCTCCGGTCAAAGCTTGATTAACATGCACTTCGGCCACGCCAAGGAGTTCCAGATCTACCAGGCGTCGCCCGAAGGCGTGAAATTCATGTCCCACCGCAAGACCGACCAGTATTGCTCGGGCGATTCGACTTGCGGCGAGGCCGAATCGGCGCTGGCCCGCACTATCCGTTCGCTGGAAGGCTGCGAGGCGGTGCTATGCTCGAAGATCGGCTACGAGCCTTGGGAAATGCTGGAAGAAGCCGGCATCGTCCCCAACGGCGAACACGCGATGGAGAATATCGAAGAAGCCGTCTGGGCGGTTTATTTGGAGATGCACCAGGCGGGGAAGCTGAAGGCAGCCCCGGCGAAGTTGCAAAGGGCGAGCGCCTGATAGCCGACTAGACTGAAAACTAAAACGCGGCCCGTGGGCCGCGTTTTTTATGCTGGTTTTTTTGCCGTTCAGCCGACGTAACTCAACCAATCCCCATGGTCCGCCGTGCGGCCATGGACATAGTCGAAATACAGCGATTGCAGCTTCTCGGTGACGGGGCCGCGGCCGCCGTTGCCGATGATGCGGCCATCCAGCTCGCGGATCGGCGTGACTTCCGCCGCAGTGCCGGTGAAGAACGCCTCGTCGGCGACATACACTTCGTCGCGGGTGATGCGCTTTTCCGCAACCTCGTAACCTTGTTCGCGGGCGATGGTCATCACCGTCTCGCGGGTGATGCCTTCCAGTGCCGAAGTGAGGTCGGGCGTATAGATCTTGCCGTTGCGGACGATGAAGATGTTCTCGCCGCTGCCTTCCGCCACATAGCCTTCGTGGTCCAGCAGCAGCGCCTCATCGCAGCCGCAGGCGACGGCCTCTTGCACGGCCAGGATGGAGTTGACGTAATTGCCGTTGGCCTTCGCTTTGCACATCAGGCTGTTGACGTGGTTGCGCGTGTAGGAGGATGTGCGCACTTTGATGCCCTTCTCCATGCCGTCGGCCCCCAGGTAGCTGTTCCATTCCCAAGCCGCGACCATGACATGCACCTTCAACTTGGAGGCATGCAGGCCCATGCCCTCGGAGCCATAGAAGCACATCGGGCGCATATAGGCGCTGGGCAGGTTGTTCCGCTTTACCGCTTCGCGCTGGGCCTGATCCAGCGTGTCCTTGTCGAAGGGCATCTTCATGTTCATGATGTGCGCCGAGCGGAACAGCCGGTCGGTGTGCTCGCGCAGGCGGAAAATCGCCGTGCCTTGGTCGGCCTTGTAAGCCCGCACGCCCTCGAACACGCCGCAGCCGTAATGCAGGGTGTGGGTCAATACATGGGTCTTCGCCTCGCGCCAGGGCAGCCATTCGCCGTCCAGCCAGATGACGCCATCTCTGTCGTCCATCGTCATCGTTGTTTCTCCGCTTCGTGTGTGTAAATTAAGGTGGGGGGCATGGGCGTTCCATTTTGTCACGCCAGATGGCCTGGACGCGGGAGCGGATGGCGGAAAACTCCGCCTCCGGGGCCAACGCGGGCTGCTCCAGCAGCGCCGCCCGGTGCGTCCGTTCGCGATAGAGGCAATACGCCTGTTTCAACAAGGCGGCATCCTCCGCAGTGAGAAAGCCGGTATCCCGCAAGGATTCCAGCAGGCGGACCACGTCGGGCCATTGCAACAGGCTGTCGTGGTCGTGCGCGCCCGATAAAACGCCAAATTGTACTATAAACTCAATGTCCGCAATACCGCCCCGCGCCTGTTTGAGGTCAAACAAACCGGGCGTTTTAGTCTCCAGGTTTTCCCGCATTTTGTCGCGCATTTCGCGCACCTCGCCGCGCAACACTTCCATTTCGCGCAGCCGGCCCAAAGAGCGTTTGCGGATTCCGGCAAAGCCCTCGGCGACTTGGGGGTCGCCGGCGACGAAACGCGCCCGCACCAGGGCCTGTTGCTCCCAAGTCCAGGCACTTTCCATTTGGTAGGTCTCGTAGGCGTCCAAGCTGCTGACCAGCAGCCCGGAATTGCCGCTGGGCCTAAGGCGCAGGTCGATCTCGTACAGCGTCCCGGCCAGAATCTGCGTAGTCAGCAGGGTAATCATGCGCTTGACGACGCGGGTGTAGAACTGGGCGCAGGGAATCGGGCTGTCGCCGTCGGTGAGGGCGGTGTCTTCCACGCCGCCATAGAGGAATACCAAATCCAGGTCGGAGGCATAGCTCAATTCCAGCCCGCCCATCTTGCCATAAGCGACGACGCCGAAGCCCTTGATCTCCCCCGCCGCCGCACCCGGAGGCGTCCCGTGGCGTTGCGCGGCCAGCCGCCACGCTTGCTCCATCACCCCGGCGACCAGGGCTTCCGCCAGCCAAGTGAGATAATCGCTGACCACCATGATAGGAATCGCGCCCATGATGTCGGCGGCGGCGATCCTCAGCACATGGGCCTGCTTGAACTGGCGCAAGGCGGTCATCACTTGTTCCATGTCATCGCCATCGACCCGTCCCAGGCAGCGGGCCAACTCACCGCGCAATTGCTCCCGGCTGAGTGGCGCGTAAAGGCTGCGCGGATCAAGTAATTCATCCAGCAGCAAGGGATGGCGGGCAATATGGCTGACGATCCAGGAACTGGCCGAAGCCAGCTTGACCAGTTGCGACAAGGCCAGGGGATGTTCCGCCAGCAAGGTGAAATAGACATTCCGCCCGGCGATGGCCTCCAGCAATTTGAGGATGCGCCCCAAGGTTTCCGCCGCATTGTCCAGCTTGGCGGCCGCTTGCAGCAACAATGGCATGATGCGGTTGAGTTCCGCCGCGCCTTTCGGCGTGATGCGGCGGACGGCATAGGATTCTTGAAAATCGCCCCATATCGGCAACAAAGCCTCGGATTCCCGCCAGCCCATCGCCGCCAACAGACCGGGCAGCGTTGCCGGATCGATTTCGACCCAATCCACCGCCTCGCCTGCCGGGGTAATGGTCTGCGGAGACTCGATCACTTGGCCGAAGATGCCATGCACCCCGGCGCGCACTTCGTCCAGCTTGGCTTTGAAGCTGTCCCAGTCAGCAAAGCCCAGCGCAAACGCCAAACTCAAGCGCTGCCTGCCGTCACCGGGTAGATCGTGGGTTTGTTTGTCGGCGTATTGCTGGATGCGGTTTTCAACCAAGCGCAAGAAGCGGTAGGACGCTTGCAGCTTGTTGACCAACTCGCCCGGCAAATAGCCCAATTCGCCGATCAAGCCCAAGACTTTGACAATGCCGCGCTCTCGCAGACGCCTTTCCTGTCCGCCACGGATAAGCTGGAAAGCCTGGCCGATGAACTCGATTTCGCGTATCCCGCCGGGGCCAAGCTTGACGTTGTCCATCCGCTCCTTGCGCAATAGCTCCTGGGTAATTTTGGCCTTAAGCCCGCGCAATTCCCCAAAAGCCCGAAAATCCAGATAACGCCGGTAAACGAAGGGCGTCAGCATGGCCTGCAAACGTTCGCCCGCGCCGACATCGCCGGCCACCACCCGCGCCTTGACCATGGCGTAACGCTCCCACTCGCGGGCCTGCCCCTGGTAATACTGCTCCAAGCCGTCGAAATTCATCACCAACGGCCCGCTTTCGCCGAAGGGACGCAAACGGGTGTCCACGCGGAACACGAATCCGTCCGCCGTGACCGCGTCCAATACCTTGACCAAGGAACGCGCCAGACGGGTGTAAAATTCCGCGTAAGCTGTCGCCTTTTTGTCCGGCAAGACGCCCTCGTCCTCATAGGAAAAGATCAGGTCGATGTCGGAGGAGTAATTCAACTCCCAAGCGCCCAGCTTGCCCATCCCCAAAACCACCAGCCGCTGCGGTTCTCCGGCTTGGTTGAAGGGAACGCCGCGCGTTTGGCAAGCCTGCCGGAACAACCATTCCAGGGTTTCGGCTATGCAGGCTTCCGCCAAATGCGTGAGGTCCGCCAGGGTTTCTTCCAGCTCCGCCCAGCCAGCAATGTCGCGCCAGGCGATCCGCACCATCTCCTGATTTCTAAATCGCCGCAGAATCTCCATCAACTCGTTTTCCGAGGTGACGGAAGACAATAAATTGGTGAGCGCCTCCCGGTAATACGAAGGGGAAGCCGCCGTGAAAAGATGGCCGTTTTCTAATAAAACGGCAAGTGCCTGCGGTCTGCGCAGGCATTGCCCGGCCACGAAGGGACTGGCCGTCCAGACTTTGCCTAGCGAAGCATAAAAACTCCGCTCCTGGGACGGGTCGGCAAATTCAAGCGCGGGAGTGTGGGTGGAAAACTCAGCCCATGAACGGGCGACAACCTCGCGCAATTCAGCAGGAATATCCCCGAACAAATCTTCCATACCCAATCCGGCAGTTGGACGGACCCACATTCAAGATGCCTTGCAGGCTTGGCCGGGCAGACACTCCGCCCGGCCTGGCTTCCTACTTATTCTTTTCGGCGTTCCGCTCGTTCACTTCCTTGATAACCACGTCAGCCACGTTTTTCGGACACGGCATATAGTGCGAGAACTCCATGGAGAATTGGCCGCGCCCGGAAGTCATGGTGCGCAGATGGCCAATATAGCCAAACATCTCCGACAGTGGCACTTCCGACTTGATGCGCACGCCCGAAGGGCCGGGTTCCTGCGACTTAATCATGCCACGGCGGCGGTTCAGGTCGCCGATCACATCACCCACATGGGACTCCGGGGTGAACGTGTCGACCTTCATGATCGGTTCCATCAACTGCGGCGCAGCCTTCGGAATCGACTGGCGGAAAGCCGCCTTGGCGGCAATTTCAAAGGCGATGGCCGAAGAGTCCACCGCGTGGAAGCCACCGTCCGTCAAGACGACCTTGAAGTCCAAGCACGGAAAACCGGCCAACACGCCTTTATCCAACATGCTCTTGAAGCCTTTGTCGACCGCCGGCCAATATTCCCTAGGCACGTTGCCGCCCGTCACGGCTGATTCAAAGATAAACCCGGTGCCTGGCTCGCCCGGCTCGATGATGTAATCGATCTTGGCGTACTGGCCGGAACCACCCGTTTGCTTCTTGTGGGTGTAACTGTCCTCGACGCGCCGCGTGATCGTCTCGCGGTAGGCCACCTGCGGCTTGCCGACAATCACCTCGACACCGTGGGTGCGCTTGAGAATGTCCACCTTGATGTCCAGATGCAACTCACCCATGCCTTTCAGGATAGTCTCGCCGCTTTCCTGGTCGGTTTCGACATGGAAAGAAGGATCTTCCTGGACCATTTTGCCCAAGGCGACCCCCATCTTTTCGTTGGAGCCCTTGTCTTTGGGGGCGATGGCCAGCGAGATAACCGGAGCGGGAAAAACCATCGGCTCCAAGGTGGCAGGCTGGTCCGGGTCGCACAGCGTATGGCCGGTTTGGACATTCTTCATACCCAACACCGCGACGATATCACCGGCCTGCGCGGAATCAATTTCCGCACGCGAATTGGCATGCATTTCAACGATGCGGCCAATGCGCTCGGTCTTGCCGGTGTAAGTATTCAACACCGTCGTGCCTTTTTCCAGTTTACCGGAATAAATACGCAAGAAAGTCAGTGCGCCAAAACGGTCATCCATGATCTTGAACGCCAATGCTCGCAAGGGCTTATTGGCATCGACGATGGCGTAGCTGCCGGTCGGATTGCCTTCCAGATCAACTTCCGGCTGCGGATTGACTTCGGTCGGATTGGGCAGATAATCCACCACGGCGTCGAGCACCAATTGCACACCCTTGTTCTTGAAAGAAGACCCGCAATACGTCGGGAAAAATTTCGTCTGAATGGTGCCTTTCCGTATGCAACGCTTGATCGTTTCAATATCAGGTTGCTCACCTTCCAAATACTTTTCCATGGCTTCGTCATCTTGATCGATCACTTCTTCGATCAATTTCTCGCGCCAAGATTCAACATCCGCAGCCATATCGGCAGGAACGTCTTTGACCTCATAATTCATCGGATCACCGGAATTATCCCAAACCCAAGCTTTGCGGGTGAGCAAGTCAACGACACCGACGAATTCATCTTCACGTCCAATCGGCAGCGTCATCACCACCGGCGTCGCCCCCAACACATCTTTGACCTGCTTGACCACACGGTAAAAATCGGCACCCGTGCGGTCCAATTTATTCACATAGATGACGCGGGCAACCTTAGAATCGTTGGCATACCGCCAATTGGTCTCGGATTGCGGTTCAACACCGCCCGACCCACAAAACACACCGATACCACCATCGAGAACCTTAAGGGAACGATAAACCTCAATCGTAAAGTCAACGTGTCCAGGCGTGTCGATGATGTTAAAACGATGGTCTTTCCAGAAACAAGTCGTCGCGGCGGACTGAATAGTAATACCACGCTCCTGCTCCTGTTCCATGAAGTCAGTCGTCGCCGCGCCGTCATGCACCTCGCCAATTTTATGGATCTTGCCGGTGAGCTTCAAAATCCGCTCGGTAGTCGTGGTTTTACCGGCATCGACGTGGGCAAATATGCCAATGTTTCTGTAGTGCGATAGCTCTGTCATGTTTGTACTCTAGGGTTGAAAATAAAAACTCTTCTGGCAACCAAGCGTGATTAAATAAATTCAGGGGGATGGCCGGTTAGCGCAAGCAGGCCAACCACGGGAAGGGAAAATAAAAAAAGCGGTCCGGTTATCCCCGGACCGCCTTTTATGAATAAAACTACTCACGCGATAAGACGGTGAAGCTTATTCACCCTGCCCAGGGCGATCAACCAACTCAACATAAGCCATGGGTGCCGAGTCGCCTGCCCGGTGTCCGCACTTAAGCACGCGAAGATACCCACCGGGACGGTTAGCATAACGCGGTCCCAGTTCGTTGAAAAGCTTTACCACCGCGTCACGATCCCTAAGACGACTGAATGCCAAACGCTTTCCCGCCAGCGAATCGACCTTCGACAAGGTGATCAACGGTTCAGCGAAACGGCGAATCTCCTTGGCTTTGGGCAAGGTTGTCTTGATGATTTCATGCTGAAAAAGCGAAACCATCATGTTACGGAACAATGCCTTCCTATGGCTGCTGTTCATATTGAATTTCCTACCGGATTTTGCGTGGCGCATGGTACTGTCCTAAATTCTCTGTTGACTGTCTTGGCTATTAATCTTTTTTCAACCCTTCCGGCGGCCAATTGTCCAAGCGCATACCGAGCGAAAGACCCTTAGTGGCTAACACATCCTTGATTTCCGTGAGCGATTTTTTTCCCAAATTTGGTGTCTTCAACAAATCCACTTCAGTCCGCTGGATCAGATCACCAATGTAAAAAATGTTTTCGGCCTTCAAACAATTGGCCGAACGCACCGTCAATTCCAAGTCATCGACCGGACGAAGCAACAATGGATCGTAAGTCTGCTTCGGAGGTTGCGCGGGGAACACCCCATGGTCACCTTTGAAGTCAAAAAACACGGACAGATGATCGTTCAAAATGGACGCCGCCAGACTGACTGCTTCTTGCGGATCAATGGTGCCGTTGGTTTCCAACTCAATGATGAGCTTGTCTAAATCGGTGCGTTGCTCAACACGGGCCGATTCGACGACATAGGATACTTTACGAATAGGGCTGAATGAAGCATCCAAATGCAAAGTACCAACAGGCGCATCAGAACCATTGAGCAAACGTTGCACTACTGGCTGATAACCCCTTCCCTTTTCCACGGTCAAAGTCATATTCAACTTGCCGCTGGAAGTCATATTAGCAATGACCAAGTCAGGGTTCATGATTTCGACATCATGAGTCAACTGAATATCTCCAGCGACTACATTCCCCGGACCTGACTTGCTAAGAGTCAACACCGCCGATTCGCCGTGAGCAATGTTGATAGACAAATTTTTCAGGTTTAAAAGAATATCGATCACATCTTCCTGAACACCCTCTATGGTGGAATATTCATGAAGCACACCCTCGATAACGACATTGGTTACCGCGCAGCCTGGGATGGTGGAAAGCAAAACCCTTCTGAGGGCATTTCCCAAAGTATGGCCGAAGCCCCTTTCTAAGGGTTCGATCACGATGCGCGCAGTATTCTTGTCTATAGGGTTTACATCGACTAGACGAGGCTTGATCAGGTCGGCAAGATAACTTTGCATCAAGTAACCTTCAGAAATTATTTCGAGTACAATTCAACAACCAACTGTTCGTTGATGTCTGAACCGAGTTCGCCACGTTCAGGGCTGGACTTAAAAACTCCACGCATCTGCTGAACATCTACATCAACCCAAGAAGGAAAGCCATACTGCTCGGAGACCTGCAGGGCATCTTTAACTCGTTGTTGATTTTTGGCTTTATCCCTAATGCTAACTACATCTCCACCATGAACTTGGTAGGAAGCGATATTGAGCACTTTCCCATTTACCAAAACGGCTTTATGGCTAACTAATTGTCGCGCTTCCGCCCTAGTACACGCGAATCCCATGCGGTAAACCACATTGTCCAAACGCGACTCAAGCAACCCTAACAGATTTTCCCCAGTGGATCCTTTCTTCTGGGCAGCCGTTGCGTAATAATTCCTGAACTGGCGCTCTAATACCCCGTAAATACGGCGCATTTTCTGCTTTTCGCGCAACTGGACTGCGTAATCGGAAAGTCGACCCCGCTTAGAACCGTGCTGCCCAGGCTGTTGGTCGAGCTTACATTTCGACTCAAGAGATTTTCCCCGTGCCTTAAGAAAAAGATCCGTTCCTTCCCTTCTGCTAAGCTTGCACTTAGGACCTATATATCTTGCCATCTACAAATCTCCGAAAATCAGACTCTACGCTTTTTAGGCGGACGGCAACCATTATGCGGAATCGGTGTGCCATCTATGATATTGGTAATTTTAAACCCCAAATTATTCAGCGACCTTACTGCAGACTCTCTGCCAGGACCCGGGCCTTTAATACGAACATCTAGGTTTTTAATTCCGTATTCCTTTGCTATCAAGCCAGCTTTCTCTGCCGCGACTTGAGCTGCAAAAGGAGTGCTTTTACGCGAACCTCGGAACCCAGAAGCGCCAGCGGTCGCCCAAGAAAGGGCATTTCCCTTACGATCCGTTATAGTGATGATAGTATTGTTAAAAGAAGCGCTAATGTAAGCGATACCATCAGAAATATCTTTTTTTACCCGCTTCGTCGTACGATTTGCGACTGCCATGTTGTTACCTCAATATAGCTTATTATTTCCGAATTGGACGGCGCGGACCCTTGCGTGTGCGAGCATTAGTCCGCGTCCTTTGGCCTCGAACAGGAAGTCCTCTTCTGTGGCGAAGACCTCGGTAACACCCTAAGTCCATTAAGCGCTTAATACTCATAGCAACTTCACGCCGGAGATCTCCCTCCACCACAAACCTAGCAACTTCTTCGCGAATCCGTTCGATCTGAGCATCATCCAGGCTTTTCACTTTTGTTGAAGGATGGACCCCAACCTGATTACATATATAAGCAGCCCTAGATCGCCCGATGCCATAGATCGATGTTAGCGATATCACAAGGTGTTTATGATCGGGGATATTAATCCCAGAAATACGTGCCATCTAAAATCTCCAGAACACACAGCGAAGCATTGCGTAATTGCGCATACTAGCACAATTTTTCACAAAAAAAAAGATTAACCTTGGCGTTGTTTATGCCGGGCATCCTTACAGATGATCCTTACCGTTCCTTTTCTCTTTAGGATCTTACAGTTGCGACAGATTTTTTTGACTGATGCGCGTACTTTCATCTTCAAATTCTCACAAAATTTTCTTTAAAAACATCTGACAAGCTTGCCAGCCTAGCTTTTATTCATCCGTAAATTTGCCTTCTTCATCAACCCCTCGTATTGATGTGAAATCACATAGGTCTGAATTTGCGACATAAAATCCATTACAACAACCACGATGATCAAAAGAGATGTTCCTCCAAAATAAAACGGAACATGCCAATAAAGCATCAGAAACTCAGGAAGCAAACATACCAAGGTAATATAAACCGCACCCGCCAAAGTAAGCCGTGTCATAACTCCATCAACATAGGCGGCTGTCTGCTGGCCTGGCCTAACCCCCGGCACAAAAGCACCAGATTTCTTAAGATTTTCTGCCGTTTCATTTGAATTAAATACCATCGCCGCATAAAAAAAGCAAAAGAAAACAATGGCTGTGGCATAGAAAATCACATACAGCGGCTGCCCTGGGGAAAGGGTAGTAGCGATATCCTGCAACCAACTTAGGCTTTCATTGTTTCCAAACCAACTGGCGATGGTCGCGGGGAACAATATAATACTGGACGCGAAAATAGGGGGTATCACGCCAGACATATTCAACTTAAGCGGCAAAAAGCTCTTATGAGCCGCATACATCTTGCGACCCTCTTGGCGCTTGGCATAATTGATTGTAATACGCCGCTGCCCACGCTCGACGAAAACCACAAAAGCAGTGACTGCAACAGCTATCGCAAAGAGCAAAATGATACTTAAAGTACCCATTTCACCGGTTCTAGCCATCTCCAAAGTGCCACCTATGGCCGATGGCAATCCAACTACGATGCCAGAAAAGATGATGATAGAAATCCCATTACCAATGCCTCGCTCTGTAACCTGCTCACCCAGCCACATTAGAAAAACCGTTCCACTCACCAAGGAAACCGCAGTGATGAAAACAAAGTGAATGCCGGGATTGCTAACCACCGGAACGCCAGCAGCAGTTTGATTTTGCAGGGCTATTGCCACACCCACCGCCTGAAAACTCGCCAGCAATACCGTCGCATAACGAGTATATTGATTGATCTTTTTCTGACCTGACGCCCCTTCCTTTTTAATCTGCTCTAACTGCGGGATGACTACTGCCATCAATTGAAGAATAATCGAAGCAGAAATATAAGGCATAATCCCCAAAGCAAAAATACTAAGCCGCTTTAAGGCTCCGCCACTGAACATGTTGACCATGTCCAGTATATTTTTACCATCCTGTTGAAACAAGCTCTGTATGGCGCGGGGATCTACGCCAGGAATCGGAATGTGCGCTCCGATCCGGTATACGATAAGGGCACCAAGGACAAAAAGAAGCCGCTGACGCAGCTCCGTTAATCTCCCATATTTATCTGAAAGTACCGGATTTGAACTGTTCACTTAGACCTCAATCTTGCCGCCCGCAATTTCAATTTTTTTGGCTGCGCCTACGGTCGCATTTACCCCCTTTTTCAAAACAATAGCCTTGTTGATTGAGCCAGAATCAATGACTTTAGCTTTTTTGGCATGGGGCGGAACGATATTGGCCGATTTCAGGCTCTCCAAATCAATGGTATCGACCTGTAGCGAATTCAATTCTCCTAGGCGAACTTCGGCTGTAAACTTTTTCAAGGCAGACTTGAAACCTACTTTAGGCAATCTCCTTTGCAGAGGCATTTGACCGCCTTCGAAGCCCACTTTGTGAAAGCCACCCGCACGTGCATGCTGTCCTTTGTGGCCTCTGCCGCAGGTTTTACCTAAGGTACAACCAATCCCACGCCCTACTCTTTTACGTTTTTTCTTGCTACCCTCGGCAGGCGCAATGGTATTTAAAAACATTTTAGATTTCCTCAACACTGACCATGTAATAAACCCTAGCAATCATTCCACGATTTTCAGGAGTATCATTTACAACAACGGTGTGATGCATACGCCTTATCCCTAAGCCTAGCAAACAAGCCTTATGCTTGGCTAGACGACCGTTTTTGCTTTTAATCTGTGTGACTTTTAACTGCTTGACACTCATTTCACATATTCCGCCAATTCCGCAGATGTCTTGCCTCTTTTCGCGGCTACATACTTCGGATCGTTAATTTCGGTTAACCCTTTAATAGTGGCTCGTACCACGTTGATGGGATTGTTCGTGCCTATGCATTTAGCAAGTACATTATGAACCCCAACAACTTCAAATACCGCACGCATTGCACCACCTGCGATAATACCCGTACCCTCGGAAGCTGGCTGCATATAAACCTTTGCGGCACCCGTGCTAGCAGTTATCGCATAATGCAGAGTGTCACCGTTCAAGTGGACCTGCCGGAGATTTTTCCTTGCCTGTTCCATTGATTTTTGGATAGCGACGGGAACTTCCCGGGCCTTGCACAACCCGTATCCAACCTTACCATTTCCATCACCTACCACCGTAAGAGCAGTGAAGCCAAACTGGCGACCACCCTTGACGACTTTAGCCACTCTTCTCACTGCGACCAGCTTTTCTTGCAGGCCGTCCGAATTACTGTTTTGCGCGGAAATATTTGCCATGATGATCCTCTAGAAACTCAAGCCTGCTTCACGGGCCGCATCTGCCAAGGCTTGTACACGTCCATGATATTTAAACCCTGACCGATCAAAAGCCACGTTGTCAATCCCCACAGCTTTCGCTTTTTCAGCAATTGCCTTGCCTACTGCCTTGGCGGCTGCAATGTTACCGGTACCAGCCAAAGTGCTTTTAATTTCTGCCTGTAACGTGGAAGCACTCGCCAACACCTTGGAGCCATCGCAGGTAAATATCTGGGCATAAATGTGTCTAGGTGTTCTATGAATCGTCAGACGATTGATGCCAATGGAACGAATAACATGTCTAGTTTTGGCTGCTCTTTTGAGCCTGGAGGATTTTTTATCCATTGAAGGCACCTTACTTCTTTTTCGCTTCTTTTCTGATTATTTCTTCATCAGAATACCGTATTCCCTTGCCTTTATATGGCTCTGGGGAACGGTAAGATCTGATATTAGCCGCCACTTGGCCTACTACCTGCTTATCGGTTCCTTTTATTAGAACTTCCGTTTGTGTTGGCGTTTCCAAGGTAATACCCACAGGAGCTTCGTATTCGACTGGGTGGGAATAACCAAGCGATAGGCTTAAGGAATTTCCCTTGGCCTGAACACGATAACCCACGCCTACAAGCGTCAGTTTTCTTTCGTATCCTGCGCTCACACCAATAACCATATTATTGATATTCGCACGGGTAGTACCAGCCAGAGCGTTTACTATTTTATTCGTTTTATCGGGAGTTACTCTAATTACTCCAGCCTCCACTTCCACTTGAACGCTTGGGTGCAAGTCAGAAGTCAGTGTCCCCTTCACGCCCTTGACAGTTAGGCGATTTCCATCCAGTTCGGCCTCCACCCCTTTAGGCAAGGCAATGGGATTTTTTGCTACTCTTGACATTTATTTAAGCCTTTTTCTTGAATCACTATGATACAAGACACAGCACTTCGCCGCCGTGACCCTGTTCGCGAGCCTGCTTATCAGTCATAACCCCTTTTGGAGTGGTTATAATCGCAACCCCCAAACCACCCAATACCGTGGGGATTTCGTCCTTGGTTTTATAGATTCTGCGGCTTGGTTTGCTAACGCGCTGCAACTGCGCAATAACCGGCACTCCTTTAAAATATTTCAGGGAGATAATGAGTTGACACTTCGCACCAATATCAACTTGCCTGATGTCTTCTATATATCCTTCTGCCTTCAACACTTGTCCCACGGCGAACTTAACCTTGGAAGCGGGAAGCGTCACTTCCTTTTTTCCAGCAGCTTGCCCATTGGTAATCCGGGTAAACATATCAGCCAACGGATCGGTCATGCTCATACTAAACTCTCTCTTTAACTCGCGTAATTACAGCTTATTGTGCCAAGTAAGGCGTTTACCAACTGGCTTTGGTCACACCAGGGACATCCCCGCGCATGACTGCTTCACGCAGTTTATTGCGGCTTAAACCGAATTTCCTGTAATATCCATGCGGACGCCCCGTCAAGTTGCAGCGGTTTCTTCCCCGAGTTTCCGAAGAATCTCTCGGCAACTTCTGTAACTTTTCTTGCGCCGCATGGCGTTGATCATCTGGCAGACTTTCATTCTTAACCGCAGATCTCAACTCGACACGCTGTTGATAAAACTTTTTGGCTAGCATTGTTCTTTTTGCTTCCCTAGCTTTCATCGATTTCTTGGCCATGTTTTTTCCTTAGGTTCTGAAAGGAAACTTAAATTGCTCGAGAAGAACTCGAGCTTCCTCGTCCGACTTCGCAGAAGTAGTTATCGTTATGTCCATTCCCCGCAAGGCATCAATTTTGTCATAATCAATCTCAGGGAAGATAATCTGTTCTTTGACCCCCATCGAATAGCTGCCTCTGCCGTCAAACGCCTTAGGATTTAGCCCACGAAAATCGCGTATCCGCGGAATTGCAATGCTTATCAGACGATCAAGAAACTCATACATTTTTTCTCTACGCAGGGTAACTTTACAGCCTACCGGCATGCCTTCTCTAATTTTAAATCCTGCTATGGATTTTCTTGCGTAGGTAATAATCGGCTTTTGCCCAGCAATCTTCTGCATGTCTTCAACTGCGTTTTGCAGAATTTTTTTATCCGCGACAGCCTCACCCACGCCCATGTTTAGGGTGATTTTCTGAATGCGAGGAACCTGCATCACTGAGCCGTACTCAAACCGACGGACTAATTCGGGGACTACCGCTTCTTTATACAATGTTTGTAATCTGGACATGATAAGGCCTTACTTTCAGATTAAAGATCTACAACTTCGTTGGTGGCCTTGAAATAACGGACTTTCCGACCGTCAGCCAGCAATCGAAACCCCACACGATCCGCCTTATTTATTGCTGGATTAAAGAGCGCGACGTTGGAATAATGAATTGGCATGCTTTTTTCGATTATTCCTCCCTCTACGCCTCGATTTGGATTAGGCTTTTGGTGTTTACGAACCAAATTAATTCCCTCAATCAACAAGCGGTTATCGCCCTCGAAAGATAGAACTTTGCCTTTTTTCCCCTTGTCTTTGCCTGTAATGACAACGACTTGATCGCCTTTTTTGATTTTACGCATTTTTTCACCCCGGCAATTTAAAGTACTTCAGGTGCCAGAGAAATGATCTTCATGAACTTCTCTGAACGAAGCTCACGCGTCACCGGCCCAAAAATACGGGTTCCAATAGGCTGATGTTGGTTGTTCAAAATGACCGCAGCATTGCCATCGAATCTAATAAGCGAACCGTCAGATCGACGGACGCCTTTTCTTGTCCTCACCACAACAGCATTATAGACTTCGCCTTTTTTCACTCTTCCACGAGGAATCGCATCCTTGACGCTGACTTTAATGATATCACCGATATTCGCATATCTTCGATGCGAACCACCCAGAACCTTAATACACATTACCTGACGCGCACCACTATTGTCGGCAACATTCAGGCAGGTTTGCATTTGAATCATATTGTTACTCGCTTGTTCTGAATCATGGCTAAAACATACGCCAATAAGTTTTTATTTGGCTTTTTCCACAATCCTATGCAATACCCAGACTTTGTTTTTTGACAAAGGCCGACTTGCACTGATCTCTACGGTGTCGCCTTCTTGGCATTCATTGGCTTCATCATGGGCCATCAATTTGGTAGTTCGCTTAATGTACTTACCATACACCGGATGTGGCACTAACCGCTCAATTTCCACCGATATGCTTTTGTTCATTTTATTGCTGACTACCTTACCGGTAATCGTGCGAACAGCTTTATTGGTATCGTTCATGCTTGCCCACCCTTCTCAGTCAACACGGTATATACCCGAGCAATATCACGGCGGACTTTTTTAATTTGATCCGACTTACTCAACTGCCCGGTCGCTTTTTGCATATGTAAATTAAAACTTTCGCGAAGCAGCCCGGATTCAACTTCTTTAAGTTCTTGGACGGTTTTTTTTCTCAGTTCACTAGCTTTCATCACATTACCGTACGATATGAGAAGGTTGTTTTCAAAGGTAGCTTCGCAGCGGCCAAACGAAACGCCTCACGGGCAAGATCTTCGCTCACCCCCTCAAGTTCGTAGAGCATGGTACCCGGCTTTACTTGGGCCACCCAGTACTCCACACTTCCCTTCCCGCTGCCCATGCGCACTTCCAACGGCTTTTTCGAGATTGGCTTGTCGGGAAAAATACGAATCCATATTTTTCCACCACGCTTAACGTGTCGGGAAATAGTTCTTCTCGCGGCTTCAATTTGGCGAGCCGTCAGCCTCCCCCGATCCAAGGCTTTCAATCCGAACTCACCGAAGCTGACTTTGCTCCCTTTATGGGCAAGCCCTCGGTTGTCCAGTTTCATTTGTTTTCTATATTTTGTTCTCTTAGGCTGCAACATGTCGCTGTTTCCTAGTTTCCTATATTACGCTTCCGCCGGACTCGCGGTTTTGTTTTCGGTAGAAATCACAGGGTATATCTCGCCCTTAAAAATCCAGACCTTCACACCGATCACACCATAAGTGGTTTTGGCTTCGGCAAAGCCATAGTCAATATCAGCTCTAAAGGTATGAAGCGGCACTCGCCCCTCACGATACCATTCGGTTCTTGCGATTTCCGCTCCATTGAGGCGTCCGCCCACATTGATCTTTATGCCCTCAGCTCCTAAGCGCATGGTGTTTTGAACTGCACGCTTCATGGCACGGCGGAACATGATACGCTTTTCCAATTGCTGGGCCACTCCCTCAGCGACTAGTTGCGCATCCAACTCAGGCTTTCTAATTTCTTCCACATTCAATTGGACAGGAACACCCATCATCACGGAGATTTCTTTGCGCAAGGCATCGATATCTTCGCCTTTCTTGCCAATCACCAAACCTGGCCGCGCAGTATGGATGGTAATCTGCGCATTGTTTGCCGGTCGGTTGATTTGAATACGGCTGATTGAAGCATGTCCGAGCTTTTTCTTTAAAAACTCCCGGACTTTTAGGTCTTTAAATAGGTATGTGGAATAATTCTGACTATTCGCGTACCAACGCGATGTCCAGTCTTTTATAAACCCCAGCCTAATGCCGGTAGGATGTACTTTTTGTCCCATGTTAAAGACCCTTATTTATGTTCGGAAACATTGACGGTAATGTGGCACGTCCGTTTGAGTATTCTGTTTGCCCGTCCTTTTGCCCTCGGCTTGATCCTTTTTAGAAACGGACCCTCATTCACGTATACAGAGGCTACACGCAATTCATCCACATCGGCACCGTCATTGTGTTCGGCATTTGCTATTGCCGACTCCAGGACTTTTTTGATCAGTTTGGCCGATTTTTTTTCGCTGAATGTCAGGAGATCAATAGCCTTGGCTACATGAAGGCCACGTATCTGGTCGGCCACCAGCCGACATTTTTGAGGGGATACGCGGGCGTTACTTAGCTTCGCAGAGGTTTCCATCTTATTTTCCGAACCACTTATTTTGATTTTTTGTCCGCCTGGTGCCCTTTATAGGTCCGGGTCGGAGCGAATTCACCGAGTTTATGTCCTACCATGTTGTCCGACACCAAAACGGGAACGTGTTGCTTGCCGTTGTGTATCGCCAAGGTCAGCCCAATCATGTCGGGGATAACCATGGATCGGCGCGACCATGTCTTGATCGGCTTTTTTGCGCCCGATTGTGCCGCTTCCAGCGTTTTTTTCAACAGGTGATGATCGATGAAAGGCCCTTTTTTAATTGAACGTGGCACAGTAAATACCTCTTATCTTTGCTTACGGCCACGAACGATAAGGTCGTCCGTCCGTTTGTTGTTGCGCGTCTTGTATCCTTTGGTCGGAGTCCCCCAAGGTGAAACTGGATGCCTGCCTCCCGATGTTCTACCTTCGCCACCGCCGTGTGGATGGTCAACCGGGTTCATCGCCACACCCCGCACGGTCGGTCGGACTCCCCGCCAGCGTGAAGCGCCCGCTTTACCCAAGGAAGCTAGATTATGTTCGGAATTGGATACCTCTCCAATAACCGCTTTACAATCAATTAGAACCTTCCTCATTTCACTGGAGCGCAAGCGGAGAGTGGCATAGGCTCCTTCTTTTGCGACCAATTGCACGGAAGCGCCTGCGCTTCTTGCCAATTGCGCACCCTTGCCAGGCTTTAGCTCGACACAATGTATTTGCGAACCCACCGGAATATTTCTGATTGGCAGGCAATTACCCGACTTAATCGGGGCAAATTCAGAAGAAATCAATTCTTGTCCCGCCTGAACGCCTTTCGGCGCGATCACATAGCGCCGCTCACCGTCTTTGTATAGCACCAAAGCTATATGCGCGGTACGGTTTGGATCATATTCGATGCGCTCAACCTTGCCAACGATATCCAACTTGTCCCGCTTAAAATCTACGATACGGTAATGCTGTTTGTGACCGCCACCTTTATGCCTAGTGGTCACTCGGCCTTGATTGTTCCGGCCTGAATGCTTGGTTTTTTTCTCGATCAATCCGGCGAACGGTTTGCCTTTATGCAAACCTTCCGTTTTGACCCTTACTACAAACCTCGCGCCTGCCGAGGTCGGCTTTGATTTAATTAGAGCCATTGTTGTGATTCCGTACTTTTCGCTTAAATCTTAGGGCTGAACCGTAATTTTGCCTTACGCTACGGAAAGGTCAATGTTGAATCCGGGCTTCAGCTTGATGTATGCTTTTTTCCAATCCGAACGCGACCCCATGAAGCGCCCAAAGCGCTTGGTCTTGCCCTTCACGTTCAGCACATCCACGGAATCGACTTGAACATTGAACATCAATTCGACCGCCTGCTTGATGCTCCTTTTATTTGCCGTCTTTTTGACCTTGAAGACGTATTTGTTTTGCTGGTCCGCAAGCAAGGTGCTTTTTTCGGAAACCACAGGAGCTTGGATCACTCTAAATAAATCCTGATGTTTCATCCGAGTCTTTCCTCGATAAGCTTTGTTGCCGAAGTCGTCATTATAACTTTGTCACTATTGACCAATGCCACCGGACTTAACGAGCTCGAAATGCAAACCTCGACCTTAGATAGATTTCTTGCCGCGAGAAACAGGTCTGAATTAATTGCGTCGGTAATAATCAAAATGCGGTTGTCGTCATATCCCTTCAACCGGTTAGTCAGATCTTTGGTTTTCGGCGTTGCCGGAAACACATCGTCCGTCACGACCAGCCTACCTTGGCGCAACAGTTCAGAAAATATCGAGCGCATGGCCGCCCGATACATTTTCTTATTGAGCTTTTGCTTGTAACTACGATTTGATGCGGCAAAGGTGACACCACCTGTGCGCCATAACGGACCTCTCGTGGTGCCCGCACGCGCCCGGCCACTGCCTTTTTGCTTCCATGGCTTGGCACCGCCACCGCTGACATCGGAGCGGCTTTTCTGCGCTTTCGTGCCGGACCTTGCCGCAGCCAAGTATGAAACGACTAATTGATGAACCAAAGGTTCGTTGAATTCTTGCCCAAAAACGACTTCGGACACTGCGACTGCAGCATCTTCTTTGCCGTCTTTTATTGTGGGAATTTGTAAGCTCATCGTTGTCTTACCCTTATTTCTTCTCGCCAGGACGCACGATCACATCGCTGCCTTTCGGCCCTGGGATCGCACCCCTTATTAATAACAGAGACTTTTCCTTGTTGACTGCGCAGACTTTCAGGCTTTGCACGGTAACTTGTTCGTTCCCCATGTGACCGGCCATTTTTTTACCTTTCATCACGCGGCCAGGTGTCTGGTTCTGCCCGATGGAGCCAGGCGCGCGATGCGAACGCGAGTTGCCGTGGGTGGCATCCTGCATACGGAAATTATGCCGCTTAACCACGCCTTGAAAGCCCTTACCGATGGACACGCCGCGCACATCCACATATTGGCCTTCCGCAAACAGCTCCACGCCCAATTCGTTGCCCACGGAAAAATCATCCCTATCGCCGTCTTCGATTCGGAATTCCCACAAGCCCCGCCCAGCCTCGACACCTGCTTTAGCATAATGTCCTGCCATCGGCTTAGACAACCGCGATCTTTTTGTCGAACCGGTGGTCACCTGAATCGCCCTATATCCATCGGTTTCCACCGACTTGACTTGCACTACCGTGTTCGGTTCCACATGCACAACCGAAACCGGTATAGCCGATCCATCTTCGGTGAAGATACGGGTCATGCCACATTTGCGGCCTACCAGACCAATTGCCATCGCTTAAACTCCAGAAACCTTATTTGATTAATTCAGCTTGATTTGGACATCGACGCCAGCCGCGAGATCAAGCTTCATCAACGCATCCACAGTCTTGTCTGTCGGCTCAATGATATCCATCAACCGCTTGTGCGTTCTTAATTCATACTGATCCCGCGCGTCTTTGTTGACATGGGGGGAAATCAATACGGTGAAGCGCTCCTTTTTGGTCGGCAGGGGAATTGGCCCCAGCACCTGCGCACCCGTCCGCTTTGCGGTTTCCACAATCTCGCTGGCTGACTGGTCGATCAAGCGATGATCAAAGGCTTTCAACCTGATTCTGATTCTTTGTTTTGACATTTTCTTACTCGATTACCTTGGAAACCACGCCGGCGCCGACGGTGCGGCCGCCCTCGCG
>CAZOTR010000061.1:15092-21823 GCA_964582755.1 uncultured Methylococcaceae bacterium | reverse complement strand
GCGTGGGCAAGCTGGCGCTCTATGGCATCACGGTGCCAGCCCTATTCGTTCAGCAGGGTGGACGCCATCGAGCGGAAGCCGTGGCCGGTCATTTCGTCCTTGCCGTATCCCAGCCGCCGCAAGGCCGCAAGAACGGCGTTTTCGCTCATGCAGCGGTCGCCGCTGGGGGAACGGGCAGAAGGGAAGACATAGCGCCCGCGTCCGGTCAGGGGGTGGAGTTCGCGCAAGAGGCTTAAGGCTTGGGTGGACAGGGGGACGACATGCAAGCCCCCGGCCTTCATTTTTTCGCCGGGTATGCGCCACTCTTCTTTGTCCAGGTCGATTTCCGCCCATTCGGCCCGCCTTAGTTCGCCGGGGCGGACAAACACCAGCGGGGCCAGCCGTAGGGCGCACTTGACGGAAAACGCGCCGCCATAACCTTCCATGGCCCGCAGCAGTTCGCCGATGGCCTTGGGGTCGGTCAGGCTGGCGTGGTGCCTGCCTTTGACCGGGGGCAACGCGCCTTTCAGATCCCCGGTGGGGTCGCGCTCCGCCCGCCCGGTCGCCACGGCATAGCGGAAGGCTTGGCCGCAAAACTGCTTGGTGCGGTGGGCGGTTTCCAAGGCGTTGCGGGATTCTATCCGGCGCAGGACGGCCAGCATTTCCGGCGCGGTAATGTCCTTGACGGGGCGGGAACCCATGAAAGGGAAAACATCACGGGCCATGCACTGCTCAATGTGGAGGCAATGGGAGGCTGACCAAGAGGGCTTGAACTTGGCTATCCATTCCCGCGCCACGACTTCAAAGGTTTCGCTTTCCGCCGTCTTCGCCGCCTTCATGGCCTTGCGGTTCTCGCCGGGGTCGATGCCTTGGGCAAGCAGCTTGCGGGCTTCGTCGCGCTTGTCGCGGGCTTCCCTAAGGCTGGTTTCCGGGTACACGCCAAAGGCCAGCAATTTTTCCTTGCCGTCGAAGCGGTACTTGAGGCGGAAATATTTGCTGCCGGTCGGTCTGACTTCCAGATAAAGCCCTTTTTCATCGGCAAGACGGTAGGGCTTCTCTTTTGGCTTGGCGTTTTTGATGGCGGTGTCGGTCAACATGGCGATGCGTCCTCCGTCCAGTGTTTGCGCGGGTTTGGGGACTTTTGGGGGTATCAGCCTTGGGGGTACGGCCTGATACCCCCAAATGTACCCCCTCTGGCGTCCGGCTGTGGGGGGTATTTCAGCGGACTTGCTCGGACGAAATATAAACAAAAAAGCCCGCAGTTTCGCGGGCTTGGGGACGGCGTTGGATGCCGCCGGAGTTGAATGTGGCGGAGAGAGAGGGATTCGAACCCTCGATACGCTATTAACGTATACACACTTTCCAGGCGTGCTCCTTAAACCACTCGGACATCTCTCCAAAGAAAGCGCATTATAGCGGATTCGCAGCGGTTTGTCAGCCCTTAATTCAAATTCAAGAAGGATCGCGGGCTTGCAAGGCCGTTTCCTGCCGCCGCGAAAGCCGGGGCAAGGCACACCGCACCCTCAGCGCGGCAGCTTCGACACCTCGCCAGATTTCGGGAAGTCGGCCCCCACGCTGACGATGAAGCTGGTGACTTCCTCGATGTTGAGCGCGGATTTGACGACCTTCGACTCGTGGACCAGCACCGTGAAGCCCGAGGTCGGGTTCGGCGAGGTGGGGACGAACAGCACGTACCAGTCTTCGGACTTGTTGGTGACGTAGGCAGGCACCCAGATGTCTTGCTTGGGGTACTCGATGTACACCACCTCTTTTTTCCCGTTGGAATCCGAACTGCTGAACATGGCGATGACTTTTTTCGACACCCGGTAGATGGTGTTCAGGAACGGGATCTTCGCCATCAGCAGATCCACGCCGGAGATGATGATGGAGCGGCGGGACTTGACCAGGGTGTAGCCGATGTAGGACAGCGCCAGAACCACCGTGCCGAACACCAAGGCAGTGAACAAATAGCTGTCCACATAGCCGTAAACGCTGAAGAAAACGTCCTCGACCATGCGCTTGATCAGCAAAACCACCTCCACCACGATGACAATCGGGATGATGGCCAGGACGCCGATCAAAAAAAACTCGGAAAGTTGCTTGATATTGTCTTTCATTGTCCACCTTGAAGTTTGGCGAAATGGAAAGCGCGGGGCGGCGCGCAGGTCAATGCTTGACGGAAGGCCCCAGGTTGAGGTTGTTAAGTTCCTCCTGGGTGCGTTCCCTTTCCGATTGCGGCTTGGGCTTGACGGTGAACTGTGTCCAGCCGGTCATCGAGCCCATGAACATCAGCAGCGCGATGCCACTGACCAGGATGCGGCTCGGCTCCTTCATCCAGAACAGCACCCACTTCGGCTTGATCAGCCCGATGATTAGGATAAGGATGGAAAGCACCACCAACGCCTTCAGCGTTGCGACAAGAACCGCGATAGCCATGGAAAACCTCTTTTTTGTAACGGGAAATGGAATTTTCAATCGTATGCTGATTTTATACGATTTATTGCGGATGTGACCGGCGTTTTGGCATTGGGTTCAGCCTTAGAGTGCCAGAGCGGCCCCTGCCTCCCATAGGTTAGCCGCCAGCCCTCAAAGGTAAGGCGTGCGCGGCAGGAACTGCGGCTGGCACGACGATTCCGTTCGACTTTCGACCCCACGGAGATTATCATTTTCGACAAGAACTCTCCCATAGACTTGATCGGACATGGAATCATCATTCGGCGAACTCGTATTTTCCGGCGTCAAGCTCATGTTCATCGGCATGGGCATCGTCTACCTCTTTCTGGCTTTGTTGGTCTGGGTCATCGGCCTCACGTCTAGGTTGATCCAACGCTTTTCCCCAGAGGCGCCCGCGCACATCCCCCATCCCGCCCCCTCCGGGGACACTGAAGAAAACGACGCCGACCTTGTGGCCGCGATCACCGCGGCAATCCATAGTTACCAGAACAAATCTTAAGCATTCAAGGAGCCATCCATGGTTAAACCGCTGGGCATAACCGAGGTCGTGCTGCGCGACGCGCATCAGTCGCTGCTGGCGACCCGTTTCCGCATCGAAGACATGCTGCCGATTTGCGGCAAGCTGGACCAGGTCGGCTTTTGGTCGGTGGAAAGCTGGGGCGGCGCGACCTTCGACGCCTGCATCCGCTACCTCGGCGAAGACCCCTGGGAACGCTTGCGCCTTTTGAAGCAAGCCATGCCGAACACCCGCCAGCAGATGCTGCTGCGCGGCCAGAATTTGCTGGGCTACCGCCATTACGCCGATGACTTGGTGGACAAGTTCATCGAGCGGGCGGCGCTGAACGGCATGGACGTGTTCCGCATCTTCGACGCGCTCAACGACGTGCGCAACTTTGAGCGGGCGGTCAAGGCAGCGATAGGCTGCGGCAAGCACGCCCAGGCCACCATTTCCTACACCGACAGCCCGGTCCACACCGTGGACGCCTGGGTGGATCTGGGCAAGCGCCTGGAAGACTTGGGGGCACATTCCGTCGCCATCAAAGACATGGCAGGCTTGCTGAAGCCTTATGTGGCGGAGGAGCTGGTCAAGCGGCTGAAGCAGTCGCTCGCCGTCCCAGTCCACCTGCACTGCCACGCCACCACCGGCCTCAGCACCGCCACCCTCGTCAAGGCGGTGGAGGCCGGCATCGACAACGTGGACACCGCCATCTCCTCGATGAGCACAACCTACGGCCACAGCCCGACGGAGACGGTCGTCGCCACCTTCCAAGGCTTGGAGCGCGACACCGGGCTGGACATCAAGCTGCTGGAGGAAATCGCCGAGTATTTCCGCGAGGTGCGTAAAAAATACGCCAAGTTTGAAGGCAGCCTGCGCGGCGTGGACAGCCGCATCCTCATCGCCCAGGTGCCGGGCGGCATGTTGACCAACATGGAAAGCCAGTTGAAGGAGCAAGGCGCGTTGCACCGCTTCGACGAAGTGTTGGCGGAAATCCCCAAGGTCCGCGAGGATCTGGGCTTCCTGCCGCTGGTCACGCCGACCTCGCAGATCGTCGGCAGCCAGGCGGTCATCAATGTCATCGCCGGCGAACGCTACAAGACCATCACCAAGGAAACCGCCGGCGTCCTCAAAGGCGAATACGGCACGACGCCGGCCCCGGTGAACGAGGAACTGCGGCAGCGCGTGTTGAAAGGCGACGCGCCCATCACCTGCCGGCCGGCGGATTTGCTGGTGCCGGAGTTGGAGAAGCTGACGGCGGAATTGCGCAAAATGGCGGAGGAAGCCCAAGTCAAGCTGGCGGACAACGAAGTCGAAGACGTGCTGACCTATGCCCTATTCCCGCAGATCGGCTGGAAATTCCTGCAAAACCGTGGCAATCCGTCCGCGTTTGAACCGCCCCCCGGCAAGGAGCCGGCCCCGGCGGCAGTCGTCACCGGCGAAAAGCCCGGTAGCGGCGGAACCACTGCCTACACCGTCACAGTCAACGGACGCGCCTACCAAGTGGAAGTCGCTCCGGGCGGCGCTATCACGTCTTTGCAACCCGAGTCGGTCGCCGCCGCGCTCGCGCCCCGGCCCGCCGCCTGGGGCATCGAGGAGGCGGTGAAAGCGCCGATGGCCGGCCATATCCTGCGCATCAACATCAAAGAAGGCCAGCATGTCGAAGCCAACCAAGTGCTGGTGGTCATGGAGGCGATGAAGATGGAAACCGAGATCCGTGTGCGCAACGCCGGCGTGGTGCGGCAGATCCTGGTCAAGGTCGGCGACACCGTCAGCGGCAACGATGTCCTGATTCTGGTGGGATAAGGCGGAACCTATGGGCAATTTTCTCGAACTCTGGTTAAGCACGGGCCTGTTCAACGTCCAATGGGGGCAGTTGGTCATGATGGCCGTGGGCTTCTTGCTCATCTATCTGGCCGTGCGCAAAGGCTTTGAGCCGCTGCTGCTGCTGCCCATCGGCTTTGGCGCGGTATTGAGCAACATCCCGGTGGCGGGCATCGCCGAAGAAGGCGGCTTGCTGTCTTACCTTTACTACGGCATCAAATCCGGCATCTTCCCGCTGCTGATTTTCATGGGCGTGGGCGCGATGACCGATTTCGGCCCGATGCTGGCGAATCCAAAGACCCTGCTGCTGGGCGCGGCGGCGCAGTTTGGCATTTTCGGCTCGCTGCTCGGGGCTTTGGCCTTGAACATGATTCCGGGGCTGCATTTCACCTTCAAGGACGCCGCCGCCATCGCCATCATCGGCGGCGCGGACGGCCCGACGGCCATTTATGTGGCCTCCCGGCTGGCCCCGGAACTGCTCGGTGCCATCGCCGTGGCGGCGTATTCCTACATGGCCCTGGTGCCTTTGATCCAGCCGCCGATCATGCGCGCCCTGACCACGCCCGAGGAGCGCCTGATCGAAATGGCCCAATTGCGCCATGTCGGCAAGCACGAAAAAATCATCTTCCCCCTGGTTTTGCTGGTCCTCACGGCGGCCTTGCTGCCGTCCGCCGCCCCGTTGATCGGCATGTTCTGCATGGGCAATTTGATGCGCGAATGCGGCGTGGTCGAGCGCCTGAGCAAGACCTCGCAGAACGAACTCATCAACATCGTCACCATCTTCCTGGGGCTGTCGGTAGGCTCCAAACTCAGCGCCCATGCCTTTCTGCGGCCCGAAACCCTGGGGATTCTGGCCATCGGCGCGGTCGCCTTCAGCTTCGGCACCGCCGCCGGGGTCGTCATGGCGAAGATCATGAACCGCTTTAGCGACAACAAGGTCAACCCCTTGATCGGCGCGGCCGGCGTCTCCGCCGTGCCGATGTCCGCCCGCGTCGCCAACAAGGTCGGCCAGGAGAGCAACCCGCACAACTTCCTGCTTATGCATGCCATGGGGCCGAACGTGGCCGGCGTGATCGGCTCCGCCGTCGCCGCCGGCGTGTTGCTGGCCTTGGTCAAGTGAACCGGCCAACAAGCAAGACGGGCTTTTAGCGCCCTCTCCCTGCGCGGGAGAGGGTGTCGCCCCCGCCCCTTTCACAAGGCAAGAAGACTTAAGGCAGGTGGCCGGCCGTCGCACGATGCCCCCGCCGCCGTTTTTGCGCACCCCATAAGGAACTGTCCCCATGCTAAAAGCCGCCCTTGACCTGTTTCTTCTACGCCGACTCCCCTGGCCTTGTTTTGGCTTCCCCCGCTGGCAGTCGGTGGCCGTCATCACGCTGATCGGCGTGTTGACAGGCTTGGACCCGTCACAACAGATCGCGCCCTCCCCCCTCCCCGGCATACTGTTTAGCCTGCTTGCCATATGGTTGGCCTTTGCGCTCAACCTGTTTTTTATGAAATGGTGGATGCGGCGCGACGGCAGATGGGACGGGCAAGGCGATTTGTTTAACTTGCTTGCCGCATCGTGGGCGGTGGTGGATATTATCGGCGCGGGGCTGATGGTGTTCGGCGTGCCACAACTGCTCTTGCTGCCGCTGTGGGCCTATTCCCTCTGGGTGGCGACCAATGCGTTGTGCGGGGCTATCGCCAAGGCCAGCTTTGGCTACACCCTGGGCGGGGTCTTGCTGGCGATCATTCTTATCATCGTGGCGATGCTGCCGTTGGGAGTTGCTTACGGCGTTGTCTTAGCGATGTTGGGCATCATCGACCTGCCCGCCGCATAAGCCAAGGGCGGGCAACGGCTCCCGCCCTTGCCCGATAATCACGTCAAAATGGCGGGTCAAAGGCGCGCCCGGCCTGTTTTCGGCTGTCAAGCAGCCTCGGCGGCAGGAAGACTCGCCATGTCAATCACAAAACGGAATTTGACATCGCTTTTCAATAC
>CAZOTR010000061.1:0-14992 GCA_964582755.1 uncultured Methylococcaceae bacterium | reverse complement strand
CAGGAAGACTCGCCATGTCAATCACAAAACGGAATTTGACATCGCTTTTCAATACCCGCCCGTAGGCTTCGTCAATTTGCTGGATGGGAATCAGCTCGATATCCGAGACGATGCCATGCTCGGCGCAATAATCCAGCATTTCCTGGGTCTGCGCGATGCCGCCGATAATCGACCCCGACAACGAACGCCGCTTGAACAGCAAACTGCCGGGATAAATGGTCGGCGGCTTGTCCGGCAGCCCTACCAATGTCATGTTCCCGTCACGCTTGAGCAAATTAAGGAAAACATCCAAATCATGCGGCGCGGAAACCGTGTCCAGGATAAAGTCGAAACTATTAGCCTGGGCCGCCATGGCGTCCGGGTCTTTCGACAAAACCACCTCGTCGGCCCCCAAGCGCAAAGCGTCGTCTCTCTTGTTGGCCGACGTGGTGAACAACACCACATGGGCGCCAAAGGAATGCGCAAACTTCAGCGCCATATGCCCCAAGCCGCCCAGCCCCACGACGCCGACCTTTTGGCCCTTGCCGACCTTCCAACGCCGCAACGGCGAATAGGTGGTGATGCCCGCGCACAGCAAGGGCGCGACCGCCGCCAAATCCAGCTTTGGCGAGATACGCAAAGCGTAGGCCTCATCGACGACGATATTATTCGAGTATCCGCCATAGGTCGGCTCGCCGTTTTTATCCCGGCCGTTGTACGTCAGCACCAAATGGTTCTCGCAATACTGCTCCTCCCCGTCCACGCAACTCGGGCAGACACGGCAAGAATCCACCAGGCAACCGACCCCGGCCAAGTCGCCTATAGTAAATTTGCTTACCTGTCCGCCGGTCTGGACGACACGCCCGACGATCTCATGGCCGGGAACCATGGGATAAATCGAACCGCCCCACTCGTCGCGGACTTGGTGGATATCCGAATGGCAGACCCCGCAATATTGAATCTCGATGACAATGTCGGTTGGACCGGCTGCGCGCCGGTGAAAAGAAAACGGCTCCAATCTCGCCTGGGCATGTTGGGCGGCGTAACCCCAAGAATTCAGCATGGCTATAGTCCTCACAGTGGTATGGCGCGCTGTTTGCGCGGATTGCAGGGGACGGAAAATCCCAGATCTCAAAAAAAGCCAAGCCGTCCGTGGTTCGGCAAACCCACCTCGGACGGCTTGACTTGATGGCATTGGGTGGCTGCCCCGTCGCGTCGGGACATGGCCCAAAGGTTCCTACATTTTCCTGCGCTTCGTCAACGGCGGGACTTCCTCATTCGTCGCCGTCAAGCACACCGTCAAGGTCGCGGTCCAGCGCCAAGCGGGGGCCGTTCCCGTTGGGCACGCAGGTGTAAGTCACCGCCGCGCCATTGCCGTGGTCGGCACGGTCGCGTAGCTGGGCGTCCGTGAGCGGCGCTTGGTTGTGCTTGTTGCGCAAGAACACGCTGCCATTGAACAAAAAGCCCTCGCCCTTCTTCTCGTCGCGCGCGGTCAACTGGCATTCGCCGGCGTTAGCACGCTGGATCAGAAGATCGACGCGGGCGTTTGCCTGGTTCACATTGTCCTCGGTCAAGGTCACTTGCTGGCCGGTAATCGGCGCGAAGTTCGACTCAAACACCATCATGTAAGCGTCGAGTGCTTGGCGGATGTGCAGTCCCTCTGCGTTGGAGGGGATGCCTTGCGGATTGTTGATCGGCACACCCAAAAATGGCGGTGCGAGGGTTTGGACATCGCCAGTGCCGAAATTCGGCGCAAAGAAAAACGTGACGGTCGTATCGAAGCTGCCATCATGCAAGAAACCGAACCCGCGGATTTGTTCGCCGCGAAATTCCCCGGCACCCGGCGAGGGCAAAAAAATCGGAGTGGCGGGGAAACCGAACTTTCCAACCTTCTGATACTCGTTGCGCAGATGGGGGATTTTTGTGTTTTGTGGTGTGCCGACCTCGGCAGAAAGCCCGTTCGTGCCGAAGAAGCCAGGCTTGGTGGTAGAGCCGACGTTGGCGTTGCGGTCCAGGGCGTGGCAATCGCCGCAAGACAAGGTGCCGGCGCCGAAGAGGTCGCCATCGGTGCCAGGGTCAAAGAAGCTTTTCGGGCCAAAGAAAAAATCAAAGCCTTCTTGCTGCAAGGCGGTCAGCGAATTGTCCAGTTTGCGGATCGGGTTCGGCGGGTACATGACTTCCAAGATGAAGTCCGTGAAGGCTTGCAAATCGGCCTCGGGAATCTGGGAGTCGCGCCCCAACAGGCCCGGAAAGGCGACCCGGAAGGCTTTGAAGGCGAGTTGCTCGTTAAAGGCGCCGGAATTGGGTTGCGCGGAAGGCTCCAGGTTCGCGCCGGTGCGGTCGCCGCGCCAGTGCATCGGGCCCATATTGTCCATGCCTCGCAGACTCTGCGTCGTCATGACGCCCTTCATCGAAGCGAAGACCTTGCGGAAGCTGAAGCTGTCGTTGATGTAAACATTCGGATCCGGGACGGTGGCCTCGTCGGGATTGCCGAGATTCCAACCCAGGTGGTCCATGTCGCCGAAGGTGTGGCAACTGAAGCAGGCCGAATCGCCGTGGCTGGAGCTGAACGAGGCGTCATACAAGAAGCGGCGTCCGGCGACGACATGCGCAGGCTCCGGGTTGTACATGGCCACCGCGCCGACCTCGGCCTTGGTTTGCGTGTCGATGACTTTAATCGAGTTGTCAAACCGCGTCAGCACATACAAGCGGTTTTTGCCCTCGTCTAGCGCAAGCCCGGTCGGCCCGCCCCCGCTGACGTGGATCTGGTTCGCGGTGTTTGGGACGAAGGTGTCGTTCTCCAGTTGGGCGGTGTTGTACACCGCGACCTCGCTGGAGCCTACGGCGGCGACGTACAAGGTCTGGCCGTCTTGGGTGATTTCCATGCCTATCGGGAACGCCACGCTCTTAGCGTTCTCGTCGTTCGGGATGGGTGCGCAGCAAGTGCCGTAGTCGATATGCTTGTTGAGGTGCCTGGGTGTGACGTTGCCGGCGTTGTCCAGCACGGTGATCCGGCTAAAGGCAATTTTGCCCCGCACGGAAGGGTCGGGGTGGACTTGGAAGCCGGCGAAGTTATTCGCGCCCTCGAAGCGTTGCTGGTTGTTGGACTCCAAATTGGAGACGTAGACCTTGCCGTTCGCCGGGTTGACGACCATGTTAAACAAGGTGGTCCCGACATGCGCATACACGCCGGCAGGCCCTGCGACCGGCGCGGGCGGGTTCGCGTTGGCGTTGATCGCGAAGACATCGCGGTCGGGCAGGGTGAACATCATCTCGGCATCCCGCAACGCCCCGGTTTCGTCCCGCCAATGTTCTCCGTCGTACTTGACGATGGCCGAAGTGACCGGCTGTTCCTGCCCGAAGGCGTTTATCGGCGTGTTGATGCCCGGAAAAATATTCGACAGCGCAAACGGTTGCAACCCGTCACCGAAACCCGCAAAGCTGACCACGAAGGTGGAGGCGGTGGCGTTGCCGCTCTGAAAGGCGGCGGCATAGACCTTGGATCCGTCCGGCGTCACCGCGAGCGCGCGCGGGGTGTCGGCGAAGAACGTCAAAATGTTCAAGGGGGCGCCGCCCAGCGACGCGCCTTGCAGCGCTTGGTTGGCGTCAAAGACCCAAACATCGGCGCGGCCCACGCCGGGGACGTTAAGCTGGGGATCGACCGGGGAGTTCTGGCCGCGGTGCGCGGTCGTGATGAAAGCCCGGCTTTTATTCTGCCCGGCGAAAACGATGTCACGCGGCTCGTCGCCGACCAGCAGCGTGCGTTCGACCCGCGATTTTTTGCCGTCTAGCTTGACGATGCTGACGCTGTCGGAAAGATGGTTGACCACCCACGCCTCGTCGTTGTTGCGCACGGCGACCGCGACCGGTTCCAACCCCACCGGGACCGAGGCGACAGGCTGGAGGCTGTTGCCTTCAATTTGGTAGATTTCGAGCTTCGCGTCCGGGGTGTTGGTCGCCAACAGAAATTTTTTGTCGGGGGTGAACGCCAGCGGCCTCACCTGCCCGCTTTCAAACGTGGTGAAGGGCTGGCTATAAGGGCTAGGGCCTGGCTGCGGCGGCTGGCCAGCCACCGCCGTCGCAAAGGCTGTGAGGCTGGCCGTCAAGGCCCCAAGTGCCACACGGGTTCGAGGCTTAGGGCGCGAAGCCCGCTGTTTATGTGTGTTCATGACAAAGACCTCTTGCTATCGATTGCTACAAAACGCGGCATCCGCGTCTACCGAACCTGCCGGATCCTGTTCTGTCAGATGTTCGGAAAGAAAGGCCGACAATGTCTCCAATCCAGAACGAGCATGGCTATTAGCGCTCATTGCCTGGCATTAAAGATTCCGGGTCGATTTTGTTGGCAATCAATAACGAAGTCTAGGTAATATTACCTAATATTTTTGGTAATATATTACCATATTTTTGATTGCGGAATTATTCCTGATATTATCCGCTGGGTTGTGATGGCACCGCACCCCAAGCTGCGCCGCTACCGCTAAATGAGGACTTGGCTAAATTGAACGACCGGCTCGATGTCGGTGTAATTCGGCATGTCGCCTTGGAGTGTCGCGGCATGGGGCGTGAAAGCGGCCATAAAGTTTTCCATCGAGTCAAACAGGAAGTGGCATAGGGCGACGTAGGTAGCTTCCGTCCCCGGAATTCCGCCGCCTAGGCCCTGTTCCACAGAAACGCCCCGGTAGCCTGGGTAGGCGCTGAGAAGGCCGATGGACATCGGCATGTGCGTTTCAATATAGTAGGAAAAATCAAAGCGTGAGCCTTTGCTGTTGGGGTATAAAATGCTGATTTTTATCATTGATATCTGATGCATGGTGAATAGTGGTGATTTCTACTTCCGGCCAGCCTTGGTTCCGATGCTCTTCATGTCAATCATTGCCCATCACGGGTTTTTCCTTCAAATTTAAGGCTTCTTATCGCGATAGCTAAATTTTGCCCTACCATATTGCCAGAAATTCTCGCGTTAGGGAGTTCAAGCTCTAGTTTATTGTTGCCGACTTGGATGTTTTGAGCCGACATGGTTAATTCGATATTGTGACCTTTTTTAACTTGGTCAAATATTTTTTTTCCATTCAGCCGGACGATTATGCGTTGCTCCCTCAGGGCATCAACGAGTAATGTCAAGCTTCCCCATGTAGGCATGGCTCCTGGGCAATCAAAATGCATTTCCGCAGCCCTCCCCTCTATCCAACGAAACTCTGGTCCTACCCCGCTAAATCCTTTCCATTTGATAAGCGTCGATCTATGGTCTACCGTTATGCCCGGATAAATGCTCGCCAAGTCCGAGGATAAGGAATAGGATGGATGGTTTTTTGAAATTGCAACGGCGATGTCGGCAAGCTTGGCATTCTCTCTGCTGAGAGGCAGGTCGGCAATGGAAGCAATGAGTTCTTTAATAATGGAGTCCGTGTTTTTCTGCAATGCGATACTCGGTGCTGCCGGCCTTCTGTTGCTGCTAATGAGTTTGTTTTTTCTGCTGATTGCTTCTAGGATGTTGGCATAAACATCCGTGACCGAAATTTCACTCAAGCAAAAAATGGCATTGGGACAATCTGCCCGTTCAGCGCCATGGCAAGGAGAGCATTGGGCAGCCCTGTGGACGACATAGCTGTCATCAAACGGCGGTGCCCATTCCGCAGGCAACTCATGCCCGGAATAAAGGCCAATGACCGTAAGGCCCAAGTAGGAAGCCAAATGCGCGCCACCCGAGTTATTGGCTATGCAAACCGAGTTTCCTGAAAGTGATCGTGTCAGTCCAGAGAAATCAAGTCCGACTTCAAAGTTTATTTTGTCACTTGACTTGAATCCAAATTCCAGCGTTTCATGGGCGTTGGCAAAGTAAATATTAATGTCTTTGATGAGGGGATTGCCAATCAACAAATCCACAAGCGCAATAAAATTTGACTTGTCCCATTCCCTGGCTTCATTGCCAGCTTTGGGGAAAATGGCGATAGCCCCAGGCTGGGAGTTTTCCCTATTGCCAATGTCCGGGAAACAGATGTAGTCGTTAATGTCGTTGGGCAGTGCGTCAATCAGCTTCACCAGCAGGCTGGCTATTGAGGCTCTGTTCAAGGGCGTGGCCTTGAAGGGAACGTCAGGATATGCGCGAATCGCAATGTCGAGCTTGCTGTCGATTTCCGCGTCAAAAGCTTCATAGCCGACCTTGAAATCGGCTTTTGCCTTGGCCAACAAGAAACGAGTGTCTGCTTGTCTCCGCAAGTCGATTGCCATGTCATATCTTTTTAGATTTTTAATCAGGCTGTCTAATATGTCGGCGCTTGTTGAAGGAGATTCCGATGACTTTTTTTTGAAGAAGTCATAGGCATGGATGTTGTCGAAAAATTTCAATTCTTGGGCAATGGGGACGTTCCAACTCCCGACGATGATGTCGATGGACGCATAAGGGTATCTTGCCCTGAGTTTGGCCAATGCGGGAATGGCCAGGATGAAATCCCCCATGTGGTCTAGTTTGATGGCAAGAATGTTAAGGCGGCGTCTGTTGAAGATGGCAGTCTTCTCGACGTTCAACAGGGGCGATATGGTCGAGTCTGTCTCCCGGTCAAAATCCTGCAATGCCTGCAATGCGCGTTTTGCGCTCTCGTCCCAAGAAAAGGTTTGGAAATGGGTCCGCCCATGGGCCAGGAGGCGGGCGCGAAAACTTTTATCGGTCAGCGCCTGCTTGATCTTTGCGCTGATCGCCGCAGCCGAATGGGGATCAAACAGGGCGTCACTCAGCCCAATTACCTCTGGCAAACTCGTTGCGTCGGCGGCGATCACCGGAGCGCCGCAGGCCATCGCTTCCAATGGAGGAAGACCAAACCCTTCGTGCAGCGAGGGGAAAACGAATAGTGCGCAGCTATTGTATAGCTTGATAAGATCGTCATCTTCAATGTAGCCCGTGAAAATAACCTTGTTGTTGGGCAGGCCGCTTTTTTTGACGGTTTCCAAATAGTCCTGAACATTGCCTTCAGGCATCTTGCCGGCGAACACTAATTGGTGGCCTTGCCGTATTTTGGTGGGCAACTGGGCGAAAGCCATGATTAAGCGGTGGAGGTTTTTCCTCTCATCCGCGCCACCGGTATACATGATAAATGGCTGGCTGATGCCTAATTTTTTCCAAACCTTGTTTTTCTCATTGTCTGACAGGTTTACGATTCGGAATGACCCGTCACACGCCCCCGAGACATTGACAACCGCCCCTTCATCAAAAGCAAGCGCTCCTAGCGCCTCTTGGCGGGCGCTTTCCGAGATCGCCAGGAGTTTTTGGCTGCGCTTGAGCGAAGCAATTTTACGGTAGTACCAATCCTGATGGATTTTGCTGGCTCTGAAATGTTCGTCGGGGTTGATGAGTGGAATCAAGTCGTACAAAATGACAGCGGTAGGCAGACTATTGTCGAGTATTCCTATGCTCCCGACGGCATCATCCCCCAAGCCTTCAAAAAGACTGGTGATGAGTACCACATCAGGGTGCAGGCCGGCCAAAAACGCTTCGCGGATTCTTTCCGCCACTTCCCGGCGCCATTGGTTGGACGGATCGATCTCCCGGGTCGGAGCAACGGCATGCCAGACACGGATATTGTCTTCTGGCAACAGGCCGGCAAATTCAGCGCGAATCGCCGCAAGTGTTTCCGGGAAAAGCCCGTTTAAAGCAAGGATGACTTCATGATTGCCGGCATTGCGTACTATGGCTTTGGTTAAGGACAAGGTATAACGGCCAATGCCACGGAATCGGCTTCCGGTTTGCGCTCCCTGCATATCGATGACGATGCGCATCAGATTCTCTTCTCCGCTTGGCAACGTGCTACTGCTTGAGACAGGTCGACAAATATCCGCTGTGCGGACAGGGAAAGATTGGCGATATCCGGTTCGGAGGGGAAGGATGGTGGGATCGGGGAAGATGCCCGCAACGTCCCCAGCGCTTGCCCGAAGTTTGCCGAATCTTGGGTGGACTCAAGCGCCGCAACGGGCATGTGTGCCTGCCGTGCAATTAGGCTGTGCAAACCGGAAAGCGTGGTTTCTATCTGGTTTAGGCGGTTGTTCAGTATAAAAAACTGGTTTTCAATGGCGCGCAGCTTGCGTTCGGTTGGGTGGTTGCTTTCCGTTCCGTAGGCCAGTCGGAATAACCAGCCAAGCAAGGGTAATTGCCCTCTCTGGTAGAGTCGAATGGCTTTGTCCAACTCCCGAAAAACGGCGGTGTGCGCATTGGCTTTCCGCAGGCGGCGGAACGCCGCGCACTCTGGCGAGCGGCGCACTTCCTGGACGATGCGTTTTTTTGAAATCCCCTTGGCTAGCCGTCTGAGGAAGCTATCCCGCTCTTCGGAAGAGGGGTCGCGGCCCAACAGCGTTTGATAGGCGTCACGCAGAGCGCATTCCGGCGAACGGCGCAGTTGTCTCAGAATCTGGATTTTTGCATAGCCTGACCGTACCCGCCCTAGATAATAATTCAGCCCTTCCTGGTCGGGATCGCGGCCTAGCAGCGTTCGGAAAGCACAGAGGACAAACGGCTGGTCAGGATATGACAATAGTTCGTCCAGCGTCTGTGCTACGGCACTTGGATGCATAGCTTTTTCGGAGGCTGTCATGAGTCATTTTTTCTGCAAGCGCAACGAATTCAGCACTACCGAAACCGAACTCATCGCCATGGCGGCGGAGGCGATCATGGGGTTTAGCTTGCCTAGGGCGGCGACGGGGATGGCGACGGTGTTGTAGCCAAAGGCCCAGAACAGGTTTTGGCGGATGACGCGGATGGTGAAGCTGGAAAGTTCCATGGCTTCGGCGGCTTTACTGATGTCGCCGTTGACCAGGGTGAGGTCGGCGGTTTGCATCGCCACGTCGGCACCGCCGCCGATGGCGAGGCTGACATCGGCGGCGGCCAGCGCCGGGGCGTCGTTGACGCCGTCGCCGATCATGCCGACTTTCTCGCCCTGGGCCTGCAAGTCGCGGATGATGGCAAGCTTGTCTTCCGGGCGGGCTTGGGCGATGACCTCGTCAATGCCAACCAGTTCGGCGATGTAGTGGGCGGCGGCAGGCACGTCGCCGGTCGCCATCAGGGTTTTCACGCCCATGGCATGGAGGTTGGCGAGGGCTTGCTTGGCGTTGGGCCGAGCCTTGTCGGCGATGCCGAACACCGCCGCGATCTTGCCGTCCGTCGCCATGTACACCGGGGTTTTGCCTTGGGTTCCCAGTTGCGCGGCGATGGCTTCCGCTTGGCCTAGGGCTATGCCTTGTTCCTCCAGCCACTGGCGGTTGCCGATGAACACGCTGTGTTCGCCAATCTGGGCCTGGACACCCCTACCCGGTTCGCTTTGGAACGCATCAGGCTCGGCTAGTTTCAAGCCGAGTTCGCGGGCGTGGGCGACGATGGCCTTGCCGAGGAAATGTTCGGAGTGCAGTTCCGCCACGCCGGCCAAGGCCAGCAGTTTGTCGTCGGATGTGTCCGACAGATTGGTTAAATCGGTGACCTGCGGCTTGCCTTCGGTGATGGTGCCGGTCTTGTCGAAGACTATCGCGGTGAGCTTGGAGGCCATCTCCAGGCTTTCGCCGTTGCGGATGAAGATGCCTCGCTGGGCGGCTTGGCCGGTGCCGACCATGATTGCGGCCGGCGTCGCCAGCCCCAAGGCGCAGGGGCAGGCGATCAGCAGCACGGTGATGGCGGCGGCGAAGGCTTGCGCCGCGCTGCCGCCGACCGCCAGCCAGCCTAAGAACGTGGCGGCGGCGATGGCCATCACCACCGGCACGAACACGGCGGAGACTTCATCGACCATTTTCTGGATCGGCAGCTTGCCGCTTTGCGCCTGCTCGACCATGCGGACGATGCCGGCCAGCACGGTGTCCGCGCCGATAGCGGTGGCGCGGATTTGCAGCGAGCCGTTGCCGTTGATGCAGCCGCCGGTGACGCGCTGGCCCGGTTCCTTGACCACCGGCATGGACTCGCCGGTGAGCATGGATTCGTCCACGGTGGACAGGCCGTAGACCACTTCGCCGTCGGTGGGGATGCGCTCGCCAGGGCGCACCAGGAGAATATCGCCGACTTTCACGTCGTCGATGGGAACAACATACTCCTGGCCGTCGCGCAGCACGCTGGCGGTCTGCGGTTGCAGGTCGATGAGCTTGCGGATGGCTTCGTGGGCCTGGCCTTTGGCGCGCTCGTCCAGCCAGCGCCCGAGCAGCACGAAGGCGACGATGGCGGCGGCGGCTTCAAAATACAGATCCATCTTGCCTCTTAACAAGGCGACGACGCTGTAGCCAAAGGCCGAGCCTACGCCCATCGCGACGAGGGTGTCCATGTTGGCCGCGCCTTGCTGGGCCAGTTTGATGGCTTTGTCAAAGAACGGCTTGCCGCTCCATAGCACCACCGGGGCGGTGAGGATCAATTCCACCACGCCGACCAGCGGCGTGTGCGTGGCGAACATGCCGATGAGGATGGCCGGGGCGCTCAACAGCCCGGCCCAGAAAAAATGCTTCCAGGCAAAGTCTATGCGCTGGTTTTCGCGCTCCAGTTGCAGCCGCCGTTGCGCCAGGCTGTCCAGGGAATGGACGCGGTAGCCGATGCCGGCCAGCTTGCCGCCCAGCGTCTCGCGGTCCATCCTGGCCTTTACGGTGGCGGTTTCGGTGGCGAAATTGACCTTGGCATCGACCACGCGGGGGTCGCGCTTTAGCACCATTTCAATCAGCAGGGCGCAGGAGGCGCAGGTCATGCCGTCCACGGCGAGGTTGAAATCGCGCTCCGGCTGGTTGGGGTCGGCGTCTTCGATGGCCTGGGCCTTTTGGAACGGCGAGGCCGTGCCGATATTGCCTAGCACCGCGTCGAGCAGGGCGAACAGCTTAGGCTTGGGCAGGGTTTGCGGGTTGAACCACACCGCCACCGAGCCGATGTCCGCCGTCAGGCGGATGTGGCGGACGGCGGGGTGTTTGCGCAGCAGGATTTCGTAGAGGTAGGCGCGTTCGGGTTCCTTGCGCAGGCTGGGGGCGACGATGCGCACCCTCCGTTGCGTTTGGTGGACGACCTGGCAATGTTTGAGGGCGGGGGTGCTTGGCGCCATGAGGGGGCATTCCTAGTTTTTAGGCTTTTTTGAGCGGACGAGGAGGAAAATCATGTAGAACGTGGCCATCCACTCGTAGCGGTAAGTCCAAGGCCGTTTCATCCACTCGGTCAGGATCATGTGCCAGTGCAGCTTGATGAGATAAAGCACCAGGATGTCGGTGAGGAAGTCCACGAGGAACTTCTCTTTCTCCGGCGTCAGCGTCGTCGTCCTCGCGGCGTGGGCGACGATCCCCAAAGCCGTGAAGGTTTCCTTCACTTCCTGGTATTTGGCTTTCAGCCAGCCGCCCAGGCCGGGCCGGGGCTCTTCCTGTTGCACCAGTTCGCCGCTGGCGGCGCAGCAGGCGGGTTCGGCGGCGGGGATTTGGATGCCGGTCACGAGTTCAAACAGGGCGCGGGCCACGGCTTTAAAGTCGGTCACGCCTTCGATGTAGCGGATGGACAGCTTGCCTTGGCGTGGGTACAGGTCTACGCGGTAGACGCCTTCCGCGTGTTTCAAGCCCTCTTCGATTTGCCGCGCCACTTGCGCTTGGCTGAGTTCCTGAGGCACGACGAAGCGCACATGCCCTTCGGCGCGGTAACGGACGACAATTTGTTTGGCTATGGACATGAAGTTATCCCATTAAGCCGCGCCCTTGGGGGCAAGGGCGCGGCGGCGATGAAAACGGTCAGCTATCGGTCTCGCGGGTTTCCGCCACGAGATCCTCAAGGTTTTCCCGCTGTTGCAGGACGAAATCCTTGCTCTTTTCCGACGCACGGGTGGCGGACTCGATGATATCCTTGCGGTATTTGTGGATCGCATAGCCCACGGCCACGCCCAGGCCGAACAGCACCAGCGGATGGCTGAAGACTTTGCCGAGGAATGACTTCCCGGCTTTCGTGCCTGCGGCAGCGCCCGTGGCCGCGGCGCCGCCCATCATGCCCGCCATGCCTTTGCCGGCCATGCTCTCCATGCCCTTGCCCATCGCCATCATGCCCTCCATGCCGGCCATGCTTTCCATGCCCTTGCCCATTGCCATGCCCTCCATGCCTTGCCTTGCGGCCTTGGCCGCGGATTTGCCCGTTTGTGCCGCTGCGGCGGCGCCGTGTACGTGTGCCATGGGAATAACCTCTCTGGTTTTCGGTGTGTGAGAAAACAGGGTTTTAAAAACCCTTTACTTTCCGGTTTTGCCAACGGCCAAGACGGCGGCATCCGCGTCCGGCAGGATTTCCCCTTCATGCAGCATCTGGTAAATGCCATGGCAACCTTCGCAGCAGAAATCCTTGCGGCCATTGACGGTCATCAGGAAGAAATCGGGGGTTTCGATGGGCAAGCCGCACAGGTCGCAGGCTTTGGGGGTGTCAGCAGTCATCGTGTGTCGTGTGTCGTTTAGGGGGGGAGGGTTTTTTGCCGCAAGACTGGCCTGGGAAATCCACGGTTTGCACGGGTGCCGTCCTTGCGTCTACGAGCCGCCTTTCTACCATTCCGCCGACAGGGATTGCAGCCCTCTGACGGTGAAAGTCGGTTTCCATTGTAAACCATCCAAGGCCTTGATGCGGAGATTCGGCAGGCGGCGGATCAGGGTTTCCAGCGCGGTTTCCAGCTCGATGCGCGCCAACCGCGCCCCCAGGCAATAATGCGCGCCGCCGCCGAAGGCCAACGCCTTGAGGGTAGCCTCGGGCCGGGTGATGTCGAAGCGGTCGGGTTCGTCGAAAACCTCCGGGTCGCGGTTCGCCGCGCCTAGGGCGAGATAAATCGTATCGCCGCTGGCGATAGGCACGCCATTCAACTCCACCGCTTGCAAGGCCACGCGGGCGGCGATTTGCACCGAAGTGTCGAAGCGCAGGCATTCCTCCACCGCCCTGGGCAGCAGCCCAAGGTCGGCTTTTAGCCGCTCCAATTGCTCCGGGTGGCGGAACAGCAGGCCCAAGGCATTGCCCAGCATGTTGGCAGTGGTTTCGTGGCCGGCGATGAACAGCATGACGATATTGGCGATGATTTCATCCTCACCCAGGCGGTCGCCGCCTTCTTCCGCCCGCAGCAACAGCGAAACCAAGTCGCCGCCGGGCCGCTGCCGCCTTTGCCGGCAGACCGCGCGGAAAAATTCCTCGAAACGCAGCGCGGCCGCGTTGGCGGCGGCGAGTTCGGCGGCATTGAGGGGGGCGAGTTCAAAGGTTTTTATCAGCGCCTGGGTTTCGGCCTGGAATTCCAGGCTGTGATCCAGTTCTATGTCGAGCATGGCGCAGATTACCCGCACCGTCAGCGGATAGTTGAACACCTCCGCCAAATCGGCTTGGCCTTGGCCTATCCAGCCATCCACTAGATCTTCCGCTATTCTTTGCGCCAACACGCGCAATTCATGCGCTTGGCGGACGCTGAAAGCCTTGCTGACCAAGCCGCGCAGACGGGTGTGGGCGGGCGGGTTCATCAACAGCAAGAAGGCGTTGACGATGCGGAAGGCCGGCTCTTCGCCCATATCCCGCCCGTAACGGCGGGCCAGGACGGACGGAAAGTCCTTGCCCAGGCGCGGGTCCCGCAGCACTTGGTCGGCGTCGTGATAGCGCGTCACCAGCCAAGTCTTGGGGGCCAGCGGATAAACCGGCGCTTGTTCGCGCAAGCGGGCGTAAAGGGGATAGGGGTCGGTGATGAACTCGGCGGAGCGAAAATCCGGTTTCATGAGGCAAGTTCCGGGACGGTGGAAGGGGCGCGGCCTCCGGTCACGCGAGGGAAAGGCCAGCCAGCTTTTTACCACGAAGCCGGAAGTTTTGAAATCACGCCGGCACGGCTTTTTAGGCCGCGTCGGCGGGGCAGCGCAGACGGCGCGCCAGGGTCAATGGCAAGCGAATGTGGTGATGGCCGTGTCGGCGCCGCCGCTGTTGGAACCGCCGACGGCACGGTGGGAGGCTTTCATCAGCGCGATGCGCAAAGCGCCGGTGAGGCTAGGCCCTATCCCTAACGACACGGCGAGGGCAGGCACCAAAATCAGGGAGGCGAAGGCCAGCCCCGTGCCCAGCAAAATGGAGCCGGAGGGGTTCTGTTGCCCGATGACCGCGATGGACTTGTCGTTCATGATCGACCTCGTTGAATAAGCGTTGGAGCGGAAATATGCCGTTTACCAATCAAGGTTTGGGCCAATGTCTCAACGCTCTGAAAATATGAGGATTTGCTTATGAAACGGAGGAGAAAGAGGCTTTGGGTGTGGCGAATGGCGCGGAAACTGTGTGATTTCACACGGCTTCCCCAGCCGGTCCCGTTGCCGCTTTCCATCCTGGCGGAGATTATCGCAAGCAGGCGGGATATCCGCTGTCTCGGCACAATCGGGTAAAATGCAAATGCTTGGTAAGTTTATTGCTAGATGGATCAGTTCCGCCAAACGCTACCTTTCCCCACAGAGTCCCCCCGTTGAAAACCCATAATCCCCAAACCCAGCCCAGTTTTTCCGGCCGCTGCCGCGTCGTGGTCAAGCGTGTCTTGGCCTTCCTGTTCGCGGTGGGTGCCATCGGCCTGCTCGTCTATCTGGACGCCCGCCTGCGTTCGAATTCCAACATGCCGGAACTGGGCGTGGACATGAGCCTGGGGCTGCTGTTCACCGTCGGCTTCCTCACCGGCTTCCATTGCGTGGGCATGTGTGGCGCGTTGGTGTTGAGCTACGCCACCAAGTCCACCGCCACCGGCAAGCTGCGCTTCGGCGGCCATTTGCTCTACGGCCTGGGCAAGACGGTTTCCTACACCCTGATCGGCGCGGGCTTCGGCCTGGTCGGCGCCATCGTCAGTTTCACGCCGGCGGTGCGCGGCATCGTCGGCATGGCGGCCGGCGTGTTTCTGGTGTTGTTCGGCCTGAGCCTGCTGAACGTCTTTCCGGGGCTGCGCAATTTCCGCATCAAGACGCCGCCGACCCTGCTGCGCTTCATCGGCGCGCAGTCGCGGCGCTTCGGCCATCCCTTCATCATCGGCCTGCTCAACGGCCTGATGATTATCTGCGGCCCCTTGCA
>CAZOTR010000060.1:18825-21960 GCA_964582755.1 uncultured Methylococcaceae bacterium | reverse complement strand
AGGCCAAGCGCAGGGCCGAGGAAGAGGCCAAGCGGAAGGCAGACGCCGAAGCCCAACGGCAGGTCGCGCTGGAGGCCAAGCGCAGGGCCGAGGAAGAGGCCAAGCGGAAGGCAGACGCCGAAGCCCAGCGGCAGGCCGCGCTGGATGCCAAACGCCAAGCCACATCGGAGCGGGAGCAGGCAAAGAAGGTGGCCAAGGTTAAGCAACATCAAACCCATAAAGGGGGTTTTGCGCCTATTCCGCTTCCCCCCATTGACCTTCCGCCCGACGCCAACACCAAACCCGCAGAATGAGCGCAGAGAGAGTCCATGAAAAACATAAGCAATTTTTTCACCGCAATGATGATGATGACATTAGCAAAAACATGCTGGAGCTATGATTGCCTGACCGACGGGCGCACCCCAGCATTTGCCCAAGCCATGGAGTCCGACATCGCCCAAGCTTGCAAAATACTCGGAAAAATAAACCTTCATGTCAGGTTGGCGGAACGGGCCATATCGAACATTGCGGACAGCAACGTTCCATTTGACAGGAAAATTGGCCGCGAAGGACTCATTAACACGACAATCGATGAGTATTTTCAAAACGGGAAGTCGATAATCCAAGTCACCTCACTAAAACACCCCAATCATCCCCAAGACCGTGAGATAATCGATTATCTCAATATGCTGGCCGACCTCAGTGAAGGCCCGGACAGGCTTTACGACACGGTGGAACTGTCCTTCAATGACAATCCAGAGGTGATGGAACCGGCAAAACTTGACAATGACACATTTGAAATTAGCGTGTTCACTTGGCAAATATTCAAAGGCTGCAAGACCGCTGACCAATCCAGTGAAAAGTGTAACTCAGACATAACCCATAAAATATTTATTGCCAACATCATCAACAAGCAGACAGATCCTAAAATCAAGATCGTAAAAGTTGAAGCCAGAGAAACGTTCTCAGAAAGGTATTTTAACGACAAAATGCCGCAGATCATCTTCAAACCAGATCGAGCCAGGAGCCAACCGTGAAATATTCGACACTCATCATCTTAGGCTTGTCCTGCGCGGTGCTTGGCCCTGCGCAGGCCAATTCTTCCGCCCCACCCCACAAAAAAGAAAAAGTGGTTACCCATGCGCCCCCGCGCCCACTGCCCGGCAGAGTCGAACGCAAACCTGCCCACCTTGATGTTGCCCCCCCCGGTGGCGATCTTGAGGCCATTGCGGAACAAGAGCTAAAATCACCCCGCCACAACCTCGACGAGTTGGCCAAAATAGCGGGAACAAGGCGCACCGACAGACTTTCCAAATTTTCCAACAATGCCTTTGAAAATTCAGAAGGCTTCAGCACTCTGAAAAGTTACATTCATCGGTATAAAATTAACACAAGTTATGTCGTGGAAAGACGAGTTCAGGAATTCTCCGTCAACGGCGATGACAGCCACCATTTCTCGGTGGCATTTGAAAAAAACCCTGCCAACAATAAATGGCAGATAAAACACATTGACGATACGCAATATGGCAAAACCAGACCCCTAGCACTTGAGACAAGCCATAGAGTGTATGCCGAGGCCCTCCCCCCTTCCGCTGACAAGGGCTATTTTTCTGAGTTTCCCGGCATGTGGCAACGGCTATTTCCCAACGCCGAGAAGCTCAAACCATTGACTGAGCAAGTTGCCGTCTTGGACAATGTCATCTTCTATGTGGATGCCAAAGACTGTCACGGCAAAAACCCTTGGATGGCTTTCGCATCCATCAGTTACGCATGGAATCCACCCAGCCAACAGGATTTGGAAAATGGCTGGCTGATAATGGATTTCTCGTCAAAGGAGTATGACTTGGCCAAAGAAGACCCTGCTCCTTTTGTTTCGCCCATTCCGCTTCCGCACATTGAACTGCCGCCCGACGACGTTCAACGAAAAAATTCCCGTGGTTCGCAAACCAACGCGCCAGCCGACCCAGCGATGGCACCTAATAATGGAGATTCCAGCGACGCTCCCCCTCCCAACTAGACGGGCAAAGCCCTGCCTTGGAAAATCATGGCAGATAGCGCAAGGATGCTTTGGTTTTCTCCCGCCCAAGCCCCAGACCCCCATGACCCTACTCCAACACTAAACGCCAACATGCCAAAGACAGCCAGCCGCAACCAGATGGAAATCCTGCTAACCCTATTGGCGATAGCGTGGCTGGCTTGGCAAGGGCGGGTATTCGGCGAGGCGAAGTTGTTCCGGGGCGCGGATGACCGTTACCGGCGGGATGTGGAGCTTAGGGTCGGGTTGCCGCCGGACACGGGCAAGGCAGATTGGCTCAGGCGGGTCTGCGGCCAGTTTTATGCGTATCTGCCGGGCGAGGCGGCCGGCATTTGCGCCGAATATCGCAAGCCGCCCCTGCCGGTCCGCCTGCGGGACAAGTCACGCGACCTGCTCGGCCTAGCCAAAATCGAACCCCCGCCCCACACCGCCAAGCCGTTGACGGTCGAGGCGCTGGGGCAGGCGCGGCAGATGCTGGCCGACATGGACGCTGCCCACCTCGCATGGCGGAAGGATTTCTTCCAGCCTTTGGCGGCCACGCAACAACAGCGGGACGAATGGGAGGAGCGGGCGCGGGAGGGCATAGGCGTGGAGGAAGACTGGCGGGACCAATTCAACAATCTGCTGGAAAAAACCCGCACTTACCGCGAACACTACCAATTGGCCATACGCCAGGGCGAGGCGTGGTCCCGGCCAGTCGAATGCGTTTGGGGCTTGCTGTCCCGCCGCGTCGGCGCCAGCCCGCCAGCGGGCGGCGACAGCCTGCTGGCGCTGGCGGGCTTGGCGGCGGTGTTGGACGGCGACGGCGGCAAGCTGCCGGCCGGGGCTTTCCCGCCCAGGCCGGATTGGAACGCCGCCGAGACTGCGTTGGGCTGCAAGGGTTCGCCCCTGGCGATGGCCGCAGACGCCGCCGATATCATCGGCACGGCCCGCGCCAGCGCCCCCAATGCCGCCAAGTCCGCCGCCGTGTTGGATCTGTTACCAAACGTCCGCTGGCATCTGGCGGCATGGGCTTTGGCGGGCTTGCTGGTGTTGCAACTGGGCCGGCGCTCTGTCCTGACTCATCGGATGTTGTTTATTGCCCTCGCCGTCTGGAGCCTGACCGCCGCGTTTACCCAGCC
>CAZOTR010000060.1:13767-18725 GCA_964582755.1 uncultured Methylococcaceae bacterium | reverse complement strand
GGATGTTGTTTATTGCCCTCGCCGTCTGGAGCCTGACCGCCGCGTTTACCCAGCCACCCTTGCAATGGCTGGGCGGCGGCGACATCGGCTTGTTGGCCGGCGGCTTCAAACCAGCCTTGTGCTTGTTGGGCGCGGCCTGTCTGGCTTTGCTGCTGCCATGGAAGCAGCCCGCGCCGGCGGCAATGCCCGCCTCCGCGCTGGGCTATCCCGGCTTTGTGCTGTTTGCGGGTTTGAGCGGCTGGCTGCTGCTGGATCTGTCCGCCAACGGTTATTTCGACAACCGCTTCCAGGGGCTGTACCAACAAGGCCATCTGTTCGTGGCCTTCGTGCTGGTCTCGACCCTGCCGGTGCTGCGCGTTCCCTTGGCCCGTCTGGGTTTGCGGGTTTTGAGTGTCTGGCCCTTGGTGGCGGCTGGGCGGAACCTGCGGGCCTGGGTCAGTTGGGGGCTGGCCTTGCTGGCGACGCTATTCTTGCTGGCCGCCGTCTGGGCTTTGCTGGGCGGGCATCGCCAATTCACCTCGGAGATTTTCCGCTTCTGCCTGCTCACCGGCCTGTCCTGGTTCCTGCTGGCGCGGGCCGACAAGCTGGTTTCGCCTTGGCTGCGCCCGCCACCGGGCCAGCCTCCCGGCTGGCGGCCGCGTCTGGCCTGGGAATTCGCCCGCTTGCCCTTGCGCCTGAAACTGGCCGCGCCCTTGCTGTTGACGCTGCTGTTCGTGGGGGGCGGCTTGAAGCTGACCGACGACAACGGCCCGCTGTTGGTGGTCCTCTACTCCGGCTCGATTTTTTTGGGGCTGGGCGTCGCCTGGCTGGTCGCGCAACACTGGCATTGGCGTTTGGGGATAGTCGCGGGGATGGCTGTGGTTCCGCTGTATGTCTGGGCCGCTTCATTTGTCTTGCTGCGCTATGGCAGCTTGTTTGGCCGGCGCATCGGCGAGCGTTTGGAAAGCGCCCAAAACCCATTCACCGCAAGCAATGACCAGATGGCCCATGTGCTGTGGTTCCAGGAGGTGGCGGCGGAAAGCGGCGGCTTTGGCCTGGGCCACGCGCCTTGGTGCGGTGAGCTGGCCGGCGTGTGCCGGGGCGTGCCTGCGCAAATCCAAAGCGATTATATGCACACCGCGCTGAACGGAGTGTTCGGGCCTTGGGGCAGCGTGGCGCTGCTGGCTTTGTTCGCGCTGTGGCTATGGCGGCTGGCGCGTTTCCATCTGGCCGGCACCTCCGGGCGGGTGGAAAGCGACGATTTGGGGCAGGCTTGGCTGAGTTGGATAACGCTATGCTGGGTCGGCCTGAGCCTGACCCAACTGGCCGTCACCGTGGCCGGCAACCTCGCCTGGCTACCCTTGACCGGCATCACCTTTCCGTTTCTAAGCTACGGCGCTTGGTCGCTGTTGAGCAACGCGCTGTTTTTGGGGCTGGCTTTGCAGGTGAATTCATCCACAGGCCCACGCGGCTTTGCCTGGGAACAGCCATGAACGCGCCGCCTAGCCTGTTCCGCCATGCCCATTGGGTGTTGTTCGGCTTGTTGCTGTCGCTGGCGCTGTCCTTCTGGCTGGGCGGGGCGATGTTTGGCAAGACGGTCGAGGAGACTTACATCGACCAGCACCGCTTCAAGGCTTTGCGAAGCTTCGAGCGGGCCATCGAGTTGCAAGCCCCCGGCGCGGCTTACCCGGCCTTGACCGCAAAAATGCTGGAAGACAAGTTCACCTGCGCCAGCGCCGCCAGAATCGGCAGGCTGCTGAGGCAATTGCAAGCCATCGAGGCCAAGCTGGCGCGTTTGAGCGAACCGCCCAAGGTTTTGCGTTTCAACCTGGAGCATTGGGACGTGGGCAAGGACGATTGCGAGGAAGTGTTGGAGATGGCGGCATGGCTGGCCGCAGACCAAGGCCGGCGGCTGGATCTGCTGGACTGGCCGGGGCTGTGGAAAGCGCGCGCCGACACAGCGATGCGGGTGCCGGACGGCATCTTCCGCCAAGACAACCCTTGGCGCGGGGCGGACGGCTGCGTGTATTTCGGCCCCCTGCCCGACAACCGCCTGCTTTACCTGAAAGAACAGCGCGGCAACTCGGAAACCTGCCCGGCCATGGCCCCGCCGGGCATCGCCAAGGCGCAGGTGCAGGGGATAGGCCGGACGGGCAAGCCAGCCGACTGGCCCGCCAACGACCCGGCCTGGGGCATACCCGAGGATCTGGGGACGATCCTGTCCGACTTGGGCCGCATCCGCACACCGAAAGGCATCGCCTACGGCCTGTACACGCGAGAGCCAGAACCGGCGGAAGACGCCGCCAAGACGCCGGAGCGTCCGCAGCCGCACGGCCCCAACCGCATTCCGCTGCGCGGGCGCGACACCGAGGTCGGCTTCAATGTCTACCTGACCATAGACCCGGCGGCGCAAGCCAAGGCGCAGCAGTGGGCGGCCTGCTACAGCGGCAACCGCCATGCCTGCGATCTGTTGGGGTTGGAGGGTTCCGACAAGCTGCTGAAACTGGCGGCGGAGATGTACGAAACAGCGGCGGTGCGCATGGCGGCGGTTGCCATTATTGACATCGCCAGCGGCAAGATCGAAGCCTTAGGCAGCGCCCATACCGCTTGCTACCAACAAGACCATGACGGCCCCAAGCACGATGCCGCTTGCCCGGACGCCCCGTTCCGGCCCCGCTACGACACCGGACGCTTGCCCAACCATGCGCTGTTCGTCGATGCGCTGCCCGCCTCGACGGTCAAGCCGATCATGGCCTTGGGATTTTTGCTGGACAACCCGGCTTACCGCGACGGCGAACCGCTGAAAGCCTTGTGGCACGATTTGAAAACCTCCAATTCCAAGGCTTTCCTGGACCGTTTGTTTTGCGGCGACGCCACCGTCGCCGAAGCGCGGCGCTGGCTATGGAAGGAATGCCAGCGCCCGCAACGGGCGCAGGAGGCGGCGCGATTGTTGGGTTGGAACCTGGGCTGCGGGCGCGAAGCCGGCGATGCGGACTGCGCCAAGCTGGATCTGCTATTTGGCCGACCGGCCAACGAACGCATCGTCGAGCAAGCCCGCAAGCAGCCCCTAAGCCTGCCTTTGCTGTATGGCCGCTTGTTCACCGAGCCGTCGGCCTCCAAGCCTTTGCAGGAATCCGCGCCGGATTTGGACTGGACCAACGAGCCGGAAGACACCCAGGGCTTCCGCCTGATCAGCGAGTTCCGCTTTGACAAAAGCTTCGCCAGCGGCTGCAAGGCGCAGGAATGGCGGCGCTGCAAGGGCTTGGGGCTAGGCGGACAAATCGCCAACGAAGGCTGGGGCCAGGGCGAAGGCCGCTCCACCGCCGTCGGCGTGGCCGGCATGTTGGCCCGCCTAGCCGCCGCCGCCAACGGCGCGGCGGCGCAAGCCTATCCGCATCTGGTGGACCACATCGGCGACGCCCAGGGCAAGCGCTACGTCCTGCCAGTGGAGCGGCTGGCCGAACCGCAAGCCATAGGCATTGATCCGGCATTGGCCAAACGAGTGTTGCAAGGCATGGCCAGCCATCAGAACGGCGGCACGGCGGACGACGCCTGCGCCAATGTGTTCGGCGCGAAAAGCTGCAATGCCATCGCTTGGATCGCCGGCAAGACCGGCACGCCGCCGTTCCATTTCGACCAAGAGTCGCTGGCGCAAATCCAGAAAACCTGCCCCAAAGGCGGCGGGAAGCTGCGGGCCGAATGCAATGTGCTACCCTACAAATGGTATGTCGCTGTTTTCAAGACCCAGGGCTTTGGCGACGCCCCCTATGACAAGGCCATCGCCGTGTTGAGCGAACGCAACTGGGTGAAGAAAACCGGCAAGGTGCAAGCGCCCGGCGACACGGAACGCAATCTCAGCGCCGAGTTGGCGCTGCGCATCATCAAAACCCTGCGCCAGGAACCGGAGACCCCGCCGCCTGCCGCCCCGGCAAAACCCGCCAAGGCCAAGCCATGAAGCCTCTGTTGTTAAGCCGCGAATTCGCCGCGCCCTGGCCGGCGGTGCTGGTCGAAATGAAGGATTTCGTCGACTTGGCCCGGCTGGCCACGGGCGGGGCATATACGGCGATGGCGGTGAAGGTGAACATCGCCAAAACCGTGCCGGCGGAATGGCTGGCGCCTTCCGCGCACTCGCCTTTCGGCCAGTTCCGCGCCCTGCTCGACGCCCTGCCGCGTTGCCGTGTGGGATACGCGGCGGTCGAGCTTCCCGCCCACCGCATTGACATTGAAATCCAGAGGTAGCCTATGGCCGTGTTCGCCAATGTTTTCGCTGCGATCTGGCGTTGGCTGTCGCCGCCGCCGCCGGCAGAGGACGAAAACTTCCAGCCGTCCCCCGCGCAAGATAAAAACCCACGGCCCTCGCCGGGAAGGCCGGCGCGTAAATTCGACGCAATCCGCACGGCGGTGGAAAACCGCCTGAACCATCTGGTGAGCCAGGAAATCCCGGAACACCGGGAAATCGCCAAGCGCGACGTGCTGGAATTGCATTACATCGAAATCGAATGCGCGGCGGATGGCGAAGCCACCCTCAAGGATTTCTTCAAAGATTTCAAACCCGCCGCACGGCAAGATTGGATACGCGACATTCTCGGCGCGAACGCCATGGTCAAGCTGGATTGTTTTGCCGGCATCCATGGCAGCGCCGACCTGCCGGCCACCGGGGCCATCGACAAGCACGAGCAAATGTTGAACCAAGGCATCCCGCCCGCTTATGCCGTCCACGTTTGGGGCCAGTGGGTGCAAGCGGCCAGCGCCCCGCCAGCGGGCAGCCAAACCCTCTTCGGCCAGCCGCTGCTGCTGCGCGTCCTCGACGCCCAGGGGCAAGGCCCGGACCTCCGCAAGGACAATTACCCGCTCACCATCGGCCGCAGTGGCACGAATAGCTTGGTGGTGGCGGGAACCTTTGTCTCCGGGGACCATTGCGGCTTGTATTCCGAGCAAGGCCGGATCTGGCTGGAAGACAGATCCAAAAACGGCACTTG
>CAZOTR010000060.1:0-13667 GCA_964582755.1 uncultured Methylococcaceae bacterium | reverse complement strand
TGTATTCCGAGCAAGGCCGGATCTGGCTGGAAGACAGATCCAAAAACGGCACTTGGCTGGACGGGAAAAAGCTGCCGCCCCGCCAGCGCGTTACCGTGGACGCGGGTCGCCACCGGCTGAAACTCGGCAAGGAATCCGGGGAGGCCAAAGACTGCCCGGAAATCGAACTGGAATTTTTGGAAACCCCGTTCACGCCAGTCGCCAACGCGACGCCCATCCACGCCGCCAGCGCCACACCCGTCATCGCGCCCGAAGGCGGACTGCTGGCCGTGCTGTCGATAACGGACGCCACCGGCAACCCCAGCCGGGACGTGCTGCGCCTGCCCTACACCCTAGGCCGCGCGGCCGACCGCGACTACACCACGCCGCCTGCCCACGCCGGCGTTTCCAGCAATCATCTGACCATCGAAGCCATCACCGACAGCGGCGCGCGCGTGTCGAACGCGGCCCACAACAAGAACGGCACCGCCTTGGGCGAAGTTCTGCAAGCGGAGGAATTTGTCTGGCCGTTCGACACGGAAATCGTGCTGGCGGCGAAATGGCGGCAAGCGCCGCCGGTGCGCATCACCCTCAAACGGCCCGGTTGAGCCAGCCATGGACAGCGCTTTTTCCAGCCCCACCCCGACGGACAACGCGGCCCGCACCCCGCTGTCCCGCCCGGCGCAACGCCGCCATTGCCGGAGCGGGTTGGAAGCCGCCTTCGCCTCCGCGACCGGCACGGCCCACACCGTCAATGAAGACTGTTGCAGCCACTCGCCCTCCGCCGACGCGCCCGTGTTGTGCGCGGTGGCAGACGGCGTGGGCGGTGGCGCGTTTGGCGACGTGGCCAGCCATGCCCTGGTCGAACATTGCAAGTCAGCGCCCAAGGAAATTTACCGCGATCCCCGCAAGCTCGCCGACTGGCTGCGGCTAGGCGATGCCGTGGTGCGCACAGCCATCGCCCGGCGCGGCAACCGTCCGGGCGCGTCCACCCTGGTCGCCGCGTGGTTTCTCCCAGGCGGGCGGGCGCATGTCAGCAACATCGGCGATTGCCGCGCCTACCGCCTCTCGCCGCGCCTGTGGGGCGGCTGGCGCATCAAACAAATCACCACGGACCAGACTTACGCGAACCTAGGCCGCCCGCCGCCGCCCAACGGCAATCCCAACGACCCGGCCTGCATGGCGGGGGTGGGCGCGGTGGGCACGCCGGCCATCGTGTCCGCGCGGCTGGGTATCGGCGAATGGCTGTTGCTGTGTTCCGACGGCCTGCACAAATTCGTCTCCGACGCGGCGATGGCGCGGCTATGTGCGGAGGAATCGCGGCATGGCGCCAGCTTGCGGGAAATCTGCCAGGCTTTGGTGCGGGCCGCCCAGCAAAACGGCAGCCATGACGATGTGAGCGCTTTGCTGGTCCGGCGGCATAGCCCATGGTATCAAGCCGCCCTGCCCTACTGGCTGGCCTTGCTGGGCAGCCTGTTGCTGGTTGCGCAAAGGCTCGCCTGATTAAATACCCTACGAGGAGCAGGGCTTGCGCCCAGCCGCCCCGGCTTTTAAGATTCAAGGATAGGAGAAATTGAAATGATTGAATTCGCCATCGAACCCAGCCTGCTGCCGTCCATGTCGGGGGGAATCGCCCCCACCCACAAGATTACCGTGAAACAGGGAGCGGAAACCTCCGTGTTTTGGTATTTGCAACAAGCAAATGGCTGTGGAGCGGACAGTCCGCAAGTGGACAAGGCCATGCTCAAACAACTGCACAGCGAAGCGCAGCGCCTGCTGGTCGGCGATTTCCTCTACTTCTCCTGCGACCGGGGCAAGGATTACCATCTGCAACGGCTGGGGCGGAACCGCTTCATCCTCAAGGCGCTGAACCCGGCCTGATAGCGATTTTGCCGCAGAAGCGGGCCATGCCCGCGATGGCCCGTGGCGGGTCGCGCCCATGGGGCATTCCTGCCTGAATTCAGTTTTCACCGGCAAGCAGTTTGTGGCAGGCCAAGACTTGCGCTAAGGTGCGTCCCTTCCCCCTCCAACTTTCCGACCCCGGCAACGACATGGCCACAACAGACTTCCGCATCGAAAAAGACAGCATGGGCGAACTGCAAGTCCCCGCCGCCGCCCTCTACGCCGCGCAAACCCAACGCGCGGTGGAAAATTTCCCGGTCTCCGGCATCCCCCTGCCCGCCGCCTTCATCCAAGCCGTGGCGCTCATCAAGCAAAGCGCGGCCAAGGTGAACATGGAACTGGGCCTGCTCGACGCCAGCGTGGGCGGGGCCATCGTCTCGGCGGCGCAGGAGATCATCGACGGCAGGCATTTGGAGCATTTCCCCCTGGACGTGTTCCAGACCGGCTCCGGCACCAGCACCAACATGAACGCCAACGAGGTCATCGCCACCCTGGCCTCGCGCAGCGCCGGCCTCCCGGTCAGCGCCAACGACCATGTCAACATGGGGCAAAGCAGCAACGACACCATTCCCGCCGCCATCCATGTCAGCGCCGCCCTGGCCGCGAACCAAGCCCTGATTCCCGCGCTGGAGCATCTGCAAGCCACCCTCGGCTATAAAGCCCGTTCGCTGGAAGACGTGGTCAAAACCGGGCGCACCCACCTCATGGACGCCATGCCGGTTCGCCTCAGCCAGGAACTGGACGGCTGGGCGCTGCAAATCGGCAATGGCGTCGAGCGCATCCGCGCCGCCCTGCCGCGCATTTACCGGCTGGCCCAGGGCGGCACGGCGGTAGGCACCGGCATCAACGCCCATCCCGAATTCGCCGCCCGCATCGCCGAATCCCTCTCCGACGCCACCGGCCTGCCGTTCCAGCCCAATGCCTCGTTCTTCGAGAGTCTCAGCAGCCAGGACGCGGCGGTGGAACTGTCCGGCCAGTTGAAGACCGTCGCCGTCAGCCTGATGAAAATCGCCAACGACCTGCGCTGGATGAACTCCGGCCCCCTGGCCGGGCTGGGCGAGATCGAACTGCCCGCGCTGCAACCCGGCTCCAGCATCATGCCCGGCAAGGTCAACCCGGTCATCCCGGAAGCCACCTGCATGGTGGCCGCCCAGATCATCGGCAACGATGCCACCATCACCATCGCCGGCCAGTCCGGCTCGTTCCAGCTCAATGTCATGCTGCCGGTGGTCGCCTACAACCTGCTGCAAAGCATCGAACTGTTGGCAAACGTCTCGCGCCTGCTGGCGGACAAGGCCATCGCCGGTTTCGCCGTGCGGCAGGACAACCTGGACCGCGCCTTGGCCTTGAACCCCATTCTGGTCACCGCGCTAAACCCCATCATCGGCTATGCGAAAGCCGCCGAAATCGCCAAGAACGCCTACAAGACGAAGCGTCCGATAGTGGATGTGGCGATGGAGATGACCGGCATCGCCCGCGCAGAACTGGAACGCCTGCTGGACCCGGCCAAGCTGACGGCGGGCGGGATTCAAGAATAACCTGAGTTCGGGATAGGAAAATTAGCTGTAGCCCGCATGGAAGGCTAGGCGTGGCTTTGCCTCGTCCCATCCGGCAAATTATCCCGAACTCAGGCAAGAATAAGCCGCTTGGGGATAACATCGCCCGCAAGCGATGTTATCCCTGACGTTAGCCATGCCCTGGAAAAACCCGCAGCCCTGGAATTATCCCGCTTATGCGGATTCCAGCAGGATTTGCCGGGTCAACCGCGCCACTTCGCCGGCTTGGTTCAGGACAAAGAAGTGGTTGCCCGCAAACTCGCGCAGATCGACTTGGGCCTTGGTTTCTTCGCCCCAGGCCAGCGCGTCTTCCCGCCCGATGGTGTCCATGGTCCCCCGGAACACCGTGATGGGGATGTCGAAGGCCGACTCCTGTTCCGCCTGACAATCCGCCTGGTAGCCTGCCATGGCCTCAAAATCCGCGCGCAGGATCGGCAGGTAGTAATCGAGCGCGTCGGTGTTGGCCAGCAACTCGCGGGGAAAGCCGCCCATGCGTTCAAGCTCGGCGACCAAGCTTGGCCGATCCAGCTCGTGCAGCCTTTTCCTTACCCCCAGGCGCGGTGGCCGCGCCGCCGAGACAATCAGCCGGAAAGGCGGCGGCAGTCTTTGCGCATGGATGCGCCGGGCCGTCAAATAAGCCAGCCACGCCCCCATGCTATGGCCGAAAAGGGCGTAGCGCCCACCCCCGATCCAGGGGGAAACCTGCTTGAAGGCATCGTCGGCCAGTTGCCCGAAATCGGTCAACAAGGGTTCGTTGTGACGCCTGCCCCTGCCGGGGAAGTTGACGACTTCCACGCGCAGCCCGGGGTGTCCGCCTTCCTGCGCGGAAACCGCTTGGGCGAATCCCCGGTAAGGGATGGCATCGGCACCCGCATGGGGAAAACAAACCAAGGTGGCGGGGTTGGGGTCGAAGCGAGGCTCCATCCCGCTTTGGGTTGGCTGGAAACGCATGGCACCGGTCACGGACATGTCCACTCCAAAAAAAGTTAAAGATTGCTGGCCTAAAGCAGTATCCATCAAGATACTGCCGTAATAAGACGATAATGATTCACCCGAAACCGCGCAAATGTCGGATAATTTATCCAATGACTACTTGACGCCAAGGACAGGCCACGCCGACAGACTTCACCGGGCCAACAATTCCGCATGGCTAATTTCAAAACCCATCTTTTCGTCGCCTCCGGGGTCAGCGGGGTGGCGGCCATCGCCTGCATGAAAGCAGGGCTGGCTGCCTCCGCCGAAACGCCGGTGCTGCTGGGCCTGGGCGCGTTCGGCGGGCTGCTGCCGGACATCGACTCCGACCATTCGGTGCCGATCAGGATCAGCTTCAACCTGCTTGCCTTCGGCCTGGCCTTCTTGGCGATGTTCGCGTTCGTCGGGCGTTACACCGTGCTGGAACTGGCGGCGGTCTGGCTGGGGGTGTTCCTGGCCGTGCGCTATCTGGTGCTGGAATTATTCGCCAGCCTGACCACCCACCGGGGGGCCATCCATTCGCTGCTGGCGGCAGTGTTCTTCGCCCTGTGTACGGTGAGCCTGTCCCGCCATCTGTTCGGCAAGCCTTACCCCGTAGCCTGGCTATACGGCGCGTTCGTCGGCTTGGGCTTTGTCGTCCATCTGCTGTTGGACGAGATGTTCAGCGTCGATTTGCTGAACCGGCGCCTCAAAAGCTCGTTTGGCTCCGCGCTGAAAATCGCCAGCCTGAAATACTGGCAGGCCACGCTGCTATTACTGCTGGCGACGGCCTGCGTGTATTCCACGGTGAGCTACCCCGCCGGTTTTTATGAAGCCGTCTGGCGCAAGCTGGAGGCCCATTACAGCGGCCACGCGCCTTGGCTGGCGCCAGCCAATGGCCGCTGGTTCAGCGGTTGACCGCCAAAGCGGCGACGCGCCGTTCGATTTCCTGCATCATCTTGTTGTAGGCCGGCGCGCCGATGCCGCCGAAGCGGCTTTTGAATTCCGCCTCCGGCATGAACTCCGGCAAGCCCTCGACCGAGGGCATGAAGTCGGTTTCTTTTAAGCTTCCGCCGCCCAAAAACTGTTGCAGCTTCCTGGCCGAAGCCGGGCTGGCGACGGCGCGTTCGCCCAGCCGCACACCGGCGCGGTCGGCGGCGAGGTCGTTGAAGGAGAAGCCGCTGCCGCCCCGCGAGTCGTCCACCTCCTTGAACAAGCCGACCGCGTCGGACAGCGGACCGCCGGCATTGGCGGACAGCGCGGCGGAAATCAGGAAATGCTTGGGAAAGTCGTCGCGGTCGCCCAGCTTGACATGCCGGGGCGCGGGTTTCGGCCAGTCTTGGGCCTGCGGGACGATTTTTGCCAAGTTCCGCCCTTCGATATAAAACACCAGCACCAAAATCACCGCGCGGTTCTCGGCCACAGGATCGCTTGCGGCGGAGCGCTCGGCGGCAAGCTTGAACAAGGGCGGCAGCAATTCGGCCAAGGACACGCTTTTGGCCTGCGCGTCGCGGGTGGTTTCCGCCAACCGTTGCTGGTAGGCACGCAGGCGCTCCTGCTCCTGCGGGGGGATGAGCAAGCCGCTGAGTTTGGCGGGCAAGTCTTTCTGCCATTGGTAGGTCACGTTCAGCTTGCCGTCGGCGACGCTGACATTCTTGACGACCTCGGTGAACACGCGGTAATCCTCGTCCGCCACCATGGCCTCCACCGCCCGGCCCAACAGCCAATCGGCCAAGCCGCCGGGAACCGCCAGCTTGCCGATGCGCAACTGCTCCACACGCGGCAGGCCGTCGGTTTGGGCCAGTTCCGCGTCAATGTTCAGATAAGCGCCCAGCGGATTCTGCGGCAGTTCCCCGGTCATTTCGACATGCGCCCCGCCCGGCCGCAACGCCAGCCGCGCGCTGCCCCGGCCATAGTGGTGGGCTAGGTAGTTGAGCGCCAAATCGAGGTCTTGCTGGCTGAGGCTGATCTTCCTGACCTCGCCGGGCTTCAGTTTGCGCGGGTCGTTGCCGTCGAGGATGCGTTTGCCGTCGGCGATGCGCTCCGGGGTGAATTCTGCGGCGCGGCTGACGAGCGGCTGGGATTGCAGCATGGCAAAAACCGCCCCGGCCAAGCCCAAAACCAACAGGACGGGGAGCAGGAAAAACAGGCGCAGCAGCAGTTTCATAAAGGACTCTTAAGGTGGCGAAAATTGATGGGGCCGGGAATTTTGCGGCATTCCGGCTAGGTTTGCCAATTGCTTAGGCTAAAAAAAAACCGCTCCACCGGAGCGGAGCGGGTTTGCCTTGCTAGTTTTCATCTGGGCGGAGGGGCGGATTTATTCGCCCCTACATTGCCGGCCAGCCGCCGCGCCCATGGGGCGTTTTACGGGCGGCGGGAGGCATTCCCGCGCAAGCTTGGGATTGCCAAGGCGGCCGCGCCAAACAGCCACAGCGTACCGGGTTCAGGCAAAGAGGGGAAATCCGCCGCCGTGCCTAAATTGACCAGCAAATTGCTGTCGCTGCCGTTGAAGAAGTTCGGGTCGGACAAATCGCCGATGAAGCCGCCAAAGCTGCAAATATTGAGGCTGGTCGGAGTGCAGCCGGGCGGGTCGCCAAACAGGAAGTCGAAGCCAAAGCCCGTGTGCGCGGCGTCCAGGTTGAGGGACATGGACACCGTCAGATTAAACAAGCTGTTGCCGGGGCCAAACAAGAAACCCGAGATGTCCAGGCTGGAACCCGCGCCCGCCGTCCCACTGTGCTGGTAAAAACCAACCGCCAGATTGTTGGTGATTAGGCTGGAATCGACCACGAAGCTGACCGAACTCGTATAGTTTTCCACCCCGCCGGAACCGGCATAATTGCCGCCCAACGCGCCCGCGCCGAAAATGACCGCGCCGGGCTGGCCCAGCACCGCGTTCACCGGATTGTTGACGCCGACCCCAGGCGGGGCCAGCGCGGTGGTGACCCACGAAGAGCTGGGCTGGCCGGTGACGAAGGCGTAGGAATTGCGGCTGCCGTCAAGGCCGACGGTGCCGCCGAAATTGGCCAGGCTCTTGGAGGTCGAGGTGTTGTTGTACACCGGAGCGTCGGCTTGGGCGTAGACGCTGGCCACGCTGCCTTGCTTGCTGGAGCCCGCCGCGGTCGTCGCCTCGCTGCCGCTGCCGCCGATGGCCGTTGAATTAGCCGTCGCCTGCTGGCCGTTGGCGGTGGTGGCCAGCGCGTCGGCGCTGGCCGCCGCCTTGCCCGCCACGCCCTGCCCGCCGGTTGCGGTCGCCGTGGCCGTCGCCGTCTTGTTGGCTGCGGTGCTGGTCTCCCCGCCCCAGGCTATCGCCGTGGCCGTGCCGCCCGTCGCGCCCGTGCCGCCGGCGCCGCCGGTGGCGGTCGCCGTCGCCGTGGTCGATCCGCCGCTGTTGCTGACATTGGTCTTGGTCCAGGCGTCGCCGCCATTGCCCGAGGAGGAACCCGCGCCCGTGCCCGTGCCGCCGGCGCCGCCAGTGGCGTTGGTGGTGGCGCTTAGAGAAGCAGAATTGGCGTTGAAGGTGAACTGGTTGGTGGCCGAACCGCCCGCACCGCCCGCCGCGCCCGCGCTGGCGCCGCCGGCGCCGCCCTTGGCGTTCTGGGTCAGGCTCAACGCGCCGCTGGTGGACCCGGACACGCGGTTGAACAACAACTGCGTGGACGCGCCCGCGCCGCCATTAGCCCCGTTCTGCCCGTCGCCGCCGTTGCCGCCATTGCTGCTGGATTGCGCGGTAACCGCGCCGCCACCGGTGGAGGTGCCGTCGGCATTGGTGACCGTGCCGGTCGAACCGGCCCCGCCCGAATGGCCCGCGCCCCGGCCTGTGCCGCCGTTGCCGCCGGTGGCGGTGGCCGCGCTGTAGATAGCGTTGGCACTGCTGTTCGTGCCTGCGCTCTGCGCGGTGGACCAGCCGCCAGTGCCGCCGTCGCCGGTGCCGGAGACATTGCCGCCATTGCCGCCATACGACTCTGCCGAGGAATTGATCGTGTTGGCCCCGGTCGCCATGCTCTGCGCCGCCGTGTTGCCGCCTGCGCCGGCCGTGCCGTCAGTGGTCGAACCGCCGCCCGCATAGCTAGAGGCGAACAGGTAATTGCCCCAGGCCGTCGAGGTCACATTGCCGATGCCGGTGACGAAGTTCTGCGACAGGCTGTAACCGCCGTTGCCCGCCGTCCCGTGGGTGCTGGCCCCGCCATAGCCGCCTTGGGTGATCGAAGTGACGGTCAGGTTGCTGGACGTCGTGTCGTTGACGTTTTGCAGACTGCGCGCCTGCCCGGCCGCGCCGCCCAGGCCGGTGTCCGAACTGCCGCCGCTACCGGCACCCGCCACTTGCCGCAACGTCAAATAGCCTTGCGTAGAGCCTTGCGCCGCGTTCAGCATTTGGCTGTCGGCACCCGCGCCGCCGTTCGCGCCGCCAAACCCGCCGCCGCCGTTGCCGCCGTATTGGTTGGCCGTGACCGAGGTCGTGCCGGTGCCGTTCGAGCTGCCCCAGGCGTCCGCCGCCACCGTGCCGCCCGCCCCGCCGGTGCGGCCCGCGCCGTTGGCTTGGCCGCCATTGCCGCCGGTCGCGCTGCTGCTGGCATTGACCTGCTGGTTGCTGCTGGTGTCGGTGGTGATGTTATGCGCCGTCGCACTGCCGCCCGCGCCGCCGTCGCTGTTTGACTGGCCGCTGCCGCCGTTGCCGCCGGTCGCGCTGTTTTGCGTGCCTTGGCCACCGACGTAAACGGCATTGCCCACACTGGCGGTCAGGCTTGACAGCGCGTCGCCGCCCACGCCCGCCGTGCCGCCTGACGCGGACGCCGAGCCGCCGTTGCCGCCAAACGCGCGCAACTCGCCGGAATAATTGCCGCCGACGGTCACATTGCTGGTCGAGGTGCCATTGCCGCCGTTGCCGCCGGAATTGCCGCTGCCGCCCGCGCCGCCATTGCCGTCGGCGCGCAGCGTCACGTTGGCGGCGGTGGTGTCGGTGAAATTAAGCTGGCTGCTGGCGGTGCCGCCGTTGCCGCCAGTGCCGCCGCCGGACGCCGCGCCGCCGACGCCGCCATTGGCAAACTGCGACACCGCGAGCAAGCCGGTCGTCGAACCGCCCACCGCGTTGACAATGCTGCTGTTGCCGCCTTGCCCGCCGTCGGCGCCGCCATTGCCGACACCGCCGTCGCCGGAGGTCTGGCCGGCCTGCACCGCCACTTGGCCACCGCCAGTCGATGAACCATAGGCCGTCGCCGAACCCACGCCGCCCGTGCCGCCGGCATGGCCCGCGCCATAGCCCGCGCCGCCGGCGGCGCAGCCGATGCAGCCGCCGGCGCTGGCGGTGGCGCTGACATTCTGGCTGCCGCTATTCGAGGCGGTGACATTGGAACTGGAATTGCCACCGGCGAGGCCGTCCCCCGCGCTGGAATTCTTGCCGCCGCCCGCGCCGCCAGTCGAAAAGCCGGTGGCCGTGACCGTGCTGGCGCCCGAGGCGTTGACTACCGTGCTGGCGCCGCCGGCGAGGCCGATGCTGCCCGCCGTGGCGTAGCCGCCGCTGCCGCCGCGCGCGTCGGTATGCACAATGAGAAAGCTGCTTTGGCTATCGCTGACGGTCAGGTTGCTTTGCCCCGTCCCGCCGTCCCCGCCCGCACCCGCGCCGCCGCTGGCCGAACCGCCGCTGCCGGCTTGCACGTTTTGGTTCAGGGTCAGGATGCCCGTGGTCGAGCCGCTGACGACATTGCTCAAGACGCTGCTAGCGCCGTCGCCAGCATTCGCGCCATTGCTGCTGCCGCCGCCCGACCCGCCATTCTGGCTGGCGGTCACGTTGACGTTGCCGCCGCCAGTGGAACTGCCGGTGGCGCTGGTGACAATGCCGCCTCCGCCGTTGCCCCCATTGCCCGAGCCGTTGCCGCCGCCGCCGCCGCTGGCGCTGGCGCTGCTGGTGACCGTGCCGCTGCTGGCGTTTTGCGCAGAAGCCAAGGCCGTGGCGGTGCCGCCGTCGCGGCCCGCCCCCCCCGAAGTGACGCCTGTGCCGCCCGGACCGCCGCTGGCAGTGGCGCTGGCGTTGGCAGTCGAGGAACTGGCCGCCGTCGAGGTCGCTAAAGCCGTCGCGCTCGCATTGCCCGCTAAACCGCCGTTGCCGCCGCCGGCGGTCGATGTGCCGCCGTAACCGCCTTGCCCGCCGTGGGAATTCGCGGTCGCCGAGGCACTGCCGGCGAAGCTGGTCGCCGCGCTGGCATCGCCGTTGCCGCCTGCCCCGCCCGTCCCGCCAGGGGTGCCAGCATTGCCCGCCGCAGCGTCGCCACCGCCGCCGCCGTTGGCGGTGGCCGAGTTGCTGGCGTCGCCGGCCTGCGCGGCATTCGCCGTCGCGTTTGCGCCGTTGCCGCCATTGCCGCCAATGCCGACGCCGGTGAGGCCATTGCTGCCGTTTTGCGTCACCGTGACCGCGCCTGCCGGCCCGGCCAGGCCCAGCAAGCCGGCCAAGCAAAGCGCCGCAGCCAGCCTTGAGGGCGCAAAGATAAAAGGTGAGTCTTTCATGATAATGACCTTGAAAAAACATTGCTGCTAAAGCCGGACTGGGAATGCCTTCCGCATTGCGGGCAAACCCAAACCCATTCGGATACATTCCCTTGCGAGCCGTTCCAAGGCACATCTGCCGCCGCCCGCCCCTGCGTTTCCTGGACCTGCATCTTACTCCAAGCCATCCGGCGAAAGCAGGGAAATAATGCCTATGAAACAAGGCGGGATCGCAATGCCTTTTCCGCCAATTTTGCCAATTTATTCAGGGTTTATAGCCTAAGCGCCTGCCGCGCAGGGGATCGAATACGGTGCCACAGTCCGCTGCCGGAAACGCCCAGAACGCAAAAAGCCCCGCTTCCTTGCGGAAGCGGGGCTTTGCATTGGGGCCGTCAAGGGCCGGGCAAGCCCGGTTATTCAGCCGCCTCCGCCTGCCCCTTGGGCGGCTTGCGCAATTTGATGCCCAACTCGCGCAATTGCAGGTCGGTGACGGGTGCCGGCGCGTCGAACAGCGGGCACCAGGCGGACTGGGTCTTGGGGAAGGCCATGACTTCGCGGATGGAATTCGCCCCGGACATCAGCATCGCCAACCGGTCCATGCCGAAGGCCAGCCCGCCGTGCGGCGGCGCACCGTATTTCAACGCGGTGAGCAGGAAGCCAAACTTGCGGTTGGCCTCCTCCTCGCCTATGCCCAACAGATCCAGCACCGCGCTTTGCAACTCGGTGTTGTGGATACGGATCGAGCCGCCGCCGAGTTCGGTGCCGTTCAACACCATGTCGTAGGCGCGGGACAGCGCCTGGCCGGGGTTGGCCTCCAGTTCCTCGCGGCTGCAATTCGGCGCGGTGAACGGATGGTGGATGGCGAACCAGCGATTGCTCTTCTCGTCCCATTCAAACATCGGGAAATCCGTGACCCACAACGGTTTCCAGGTTCCTTCGAGCAAGCCCCGGTCGTGGCCGAGCTTGACGCGCAACGCGCCCATCGCCTCGTTGACGATGCGCGCCTTGTCCGCGCCGAAGAACACCAGATCGCCGGTCTGCGCCCCGGTGCGCTCCAGAATCTCGTTCACCGCCGCCTCGGGGATGAATTTGAGGATCGGCGACTGCAAGCCCTCCAGCCCGGCGGCGCGGTCGTTGACCTTGATGTACGCCAAGCCCTTGGCCCCGTAGATGCCGACGAACTTGGTCAAATCGTCGATTTCCTTGCGCGACATCTCGCAGCCTTTCGGCAGCCGCAGAGCCACCACGCGCCCTTCGGGGTCGATGGCGGGGCCGGAGAAGACCTTGAAATCGACATGCTTCAACAAATCGGCCACGTCCACCAGTTCCAGCGGCACGCGCAAATCCGGCTTGTCGGAGGCATAGCGGCGCATCGCCTCTTCATGGGTCATGCGCGGGAACGGATTCGGCAGATCCTCGCCCAAGATGGCCTTGAACAAGTCACGGATCATCGCCTCCATGATGCCCATGATCTGGTTCTCGTCCATGAACGAGGTCTCGATGTCGAGCTGGGTGAATTCCGGCTGGCGGTCGGCGCGCAGATCCTCGTCGCGGAAGCAGCGCACCACTTGGTAATAGCGGTCCATGCCGGAAATCATCAACAACTGCTTGTACAACTGCGGCGATTGCGGCAGGGCGAAGAAACAGTTCTCGTGGGTGCGGCTGGGTACCAGATAATCGCGCGCGCCTTCCGGGGTGGCCTTGGTCAAGAAAGGCGTTTCGATCTCGTAAAAGCCCTCGTTGTCGAGGAACTGACGCAGGAAACGGGTGATGTCGCGGCGCATCCGCATTTTTTCCTGCATCGCCGGGCGGCGCAGGTCGATGTAGCGGTAGCGCAGGCGGGTCTCCTCGTTGACCTCGATCTCGCTCTCCACCGGGAACGGCGGGGTTTCGGCCTTGTTGAGGATTTCCAGGCGGGTGCCCAGCAACTCGACCATGCCGGTGGGCATGTTGGGGTTTTCGGTCCCCGCCGGGCGGCGTCGCACCCTGCCGGTGATGCCCAGCACATACTCGTTGCGCACGCTTTCGGCCAGTTTGAAGGCGTCCGCCAAGTCGGGATCGAACACCACTTGGACCAGACCCTCGCGGTCGCGCAGGTCGATGAAGATGACCCCGCCATGGTCGCGGCGGCGGTGTACCCAGCCACAGATTTCCACGGTCTGGTCCAGATGGGTTTCGTTGATTTGTCCACAATAGTGGCTGCGCATAAGTCGTTCCAAGGGGTTACGGATTGAAAAATCTAGGAATAGTACGGCGTGGGCGGGGTGTGCGCAAGCTTCGCAATGGGGCGCTGCCCTCTTGGCGGCTTCGAGGAATGGAAAGGCCCAAGCGCAGGTTTTGTTGCCTGAATCACACCCGCACGGCCACCCGAAAACCGCGCCTTGTTGTTGGAGCGCCGGCCGGAAGCCGGCGCTCCAACAGGGGCGGCGGTCAGGAACTGGCGGCGGGTGCTTTGGGAGTGGCTGCCGGGGCGGAGGATTTGGCGGCATCGCCGGCGGCGGAGGACTTCTGCTCGCCCGCCAGGTTTTTCTTCTTGTCGCCGCTTTTAAAGTCGGTTTCATACCAGCCGCCGCCCTTCAGGCGGAAGCCCGCCGCCGACACTAGCTTGCTCAATTCCGGCTGGCCGCATTCCGGGCAAAACTTCAAAGGCTCCTCGCTGATCTTCTGGATCGCTTCCAGCTCATGGCCGCAGGCTTTGCATTGGTATTCGTAAATAGGCATGGGTAGGCTCCGGTTAAGATTTTAAAGGGAGATTCTACCAAATGCGGGCGGACGGCGGTTTTTCAAGGGCTTTGCGGC
>CAZOTR010000059.1:0-22118 GCA_964582755.1 uncultured Methylococcaceae bacterium | reverse complement strand
TGTCGAGCAGCGGCTTGTCTTTGGCGACAGCGCCACCAATTGTTGTTGCAGCCATTTTTACCTCCAAAAATATAGAAACGACACAGCCCCCACTCATTGTGGAACCGCGCCACCTACGGGTTTACAGTTGTTATTTTTCCTAAGACCAACCCTTCCCGGCACTTGCAAGCCGGTCCCGGCTCCCTTGGTGTGCGACACTTTGTCACACCCCCCTCCACTTGTCAATGCGGCACGAACACAACTTTTTGTTGTCGAACCGCCACCTTTCAATGTTTACGCTGGTTTGGCCTTGTCCTGAAGCGTGGGGGTTTATACACTTTACCGATGGCGCGACCCTTTTCCTGTCGCTCGAAGCCTCGTTGACGGCGCCATGGCCGACCCGGCCCCCGCCACCGAGGAACCCGGACATATGGCTCAACACAAACCAGCCCGACCGAATGAAGAACAAAACAATCCTCCTGCTTGCCGGGATGCTAACGATAAACGCCGTGGAAGCCGCCGAGCCCGCCGCACGCCGCCCCGATGTCGAGCGCCTCGCCCATGCCTGCGCCGGTTGCCATGGAACCTACGGCCACAGCCAAGCGCCAACACCCACCCTCGCAGGCAAGCCTGAAGAGGAATTCACCACCCTAATGAACGAATTCAAGTCGGGGCGGCGCATCTCATCCGTCATGAACCGCATCGCCCGCGCTTACACCGATGAAGACATCGCGGCAATGGCCCAATTCTTCAGGAAACAATAAGGCATTCCCATGACAGGCATTACCCGCAGAACTTTCTTGAGGATGGCCGGAACGGCCGGAGCGTTGAGCCTTGCCGGTTGCGCCGCCGCGCCCAGCAAAGGCGCCAAGGCAAAAGTTGTGGTCGTCGGCGGCGGTTACGGCGGCGCCACCGCCGCCAAATACCTCAAGCTTTTCAATCCCGCGCTCGACGTCACTTTGATTGAAAAAAGAAAAGCCCACATCTCCTGCCCGGGTTCCAACGAGGTGATTGCAGGCTGGCATGACATGGACAGCCTGCGCCGCCCGCTGGATGGTCTGAAGACCCACCACGGCATCAACCTGGTCCATGCCAAGGCAGTGGAAATCAATCCGCAAAAGCGCATCGTCGAATTGAAAGACGGCTCGGAAATCCCCTACGACCGCCTAGTGCTGTCCCCCGGCGTGGACATGCGCTACGACGCCATCGAAGGTTACGACCTGAAAGCCAGCAAATCCATCCCCCACGCTTGGCGGGCCGGCAAGCAAACCACGCTGCTGCTGAACCAACTCAAGGCCATGGCCGACGGCGGCGTCGTACTCATCACCGCCCCCGCCAGCCCCTACCGCTGCCCTCCCGGCCCCTATGAACGCGCCTCGCTGATCGCCCACTATTTGCAGCAGCACAAGCCCAAGTCCAAGGTCATCATCCTCGACGCCAAAACCCAGTTCTCCAAGCAAGCGCTATTCTTCAAGGGCTGGCAGGATCTTTATCCGGGCATGGTGGAATGGGTGTCGGCGGAAAAGGAAGGCCAGATCGACCATGTGGACGCCAAAAAGCGCATCGTCGCCACCGAATTCAACAACCACCGCGCCGACGTGCTCAATATCATCCCGCCGCAGAAGGCCGGCTGGCTGGCGCGCAAAGCCGAACTGGCCGACCATTCCGGCTGGTGTCCGGTGGATCCGCATAGTTTTGAATCCACCCAGATTCCGAACATCCACATCATCGGCGATTCCTGCGTCGCCACGCCGATGCCGAAGTCCGCCTTCTCGGCCAACTCCCAGGCCAAGATCTGCGCGGCGGCGATCATCGACCTGCTCAACGGACGCCAACCCGGCCCGCCTTCGCTGATCAACCACTGCTACAGTTTCCTGGCCCCCGATTACGCCATCTCGGTCAACGGGGTTTACGAATATTCCGTCACCGAAAGGCAGTTGGTCGCCACCGGCGGCGGCGACTCCCCGATGGACGCGGACCGTGCGCGGGAAGCGGAGTTTGCCAGGAGTTGGCGGGAAAATATTACGGCGGATACGTTTGGATAAGCAGGCCTAATCGCCATGCCCGTGGGCGGCATTGGCGATGTCGCAATACAAGGCATCGGGGTCGCAGCCTTCACATTCCAATTGCAAGGTGGAATGGTCGATGTCGTAACGCTCGTGCATGAGTTTTCTCAAACGGCGCTGGAGGATGGCCGCCTCGCTGACGGGAATGTCGTCGATGACGACATGGGCGGACAGCATTCTGAGACTGCGGGAGATGCTCCACACATGCAGGTCATGCACGCCCCGCACCCCGTCCACTTGCAGCAGGTCGCGCACCATCAGGCTCATGTCGATGTCTTCGGGCGTGGCCTCCAGCAGAATATCCACGGTCTCGCGCAGAATGGTCCAGGCGTTCCACAAGATCAGCAAGCCGATGAGCGCACTGGCCAAAGGATCCAGCCAGAATTTCCCGGTCAGCCAAATGCCCACGCCTGCCGCGATGGCGCCAAAGGTGGAAAACACATCGCCGAGCAGATGCAGGAAGGCGCTGCGCAGGTTCAAATCGTGGTCGCTGCCATGGCTGACCAACCAGGCGGTCAGCAGGTTGACCACGAAGGCGGCGGATCCCACCGACATCAGCACATCCGAAGCCACCACAGGCGGAGCGAGGAAACGCCCCCATGCTTCGCGGAAAATGCCGAAGGCGATCAGCGCCAAGGTCGAAGAATTGAGCAGAGCGGCCAGGATGCCGGCGCGATGGTAGCCGAAAGTCTTGCCGGCATGGGCGGGACGGCCAGCCAAGCGGTGTGCGTACCAGCTTAAGCCCAAGGCCAAGGCGTCGGTCAGATTATGGGCCGCGTCGGTGAGCAAGGCCAAGCTGTTGGCAAACCAGCCCGCCGCCGCCTCGAAGCCAACGAATCCCAGTGTGATCAGCCCCGCCAACGCGAGCCGGAACCCGGGGTCCGCATGAGAATGATTGTGTCCGTGAGAGTGGGCCATCGGGCGTTGTCCAAAAGACGGCACGATGGGCGGCGCTTTCGCGCCGCCCATCTCGCAAAGGCTTGCCGCTTACTTTTTAGTCGGCGGAGCAGCCGGGGGAGGCGCCACCGCAGGGGCCGGGGCTGCCGGCGCGGCGGCTTTTGGCGCCGGGGCCATCGGGGCGGCGGGAGCGCCACCTACGGTCAGTTCGGGACGCAATTTTTCAATGGTTTTCGCGCCGAACCCCTTGACACCTTTCAGGTCGTCCACGCTCTTGAACGGGCCATTTTTCTCCCGATAGTCGATGATCGCCTTCGCCTTGGCGGGGCCTATGCCCTTCACGGCATCCAGTTCCGCCGCCGTCGCGGAATTGAGATCGACTGCGGCGGCGGCAAGGCCGGCGAACAGCATTAGGAATGCGGCAAAACACGCGAATAGTATTTTCTTCATGGTCTATTTCTCCAGCTATGTGACAGGAAACATCCAACAGAACCCCGGACCGGTGGCCTTGGACGCGGCATGGCGAAGAATCGGACGATTCCTGTCCGTGCAACGGCCTTAAGCCCAAACCAAAACCGCTCAGCGGCAGGAGGCTGGCGACCGGACAAAACACAGTTTATACGATCTTCGCGGGGGTCGCCACGCTTTGCCCGCCGCCTAGTGGCACCACATCAAAAGCACCATTCCGGCTCACACGGATTGGCGCGCAATCCCCGTCGCGCCCAGTTTTACCGCCCTGCGGAAGGTGGCCACGCTGAACAGTATTTGCCGTCGTCCGGGATAACAAGCCCATCGACTCATTCCTTGCCGATTTGATAAAGCTCGGTTTCTGTGTCCTCAACTATTTTTCCGCTGCCCGCATCGACTTCCAGCTTTACCTCCTTGCCATCCTTGGCCTTGATATCGAATTCATAGGAGGCGTCGCCATTGCCTTCAATTTCATACTCGATTTCAACGATTTCCCCCGGATAGGCGTCGAGGGCGGTTTTCTTCGCCTGCTCCAAGCCAATCTTGGCCTTGGCCTTGAACAAAGGATCGTCGGGGCTGGCGACTTCCTGCTCCTCCTCGGTGATTGTCCCGCTGCGGGCGTCGCACTCCAAATCCCACTCTTTGCCATCCTGGCCGAGGATGTCAAATTCGTAAACCGGAACCCCGCGCTCGTCTTTGCGCTCAAGCTTGACGACTTCGCCCGCCCGCTTCGCCAAAGCGGCTTTCAGGCAGGTTTCCATGTCGGCCTTGCCGGCTTTGGGCGCGGCTTGCGCCGGCAGCGCCCACCAAGACAAGGCAATCCCCATAAAGATAATGCCAACGCTGGTTTTCATGGTGGTTCTCCTGAAAATTCACACAAATGATTGAATTGATCGCCTGCCTTGCCCAAGTCTTTCGCATGGCCGGCCATTTCGGTTTGCAAGCGCCTTGAAATTTTAGCAGGTCTCCAAGCTTTTCCCCGGCCGCCCATGGATTCGCACCCGGCAAAAACCGAATGGCGGGAATTTTTCCCATAGGCCGCAGGAGGGGCCGGCCCTATCATGCGCACAAAAATTTCCAGCCATGACCGCACATGGCGTTCGCATCTGTGGGCTAAACCTTATGAAAATCCTGCCTATTTTATTCTCCGCGATTCCGCTTGGGTTTGCGGCAACCTTGGCCGAAGGGGCCGAGCCGGAACCGGCCGAACTGCCGGAAGTGGAAGTGGTCGACACCGCCCCGCTGCCCGGCCTGGGCCTAAGCAAAGAGCAAATCCCCGCGCCGGTGCAGACCGCGACGGACAAGGACATTGCCAAGACCAACGCCGTCAACCTGACCGATTTCATGAACCGCGCCTTGGGCAGCGTGTACCTCAACGAAGTCCAGGGCAACCAATTCCAGCCCGACGTGAACTACCGAGGCTACACCGCCTCGCCGCTGCTGGGCACGCCGCAGGGGCTTTCCGTCTACATGGACGCGGTGCGCCTGAACCAGCCGTTTGGCGATGTGGTCAGTTGGGACTTGATCCCGAAAAGCGCGATTGCCTCGATAGCCATGATGCCCGGCTCCAACCCCCTATTCGGACGCAACACCCTGGGCGGCGCGCTGTCGATCCAGACCAAGGACGGCAAGCACAATCCCGGCACGACCGGACAGGCGATTTATGGCGAGTATGACCGCCATGCCTTTGAATTCGAGCATGGCGGATTCGACAGTTCGTCGGGTTTGAACTGGTATCTGACCGGCAATTACTTCAAGGAAAACGGCTGGCGCGTGAATTCCCCGACCGAAATCCGCCAAATCTTCGGCAAAGCGGGCTGGGAGGGCGAGCGCACGGACATCAAATTCACCGCCGCCTACAACGACAACCAAATGTATGGCAATGGCTTGCAGGAGCAAAGCTTTTTGGCCCGCGACTATAGCAGCGTCTACACCAAGCCGGACATCACCGACAACCGTTCGCTGTTTTTGAATTTGGAAGGCAAGCACAGCCTGAACGACTGGGTGACATTCTCAGGCAATTCCTACTACCGCAACATCAGGACGCAGACGTTCAACGGCGACATTAACGAAAACGCCTTGGACCAGGCAGTTTACGGCTTGTCCAACGCGGACAAAACGGCCTTGCAAGAGGCGGGGATTCCCTATCCCGCCCACACGCTGAACGCGGCGAACACGCCCTTCCCTTCGTTGCGCTGCATCGCGCAGGGCTTGCAGAATGACGAGCCGGGCGAGAAATGCAACGGGCTGCTCAACCGCACCTCGACCAACCAGGAAAACTGGGGGACGGCGCTCCAAGCCGTGCTGGACGGCAAGATTTTCGGCAGCGCCAACCGCTTCCTATTCGGCGGCGCCTACGACCAAAGCGTCGTGAGCTTTGGGCAGTCCACCCAGTTGGGCTATCTCAACCCGGACCGCGGCATCACCGGCATTCCCAGTTATGCCGACGGCGAAACCGGCGGCGTGGTGGACGGCGAACCCTATGACAGCCGCGTGTCTTTGAAGGGAAACACCACCACCTGGAGCTTTTTCCTCGAAGACAACCTGTCGATCACCGACAAGCTGCACCTTACCGCCTCGGGACGCTACAACCACACCTCGCTCAACAACCAGGACCAGATCCATCCGCTAGGCGGCAGCAACTCCCTAAACGGCAACCACGCCTACGACCGTTTCAACCCCGCCGTGGGCCTGACCTACAATCCAATAAAGGAGATCAACTTCTACGCGGGTTATAACGAGGGTAGCCGCGCCCCGACCACGATTGAGCTGGGCTGCGCCAACCCCGAGCAGCCGTGCAAACTGCCCAACGCCATGGCCGGCGACCCGCCGCTGAAGCAAGTCGTGACCGAAACCTGGGAAGTGGGCTTTCGTGGACAACTGCCATGGAAGGTCGATTGGAATCTCGGCTATTTCCACGCGGAAAACCATGACGACATATTATTTGTGGCGGACAACCAAGCCGGCTATGGCTATTTCAAGAACTTCGGCAAAACCCAGCGCCAGGGCGTCGAAGCGGGCCTGAGCCATACCGCCCAGGACTTGAAACTTGGGAATGCCAAACTCGGCAGCTTGACGGTGGGGGCCAATTACACCTATTTGGACGCCACCTATCAGTCTTATGAAACCGTCAACGGCAGCAGCAACAGCACCAGTGACGCCGGCTTGGGCTTGGACGGCGCGATCACCATCCGCCCCGGCGACAAGATCCCGCTGATTCCCGAGCATATGTTCAAGACCTACCTGGACTGGCAAGTCACGCCGGACTGGGGCACAAACCTGAACATCATCGGGTATTCCAGCATGTATGCGCGGGGCAACGAAAACAACGCCCACCAGCCGGACGGCAAATATTACTTGGGGCAGGGCAAGAGTCCGGGCTATGTCGTGGTGAACTACGGCCTGCGCTTTACCCCCAGTTTCGCCCGTGGCTTGCAGGTGTTCGGGCAAATCAACAATCTCTTCGACCATCGCTATTACACGGCGGCGCAACTGGGGCCGACCGGCTTCGACGCCAGCGGCAACTTCGTCGCCCGCCCGTTCAGCGGCGAAGGCAACATCGACTCGGTCCGGCATAGCACCTTCTACTCGCCGGGCGCGCCGCGCATCTTCTGGTTCGGGGTGCGTTACTCGTTCTGAGGCCGCTCTCGCCAGCAACCCCCGGCACGGTGCATAATGGCCGAATTGTCTATATGAGAATTCCCCCCATGAAACACCGGCACATCCTTGCCTTGCTCTGCGGCTTGAGCCTCGCCCAAGCCGCCCACGCCGACATCACTCTGGAATACCTGACTGCCGAAAATGGCGCAAAATCCGCCAAGCTTCAGCCCGTCATCATCAAGGACGGCAAGATTCTGGTCCGTGGCATCGGCGGCGACGAAAGCATGGACTTCATTTATTCCGCCACGCCTGAAATGCTGTCCGTCATCGACCATCGCAAGCACAGCGTCATGACCTTGGATGAAAACCAGGTCAACCGCCTTGCGCAACAAACGGAAACGGTCCAGCCGCTGTTGCAGGGGATGGCCGGACAAATCGCCAAGCTCAACCCCAAACAACGGGCGAAATGGGAGGAAATGCTGGGCGGCAAGGTGTCCTTGGACAAAATAGCCCAGGCGGCCCAGCCAGTGCCGCCGACGAACATTGTGAAAACGGGGCAAAGCCGCCAGGTGGCAGGCATCGCCTGCGAACAGGTGGACGTTTTCCAAGGCAAGACGCAAACGGCTGAATTCTGCCTGGCCGACCCTTCCAAGCTGAACATGTCAGGCGCGGATTACGCCACTTTCCGCTCTCTGCTGGGTTTTGCCGAACGCCTGGCGGCAAAAACCCAGGGCTTGGCGAAACAATTCGGCGTGGGCCTGCCGAATCTCGACCTGCGCGACTTGGCAGGGGTGCCTATTGAATTGCATGATGTTTCCGGCCATGGCAAAGGCAGCCTGCTGTTGAGCCGCATCGTCGCGGCGGAAGTGTCCGCCGAATGGATGCATGCCCCGAAGGACTACCCTAGCGAGCCGTTCAAACTGTGGAAATGAAGATTGGACGCCGCCATAAAGCGGGTCTCCGCAGGCGCTTGGGAAATGAGTAAGGAAGGGGATTAAACCGCTGGCAGGCTCTTCCGGGCTTGGCGGATGCCGCGCTGGCCACCGGGAAAACCATGGGCGCGGAACCGGCGGCTTGAAAACCCGCCCGCTCCGCGCCCGTGGCCGGAACGCTTTACTTCTTCTTGGATTCGGCGTTGATTTCCTGCATGCTCTGCACGGCAGGCGCCAACACGTCGATGGCCTTCTTGACGTCCTTTTCCTCATCAAGGATACGCATGGTCTCTTTGATGGCCTGGTTGACTTTCTGCAGCTTCATGCTGGCCGCCGCACCGGTGATTTCCTTGGTGTACTGGCGAACATTCTTCAGTTCCACCTTGGCCTCATCCGGGCGGCCGCTTTGCAGTTCCTCCAAAGCCTTCTTGGCAGAGTCCGCAGACTTGTCCAGGAATTCAGCCACGCCGGCCGAGTTCTCGGCGGCATAGGAAACCGGAACGAAACCCACAGTCCCAACGGCCAGCAGACCGGCCATCAATGCCGTACCAAGAGTTTTATTGATTTTTTGCATTTTTCAGAGTTCTCCTCACAGGTTGTTGTAATATCCACGCCGGGCGTGGTTTTAGTCTTGAGATGCCCTAAAGGCATCTACGCCACCAACACGGAGCCTTGCCACGCGCACCGTGTTGGCACTGCGTTCGATTCTTCCCTGACAACGGGAGCGGGGGGCGGGCCACCTAAAGACCCGCCCGCCCCAGCCCGAAAAGCGCTTTACTTGGCGTTCTTGATCTCTTCCAGGCTCTTGACCGCCGGCTCCAACAGTTCGGCGGCCTTGGGCAGGTCGCCCGCGTCCACCGCGTTGCCGGCAGCCTTGACCGCCTGGTTGACCTTCTGCAGCTTCATGCCGGCCGCATCGCCGGTGATTTCCTTGGAGTATTGGCGGACCTGCTTCAGGTTGGTCGATGTCTCTTCCTTGTTGCCGGCCTTCGCGGCAGCCAGCGCGGCTTTGGCCGCATCATAGGACAGGCCGATGTACTTTACCACGCCACCCGCGTCTTCAGCCGCGTAGGAAGCCGAAACAGAACCAAGGGCCAGCAGGCCGGTCACCAATGCAACGCCAAAATTTTTAGTTATTTTTTTCATCGTACCGTGTTCTCTTAGGGATTTTTTATTCTCCACGCATCGCGTGGTTTCTGTCTCGAGGCACCGACACACATGGTCGCCCGGATTTGTCTCCACCCGGCCGCAAGGGGCTTGCGCGGCCCGCCGGGAACCGACCCGCCCAGGCCATGGGCCTGGCCAACCGTCAAGATCGGCTAATACTACTCAATAATCTGGTGCATTGTCATGCTTTTGCGGAATTGTTTTTCACCGCCCGCGCCGCGAATCACGGGAAATAATTGCAAGCAATTGTTTTAAAAGAAAAATAGGCCGGATACCAAAGGCTGGCGAAGGGCGCGGACAATCTGCCCGGAAAAACCACCATATTCCTTATGGTTTTATTCCAAAAACCATGGTTTTTGCCTCGCGCCTGAGCTCAAAATAAAGCCTGCTCTCGGCTTGCCGGTAGGATTTCGCGCCCTCCAAGGCTCTGAGGAAATCGTCGGCCAACGAACCGTCGCGGCATGCCCGATGGCTGGCCTTGATCACCGCCAAGGCGATGCGCTGCCCCTCGATCTCGTAGATCCCCGCGCCATGCTTGCAGTCGGCCTGGAAATCGAACCAGCCATTGGGTTTGAACTCCAGGCTGTAGCGGGAGGCATTGCCCGGAGCATCGGCTGGATCCTGGCCCAGATTGCCTTCCCATTCCCATTTCGTCCCGGCCAAGGGAAGATTCCTGCGAAAAGTCGCAGGGCCACCGCCATAATCGGCACCGTCATCCAGCTCGTACTCTGCGGATTCCGCAGGCGGCAGGCTGGTTTTCTTCGCCTTGGGCAAAATCCGCAGGGCCGCCGGCTTAGGCTTGGCGGCGGAACAGCCTGGCAAAACCATGGCCGCCACCATCGGCGCGGCCACGCAGGCCATCTGCAAAACCAGCAATAGATTTAAAATTTTCCGGCGCATCCACGGCTTACTGTCGCGCCAAGCTCCGAATGCCCACGCTCTGGCGGATTTTCCGCATGAAGGGGACACTATAAGCGCGCGCCTTTTCCGCGCCCAGCCCCAGGATTTCCTCGATCTTGTCGGGGGATTGCAGCAAGGCGTCGTAACGCTCCCGCGCCACCAACAGATGGTCGTTCAGGTACTCGAACAAGAACTGCTTCATTTCGCCCCAGGCGATGCCTTCCTCGTAGCGCTTGCGCAAGGCTTCCACCTCGTCTTTCGTGGCAAACGCTTTGTAGATGCCAAACAGGGTGCAGGTGTCCGGGTCTTTCGGCTGGCCAGGCTCCAGGGAATTGGTCTTGATCTTCATGATGAGCTTGCGGAACTGCTTTTCCGGCAGGAACAGCGGAATGGTGTTGTCGTAGCTCTTGCTCATCTTGCGCCCGTCCAAGCCGCACAAGGTCGCCGTATCCTCGCTGACCACAGCGGCGGGGATGTTGAAATGCTCGCCGTAGAGGTGGTTGAAGCGTCCGGCGATGTCCCGCGCCATCTCGATGTGCTGGATCTGATCCTTGCCCACCGGCACCTTGTGGGCGTTGAACAGTAAAATGTCCGCCGCCATCAGGACGGGATAATTGAACAGGCCCATGGTCACGCCCTTGTCCGGGTCGGCCTCGCCGCCCTCCTCGTTGGCCTGCACCGCCGCCTTGTAGGCATGGGCGCGGTTCATCAGCCCCTTGGCGGTGACACAGTTCAACATCCAGGCCAGTTCGGCGATTTCCGGGACATCCGACTGGCGGTAGAACACCGCGTTTTCCGTGTCCAACCCCAAGGCCAGCCAAGTGGCGGCGATTTCCAAGGTGGATTGCCCCACCCGCTCCGGCTCCTGGCATTTGATCAGGGCGTGGTAGTCGGCCAGGAAATAAAACGGTAGCACGTTGTGGTCGCGGCTGGCCTCGATGGCCGGGCGGATGGCGCCCACATAATTGCCCAAGTGTGGGGTTCCTGTGGTGGTGATGCCGGTCAGGACGATGGTTTTGCTCATTCGGTTTGGAATTCCAGGTCAAAGTCAGCAGGCGGCGAAGGCGGAGCTTCGCAAAAAATGTGCGCAATATGACACAAACCGCCCCCCCGCGCCAAGACCCGCACCCGGCAGGAACGGGCAAGCCCGCCGTCAGTCTTATTCCTCCGCCCGGACACCCTTGGCACTGGCAAGCCCGTCCAAGCCGCCATGCAGCACGGACACATCGAAACCCTGCCGGCTCAACAGGAAAGCCGCCGCGCAACTGCGGCTGCCGGTCTGGCAAAAGACAATGTAGTGGCGCTTGCGGTCCAACCCGGCAGACTTCAGCCGCAAGAGATAGAGCGGCAGGTTGACGCTGCCCTTGATCGACCCGCTGCGGTACTCGTCCTCCAAGCGCACGTCAAGCAAGCCGGCACCCGCCTGGATCCTGGCCTTGGCCTCGTCCAGAGTCAGCCATTTCACCAAAGGCTCGCGCAGCAGCGCGTTGAAATCCTTGCGCTCCAGCCGCATCAACAGACCGTCTGTCGCCATCACCACGGTGGCGTTGCGCGGCGCGCCGGAAAGCAGGGCTTCTTCGCCGAAACCGTCCCCCTCCCCCAGTTGGGCAAGGATGGTCACCTTGTGCGTCTTGTCCGACCGGCGCAAAACATCGGCCTTGCCGCTTTTGATGAGGTAGTAATATTCGCCGGGATCGTCTTGGCGGATGATGACTTGGCCCGCCTTGGCCTCGACCGGCGAGAAACGCGCGAATAGCGCGCTGATATTGGCGGGAGGCAGCTTTCTGAAGGTTTCGCTGCGCAACAGGCTCATCATCCAGTCAGTGTCTTGGCTACCGTCGATTTCGGCCACTTCGTAACCGGTGGCCTGGTCCCAGGTGAGCAGCCGGTCAAGCAGCCGGCTGTCCACCCGGGCGACGGTCACCGGCGTTTTGGCGACGCAAGTGAATTGGCGTGGATTGAGTTGCGCGAGCGCGTAACGCGCCGCCTGCGTGCCGCCGACCACGGCGCGGACCAAGGGGGTATCGCTGGACGAGAGAGCCACCTCCCCGGACAGCAGATACACCGTCTGCCAATCACGCTCGCCCTGCACGAACAGCCGATTCCCCGCCGGCACATTTTCAATGGTTGTGTTGGCGGTCAATTCGTTGAAATTGTTGGGAGTCAATGAATTGATCGGGATCAGCGACTTGAGAAGCTCTTGGTCCATTGCGAAGTCCGCCCGGTTTGGTCTCAGAAGTAAAGCATTCTACCCAATCAGCCGCAAAACGGCATCGGCCTCCAGCAAATGCGTGGCCTGGCGGCGGGCCGGGAACGGACGGGAGATTGCCGTGCGGCAAGAGGATTGGAGAACGGCCATGCCGGATCATGGCCTGTCGCTGGGGGTTGGCGTGGGGCCGCAACACCTCCGGTTTGCGGTGCGGCCCCCGCATGGCCCGTGGCGGGCCGGTTCATTTCACCGGCTTGCGCTTGGGCTTGCCTTTGCTTTCTTTCCTAGGGCTGCTGCCTTTCGCTTGGGTTTTCATAGTTTTTCACCTTTGTAAAGGACGAAGTTCCGCCCTTTCAAATGATGCGCTTAATCCCCCAAAATAGATAGGCGCCTAGCGCACTATCGTCTCCCCCCTGGCCAACCGAGGCAACTGCCCGCCCAATCCCATGGCATATTTCATCGCCAGCTTCTTCGCCGGTGCCAGGCGCTCGGCCAACCCCAGGCCGAGGTTGCGCAGCAGTTTCATCGGCAGGTGGGCGTTGCCGAAGACGCGGTAGAACAGATCCATCGTGGTCATCATCAACAAGTTGTTCTGGCGGCGCATCTTCTCGTATTCCAACAGCACCGGCCCCGCGCCGATGTCCTTACTGGCTTGCTTGGCGGCGACCAACACCTGGGCCAGCGCGGCGGCGTCCAACAGGCCGATGTTGACGCCTTGGCCGGCCAAGGGATGGATCATGTGCGCGGCATCGCCGATCAAGGCCACACCCTCCTTGGTGTAATGCTGGGCGTGTTGGCGGCGCAGCGGGAAGCTGCCGCGCGAGGTGATACGGGTGATTTCGCCCAGCGCCGCCGGGAACGCCGCCTGCAATTCCTTCAGCAAATCCTCGTCGGGCAGGGCTTTCAAACGCTTGACCTCCTCCGGCGTGTTGTACCAGACCAGCGAGGCGTTAGGCCCGTCCAAGGGCAGGAAGGCCAAGGGACCGGCGGGGGTGAAGCGCTGCCAGGTGATGTCCTGCTGGCCGTAGGCGGTTTCCACCGTCAACACCAAGGCATGTTGCTCGTAATCCCAGGTATGCACGCCCATGCCAGCCGCCTGGCGGACGCGGGAATAGCCGCCGTCGGCGGCGACCAACAGGCGGCAGGTGATGGCACGGCCATCCTCCAAAACCAAGCTGGACTGCGCGGGCGCGTAGTCGATGGAGCGGGTCTTCACCGGGCAGAGGAAATCCACATTGCCGAACGCCTGCAGGCGGTCCAACAAGGCCAATTGGATGACGCGGTTCTCGACAATGTAGCCCAGCACAGGCTCGTTGATGTCCTCGCTGCGGAATTCCACATCGCCCCTATCCTCCCATACCCGCATGCGGCGGAACGGGCAGAAGCGCCGGGAGGCGATGCCCGGCCACGCGCCCACGGTTTTCAAGATGCTGGCCGAGGCAATGCTGACCGCCGAGACGCGCAGGTCGTGCGGCTGTTCCGGCGCAAAGGCTGGCGGCGGGGCGTCTTCCAGCACCGCCACCCGCAAGGCGCTGCCGCCCAATCCACACCCCAGCGTCGCGCCGACCATGCCGCCGCCGACAATGACCACATCGTAATGTTCGTTCATAGCGTTTCTCCAAGCCCCTTCTAGTTATCTGGTTATGCAAACTGTGAATAATAAATTAAAAGGAATGGGCAGTCCCCAGCAAGTTTGGCCGTCGCATTCGCGTCCGGCTCGGTTTATCCTTGGCATGGCGGGGCAGGTTTGGCGTGGCGCAAGCAAATGCTTGAAAAATGCGGCCAAATTCCCTATATTCATCCACCATCTGCACACTGCCGCGGCTCTGCCGCCAGCCTGACAAATTCCCAAAAACAATAGCTTGCGCCAAAGACAGGCACCCAGAGCGCTGCCTGCGCGGCACACAAACGGACTTTGCCAGCCACATGCGATGCTAACGGTGGGATTTTCCCCACTGGCCGAATGCCGAACGAGGTAAAAAAAATGAGTTACAGCACTGTACCCGCCAAGCAGGGTCTGTATGACCCGCGCAACGAACACGACGCTTGCGGCGTTGGCTTCATCGCCCACATCAAGGGCAGAAAGAACCACGACATCATCCGCCAAGGTTTGGAACTGCTCAAAAACCTGACCCACCGGGGCGCGGTGGGAGCGGACCCCCTGGCGGGCGACGGCGCGGGCATCCTCATCCAGACCCCGGACGCCTTCCTCCGCGAAGAAGCCACCAAGCTGGGCATCAGCCTGCCGCCGCCGGGCGAGTACGGCGTGGGCATGGTGTTCCTGCCGCGCATCGCCTCCGAGCGGGCGCAGTGCGAGCAAATCCTGGCCGACTTTATCGAGGACGAAGGCCAGACGGTGCTGGGTTGGCGCGACGTGCCGGTGAGCAACGAAGGACTGGGCGAATCGGTCAAGGCGGTAGAGCCTTGCGTCCGCCAAATCTTCATCGGCCGGGGTGCCGACACGCCCAGCCAGGACGCCTTCGAGCGCAAGCTGTTCGTCATCCGCAAGCAGGCCGAAAACGCCGTGCGCGACCTCAGCCTGTCCAACGGCAAGGCGTTCTATCTGCCCTCATTCTCCTCGCGCACCCTGGTTTACAAAGGCATGTTGCTGGCCGACCAAGTCGGCTCGTATTATCTGGATCTCAACAATGAATCCATGGTCTCGGCCTTGGCCTTGGTGCATCAACGCTTCTCGACCAACACCTTCCCGACTTGGGATCTGGCCCACCCGTTCCGCATGATCGCCCACAACGGCGAAATCAACACCGTGCGCGGCAACGTCAACTGGATGGCGGCGCGCCGCTACTCGATGTCCTCCGAACTGCTGGGCGAAGATCTGAACAAAATCTGGCCGCTGATCGCCGAAGGCCAGTCCGACTCGGCCTGTTTCGACAACGCGCTGGAACTGCTGGTCGCCGGTGGCTATTCCCTGGTCCACGCGATGATGCTGCTGATCCCAGAAGCCTGGGCTGGCAACCCGCTGATGGACGAGCAGCGCCGCGCCTTCTACGAATACCACTCGGCCTTGATGGAACCTTGGGACGGCCCCGCCGCCGTGGCCTTCACCGACGGACGGCAGATCGGCGCGACCCTGGACCGCAACGGCCTGCGCCCCGCCCGCTACCTCATCACCGACGACGACCATGTGATGATGGCCTCGGAAATGGGCGTGCTGGACATCCCGCAGCACAAGATCATCAAGAAATGGCGCTTGCAGCCGGGTAAGATGTTCCTCATCGACCTGGAAAAGGGCCGCATCATCGACGACGCCGAGATCAAGGCGGAACTGGCGGGGCGCGCACCCTACCAGCAATGGGTGGACCAGACCCAGATCCAATTGGAAAGCCTGCCCGCCGAAGTGGCGGCGATGGCCCCCGACGAGCAGACCCTGCTCGACGCCCAGCAAGCCTTCGGCTACACGCAGGAAGACATCAAATTCTTCCTCCAGCCTATGGCCCTCACCGGCCAGGAGCCGGTCGGCTCGATGGGCATAGACGCGGCGCTGGCCGTGCTGTCCAACCGCCCCCGCCTGCTCTACGATTATTTCAAGCAAGGCTTCGCCCAAGTCACCAACCCGGCCATCGACCCGATCCGCGAGGAACTGGTCATGTCCTTGGTGTCGCACATCGGCCCGCGCCCCAACCTGCTCGGCCTCCATGACGGCGGCACCAACAAACGCCTGGAAGTCCACCACCCCATCCTCAGCAACAAGGACTTGGAAAAGATCCGCCGCATCGAGGCGCGGACCAACGGCGCGTTCAAGACCAAAACCCTGAGCATCTGCTACGCGGCGGAAACCGGCGCGTCCGGCATGGAACCGGCGTTAAGGGCACTGTGCGCCCAGGCCGAACAAGCGGTCCACGACGGCAACAACATCCTGGTGCTGTCCGACCGCCAGATGGACGCGGATTTCGTGGCCATACCGGCGCTGCTGGCGACCTCGGCAGTGCATTACCACCTCACCCGCGCCGGCCTGCGCACCAAGGTGGGCTTGGTGGTGGAAAGCGGCGAGGCCCGCGAGGTGCATCATTTCGCCTTGCTGGCCGGCTACGGCGCGGAGGCGGTCAACCCTTACCTCGCCTTCGACACCCTTTCCCACCTGCGCCCCAGCCTGCCCGAAAAGCTGGCCGAGGACGAAGTCCACAAGCGCTACATCAAGGCGGTGAGCAAAGCCCTGCTCAAGATCATGTCGAAAATGGGCATTTCCACCTACCAGTCCTATTGCGGGGCGCAAATCTTCAACGCCATCGGGCTGGCCCAGAATTTTCTGGACCAGTACTTCACCGGGGCGGAAAGCACCACAGGGGGTGCGGGCATCCAGGAAATCGCCGAGGAAACCGTGCGCCGCCACCGCCTGGCCTTCAGCGACGCGCCGTTGTACAAGAGTTCCCTGGACGTGGGCGGCGAATACGCCTACCGCATCCGTGGCGAAAACCACATGTGGACGCCGGACACCATCTCCAAGCTGCAACACGCCACCCGCGCCAACTCTGCCTCGACCTACGCCGAATACGCCAAGCTGGTCAACGAGCAAAACGAGCGCCTGCTGACCCTGCGCGGCCTGATGGAGTTCAAGTTTGCGGAAAATCCCATTCCGCTGGACGAAGTGGAACCGGCGAAGGAGATCGTCAAGCGCTTCGCCACCGGGGCGATGTCGTTCGGCTCGATTTCCTATGAAGCCCACACCACTTTGGCGATTGCGATGAACCGCATCGGCGGCAAGTCCAACACCGGCGAAGGCGGCGAGTTGTCGGAGCGCTTCAAGCCGCTGCCCAACGGCGATTCCATGCGCTCGGCCATCAAGCAAGTGGCCTCGGGCCGGTTCGGCGTCACCGCCGAATACCTGGTCAACGCCGACGACATCCAGATCAAGATCTCGCAAGGCGCGAAACCCGGCGAAGGCGGCCAGTTGCCCGGCCACAAGGTGGACGAAATCATCGCCAAGGTGCGCCACTCCACCCCCGGCGTCGGCCTGATTTCGCCGCCGCCTCACCATGACATCTATTCCATCGAGGATCTGGCCCAGCTCATACACGACCTGAAAAACGTCAACCCCAAGGCCCGCATCAGCGTCAAGCTGGTATCGGAAATTGGCGTCGGCACGGTGGCGGCGGGCGTCGCCAAGGCCCATGCCGACCATGTGACGATTGCCGGTTATGACGGCGGCACCGGCGCCAGCCCGATCACCTCGATCAAACATGCGGGGCTGCCGTGGGAAATCGGCTTGGCCGAAACCCACCAGACGCTGGTGCTGAACAAGCTGCGCGGGCGCATCGCGGTGCAGGCCGACGGCGGCGTGCGCTCGGGCCGCGACGTGGCGATTGCATTCCTGCTCGGCGCGGACGAAGTCGGCTTCGCCACCGCCCCGTTAATCGTCGAAGGCTGCATCATGATGCGCAAATGCCATCTGAACACCTGCCCGGTCGGCGTCGCCACGCAAGACCCGGAACTGCGCAAGCGCTTCACCGGCCAGCCCGAGCATGTGGTGAATTTCTTCTTCTTTATCGCCGAAGAGCTGCGCGGGATCATGGCGAAATTGGGCTTCCGCACCATCAACGAGATGATTGGCCACACCGAAAAGCTGGACATGAACCGGGCGATCAACCACTGGAAAGCCTCCAAGATCGACTTCAGCAAGATCCTGCACAAGCCGGAAGCCGGCCCCGAAGTGGCGCTCTACAATTGCGAGGGCCAAGACCACGAACTCGACAAGGCCTTGGATCTCAAGCTGATCGAGCAAGCCCGTCCGGCCCTGGAAGAAGGCAAGCCGGTGCAGATCGAGACGGTGGTGCGCAACTACAACCGCACGGTGGGCGCGATGCTCTCCGGCGAAGTGGCGAAGCGCTACGGCCACAAAGGCTTGCCGGAAGACACCATTTCGATTCTCGCCAAAGGCACGGCGGGGCAGAGTTTCGGCGCGTTCCTCGCGGCTGGCGTCAGCATCGAGCTGCAAGGCGAAGGCAACGACTATGTGGGCAAGGGCTTGTCCGGCGGACGCTTGGTCATCCGCCCGCCGCAGGACTGCCCGATCAAGCCGGAGGAAAATATCATCGTCGGCAACACCGTGCTGTACGGGGCCATCAGCGGCGAATGCTATTTCCGTGGCGTGGCCGGCGAGCGCTTCGCCGTGCGCAACTCCGGGGCCATCGCCGTGGTGGAAGGCGTCGGCGACCATGGCTGCGAATACATGACCGGCGGCGTGGTGGTGGTGCTGGGCTACACCGGCCGCAACTTCGCCGCCGGCATGTCGGGCGGCGTCGCCTATGTGTTGGACGAAAGCGGCGACTTCGAGCGCCGCTGCAACCTGTCCATGGTGGAATTGGAGCCCATCCCCGAAGAAAACGCGGCCTCGCAGACCCTCGACCAAAACGGCGACGACCTGGAAAGCCATGGCTTGGTGGACATCCTGCACGACATGACGCAAGGCGACGCTTGGCGTCTGCGGCAATTGATCGAACGCCACGCCCGTTACACTGGCAGCGACCACGCCCGCCACATCCTGGACAACTGGGTGGGTTTCCTGCCGCGCTTCGTCAAGGTCATGCCGGTTGATTACAAGAAGGCGCTGCAAAAAATGCAAGCGCTCCAGAAACAAGCCGCGCTGCATCACTAAGACTCATCACGACCAGCCCGACCCCGCGGGGAAGCCGCCAATGCTTCCCCGTTTTCTTGCGGTCCGGCCCTCAAAAATTCGGCATCGAACCACGCGACGGCTTTCCGCCACAGAACACACGACAGAGGCAACACATGGGTAAACCAACCGGATTCATGGAAATCTCCCGCAAAGACAGAAAATACCGTCCTGTCGAGGAGCGCGTCCAACATTACAAGGAATTTGTCATTTCCCTGACCGACGAGGAAGCCGGCAAGCAGGGTGCGCGCTGCATGGACTGCGGCATCCCCTATTGCCACAACGGCTGCCCGATCAACAACATCATCCCCGACTGGAACGACCTGGTTTACCAGAACAAATGGCAGGAAGCCTTGGAAGTCCTGCACAGCACCAACAATTTCCCCGAATTCACCGGGCGCATCTGCCCCGCGCCTTGCGAGGCGGCCTGCACCTTGAACATTGACGACCAGCCGGTCACCATCAAGTCCATCGAATGCTCCATCATCGACAAGGGCTGGGAAAACGGCTGGATCAAGCCACAGACGCCGCAGCGCCGCAGCGGCAAGCGCGTCGCCATCGTCGGCTCCGGCCCGGCCGGCCTGGCCTGCGCCCAGCAACTGGCGCGGGCCGGCCACGCCGTGGTGGTGTACGAAAAGAATGACCGCATCGGCGGTTTGATGCGTTATGGCATCCCCGATTTCAAGATGGAGAAGCACACCATCGACCGCCGTATGGCGCAGATGCAGGCCGAGGGCGTGACCTTCCGCCCCAACAGCCATATCGGCAAGGACATCCCGGCGCAAACCCTGCTCGACGGCTATGACGCCGTGGTGCTGGCCGGCGGCGCCGAAAAGCCACGCGACCTGCCGGTGCCGGGGCGTGAGCTCAAGGGCGTGCATTTCGCCATGGAATTCCTGCCCCAGCAGAACAAGCGCAACGCCGGCGACAGCATCTCCGAGGAGATTGGCATCAGCGCCAAGGGCAAGCCGGTCCTGGTCATCGGCGGCGGCGACACCGGCTCCGACTGCATCGGCACATCCATCCGCCAAGGGGCCAGCCATGTCACCCAGATCGAAATCCTCCCGCAGCCCCCGGCAAAGGAAAACAAGGGGTTGACATGGCCGCTGTGGCCCAACAAGCAAAGGACATCCTCCTCTCAGGAAGAAGGCTGCGACCGCGAGTATTGCGTCGCCACCAAATCCTTTGAGGGCGAAAACGGCGAAGTCAAACAAGCGAACTGTATCCGCGTAGAGTGGAAAAACGAAGGCGGCCGCTGGGTCATGCATGAAATCCCCGGCAGCGAATTCACCATAAAGGCTGAGCGGGTGTTCCTCGCGATGGGCTTCCTCCACCCGGTGCAAGACGGCCTGCTGAAAGATCTGGGCGTGGACTTGGACGAGCGCGGCAACGTCAAGGCCGACACCCTGAGCTACCAAACCTCGCTGCCGAAAGTGTTCAGCGCCGGCGACATGCGCCGCGGCCAGTCGCTGGTGGTATGGGCCATCCGCGAAGGCCGCCAGGCCGCCCGCGCCGTGGACGAATTCCTCATGGGCAAATCCGAACTGCCCCGCTGACCCGCCCATCCCCTCTTCATCGCCCGCCCGCCGCCTAGACTCCACACGCGGGCGATGAGGCCGGGGGAAGCAAGCAGCCCGCCCCCTTCCCATCTCCTCCGCGTTCCCATCCATCCCCCGCCCCCAGCGTCCCAGGACAAACATGATTAAACTGTTTTCTCTCGGCCGGGTATTTGGCATCATGCTCATGGTCTTCAGCGCGGCCTACACGCTGCCCCTGCTGACCGCCTGGATCAGCCACGACGGCACGGAATGGCTGTTTCTCAGAGACCTGTTGCTGACTTTCTGCGCGGGAGGCACCATCTGGATACTCTCCAAAGACCATCGGCGCGAACTCAAAGCGAAGGACGGCTTCCTGCTGGTGCTGCTGGCGTGGACCGGGATGGCCGCGATTGCCACCCTGCCCTTGCTAGGCTGCGCCACCCTCATCCCGAGTTGCCTGCCCGAACTGTCATTCACCGACGCCTATTTTGAAGCCATGTCCGGGCTGTCCACCACCGGCGCGACGGTGCTGGACAACCTGGACGCCCTGCCCCCCGCCATCAACCTCTGGCGGCATGAACTGCACTGGCTGGGCGGCATGAGCATCATCGTGTTGGCGGTGGCGATTTTGCCGATTTTGGGCGTAGGCGGACGGCAAGTGTTCATGTCGGAAACGCCAGGGCCGATGCGCGACAGCAAGCTCACCCCGCGCATCGCCGAAACTGCGAAGAACCTCTGGAGCATCTACGCCGGGCTGACCGCCGCCTGCATCCTGAGCCTGAAACTGGCCGGCATGGACTGGTTCGACGCCATCTGCCACGCCTTTTCCACGCTGGGCCTGGGCGGCTTTTCCACCCATGACGAAAACCTGCGCTACTTCGACTCGCCCGCCATCGAAGGTGTGCTGATGGTGTTCATGCTGCTTTCGGGCATGAATTTCGCCACGCATTTCCTCGCCGTGCGCAACCGCAGCCTCGCCCCCTACCGCTACGATGTCGAAGCCAAGCCCTACCTGGCCCTGATCCTCGGAAGCTGCCTGGGGCTGGCCGGCTTCCTCGTCTACCAAGGCACATACCCGGATTTTTGGGAAAGCCTGCGCTATGCCGCGTTCAACACCATCTCCATCGCCACCGACTGCGGCTTCTCCAACACGGACTACGCCCGCTGGCCGGTCTTCGCCCCGCTGTGGATGCTGTTTCTGGCTTGCGTCACCGTCTGCACCGGCTCCACCGGCGGCGGCATCAAGATGATGCGCACCCTGATCCTGGCGAAGCAAAGCCAATTGCAGATGTTCCTGCTCAACCACCCCACGGCGATCCACCCGCTCAAGCTCGGCAAGATGATCGTCCCCTCCAATGTCCAGCTTGCCGTGTTGGGCTTCATCTTCGTCTATTTTATGAGCATCGTCTCGCTGACCTTGGTCTTGGTGGTCAGTGGCCTGGATTTCGTCTCCGCCTTCACCGCCATCGTCTCCTGCCTCAACAACGCCGGCCCTGGGCTGGGGGAAGTCGGCCCGGCGGCGACTTATGCGGCGCTTAACGACTTCCAAACCTGGGTCTGCACGTTGGCGATGTTCCTAGGCCGGGTGGAGATACTCACCGCCTTTGTCGCGTTCACGCCGACGTTTTGGCGGAAATAAAAGCGGCTTCGGAATTAAAGCCGATCCAATGGGCTTGCCACGCCCTTCCCACCCCGGTTCAGCACATGCGTATAGACCATCGTCGTTGAAAC
>CAZOTR010000058.1:16949-22175 GCA_964582755.1 uncultured Methylococcaceae bacterium | reverse complement strand
CATTAAGTTAAGACTTTTCCAACCGCCAAAACCGTTCGTAGTCCCGGCTTTAGCCGGTTCTTTCCAGCCAGTTTTCCGCCTAAAGGCGGGACTACGAACGCTTCACTTAATGGCAGTGGCGCGGCGCGCGGGAACGAAAAAGCTTGAATACCCGTGCAAGATGAATCTTGCACTCCAAAATACTTTACCGGAGCCAATCTTGTTATCCACCGCCAACCTCACCATGCAATTCGGGGCCAAGCCCCTGTTTGAAAACGTCTCGGTCAAATTCGGCGACGGCAACCGCTACGGCCTCATCGGGGCCAACGGCTGCGGCAAATCGACCTTCATGAAAATCCTAGGCGGCGACTTGGAGCCTACCGCCGGCAATGTCTCCATCGACCCCAACGAACGGCTGGGCAAGCTGCGCCAGGACCAGTTCGGCTTCGAGGAATTCACCGTCATCGACACGGTGATGATGGGCCACGCGAGGCTTTGGGAAGTCAAGGAAGAGCGCGACCGCATTTATTCGCAGGCCGAGATGAGCGAGGAGGACGGCATGAGGGTGGGCGATTTGGAGGCCGAGTTCGCCGAACTGGACGGCTACACCGCCGAATCCCGCGCCGGGGAGTTACTGCTCGGCGTCGGCATCCCGCTGGAACAGCATTTCGGCCCGATGAGCGCCGTGGCCCCCGGCTGGAAGCTGCGCGTGTTGCTGGCGCAGGCTTTGTTCGCCAACCCGGACATCCTGCTGCTGGACGAGCCGACCAACAACCTCGACATCAACACCATCCGCTGGCTGGAAAATGTCATCAACGAACGCGACAGCACGATGGTCATCATTTCCCATGACCGCCATTTCTTGAACAGCGTCTGCACCCACATCGCCGACATGGACTTCGGCGAGTTGCGCGTCTATCCCGGCAATTACGACGACTTCATGACCGCCTCCTCGCAGGTGCGCGAACGGCAACTGGCCGACAACGCCAAGAAGAAGGCGCAGATCGCCGAGTTGCAGACCTTCGTCAGCCGCTTCTCCGCCAACGCCTCCAAGGCGCGGCAGGCCACTTCCCGCGCCAAACAGATCGAGAAGATCAAGCTGGAGGACATCAAGCCATCCAGTCGCGTCAATCCGTTCATACGTTTCAACCAAGAGAAAAAACTCTACCGCTTGGCCCTGGAAGTGAAGGATCTCGCCAAGGGCTATGGCGAAGAACCGCTGTTCCAAGGCTTGGATTTGACCGTGGAAGTGGGCGAGCGCGTCGCGGTGATCGGCCCGAACGGCATCGGCAAATCCACCCTGCTGAAAACCTTGGTCGGCGAACTGGAACCGGACGCGGGGACGGTGAAATGGTCGGAGAATGTCAGCCTGGGCTATTTCGCCCAAGACCATGCCGCCGACTTTGCAGAGGAACTGAGCCTGTTCGACTGGATGGCGCAATGGAAGCGGCCTTCCGACGACGAGCAAGCCGTCCGCGCCACGCTGGGCCGGCTGTTGTTTTCGCAAGACGAGATCAAGAAGAAAGTCGGCGTGTTGTCCGGCGGCGAGCAAGGCCGGATGTTGTTCGGCAAGCTGATTCTGCAACAGCCGAATGTGATGGTGCTGGACGAGCCGACCAACCACCTGGACATGGAGTCCATCGAATCGCTGAACACCGCGCTGGAAAACTACCCCGGCACCTTGGTTTTCGTCAGCCACGACCGCGAATTCGTCTCCTCGCTGGCGACGCGCATCATCGAACTGACGCCGCAAGGCGTGGTCAATTTCAGCGGCGCTTACGAGGATTACCTGCAAGCGCAGGGTGTGGAATAATGCTTAAGGGATAACACCGCATCAACTAAGGGATACCATCGCTCGAAGCGATGGCATCCCTATCCTGCCTTAGATAGAGAGCCAACATGCCGACCAAGAAAACCTCGCCGGACCACAACAAGCTCGACCGCGTCGTGGCCGAAGCCCGGCGCAACCAGGAGGAGCGCGAACGCGGCTACCGCGAGCAGGCGCTCAAGCTTTACCCGTGGATCTGCGGGCGCTGCGCCCGCGAATTCAACCTCAAGAACCTGCGCGAACTCACCGTCCACCACAAGAACCACAACCACGACGACAACCCCAGCGACGGCAGCAACTGGGAATTGCTCTGCCTGTATTGCCACGATGAGGAGCATAGGCGCTATCTCACCGCCGATCTGTACGGCGGCAGCAAGAACAGCGGCAAGCCCAAAGACCTGGGCGGCGGACACAAGCCGTTTGCCGATTTGGCGGCGTTGCTGAAAAAATAGGGCTATCATGGCGCGTCCCCCTGCACGGGCAGGGGGCTTGTTCTTTGGCTTTTACCCCGAGGAGACACCCATGAACAAAACTGCCATCGCTTTGTTGGCCCTGGCTTGCCTAGCCCCCTCCGCCGCGTGGGCTTACGGCAGCGGCAGCAGCGCCGCCAGTTGCGCCGAGGCGAAATTCTACGACGAGACCCCCGCCCGCAATTCCGCCGTCCCTTCCCTTAGCGACATTGCCGTGGTCGCCTCCGACAACACCGTGATTGCCAGCCTCGATTGGCAGGTGAACGGCAAGCCAGTGAAGCCAGAAGCCTCCCAGCGCCGATCGGGCGAATGGGATTTGAAGGCCCGCCTGCCCGAACCCATCACCCAAGCCGGCAAAGTCCGCATCACCCTGACCGCCAAGTCCAAGGAAGGCTGCGAGACATTTTTCCCTTATTACCTGACCGTTGGGCAATGACCGACGCATAAAAAAAGGGGCGCGACGCGCCCCTTGCCGGATGGCCGGCAACCGCACCTTACCTCTGATTCAGCCCACCTCGGCGGCGAAGTACGCGCCCGCAACCAAGACGGCATTGCTGCTGACCACCCAACTGTAGAAACTGACCGCCGAAGCCAGGGTCGCGGTGATCCAGCGGCTTTTCATCTTGCGCCGGTCGATGAACAAGAAAACGATGAAAGACAGCCCCACCAACTTGAACAAGGTGATGGAGCCGCCCAGGCCAAGCACTTGGACAAAGACATTGAGTGCGGGATTAGCCTCATCGATGCTGGCAAATCCCAGCCCGAAATAAGTCACCACACCGTCCGCGACTTGTAGCAAACCGAACAAAACGATCAATAAAGCGTTCATGACTTGTCTTCTCCTGGCCCGATGGCCTGTTAATTGGCAAGGGCATTGATTCAGCGCCTTCCGCATTTCGCCAAAATTGGCGAGACTGTTTAATTTAAAGCAGTAATCGTACCATTAACAAGCATTGCCAAGCAGGCAATGGCGCTGCCGGATTAGGCTTGTTGTTAGGCATGAAGGTTGGCAATCTGGGCAGGGCAAAACACTCAATGCCTGCTTGCCTGGAAACAACTGAAACGCCTGAAACAAGCTAGGCGAAACATTGCTGGGGAATCGACGCCGTCACGGACGGAGAAAATCCTGCCCAAAATCACGCGCGGCGGGCTACCAAGGTGCGTGAGCCAAGGTGTACGCCTGTTTGCCAAAAACCACTCCCACGGATCGCCATCAGCGCCCTTTCCACGCCACGCCTAGCAGATGAGCATGGCTGTGCGCGCAAGCAGGGCGCTTCTCACCTCGGCGACAGCGCCGGGAGCCCAAACGGCTTTATCCGCCAATTCAGGCCGGACAGGGCGCGACGCCAAAAGCCGGGGAGGGTTGACTAGAATAATGATAATCGTTATCATTTGTAACCATGAACAAAGCCATTGCTTCCCCCGACACCCCAGCGCTTACCCCTCCTTTGCGGCACGGGGAGAGAACGGGCTTGCCAGCACGGATGAAAAGTTCTGAATTACTCGGAACGGCCCGCGAAATCATCATCGAACATGGCGGCAGCGAATACCGCTTGAGGGTGACGAGCAATGACAAGCTCATCTTGACGAAATAGCGTCCACCCCCCCTGCAAGGGGTGCGCATAGCCAGCCAGTTTGCCGCCAGGCAAAACCAGCCAGCCATTTGATCGAATCCTTTGGTTTTTCGTGAATTGGCATTATGCAACCCATTGCTTGGCCTATGTTTTTGGCAAAACCTGCCGGTCCGCCATTGGCGCGTCCCGTCGGCGTGGTGGCCGCTGCCGCATTGCATGCCGCCTTAGTCGTAGCCTTGCTTCAGCAGGAAACGGTACGGCCCGCACCCATCCAGCCCGCCGCGCCGCTGATGGTCAACATCATCGCACCGTCCAAGCCAGCGCTTGAACCGGCGCAGCCGGCTGCGCCGGTCCAGCCCGAAGCGGCCAAGCCCAAGCCGGCCAAGCCCGTCCCACCCAAACCAGCCCCCGGCAAACCGAAAACGCAGCCCCGGCGGGCAGCCGCGCCGGTGGCCAAGCGCCAGCCGCTCATCGCTGCGCCTAGCGCGGCACCTTCGCCTGTTTTCGCCCCGCCAGCGGCGGCAGAGCCGCCCGCGCAGCCAGCCGCCCCGCCGGCGCCGCCCACAGCCGCGCCCGCCCCGGCCCCGGTCACGCCGCCGCGCTTCAATGCCAGCTATCTGGACAACCCCGCCCCGGAGTACCCGCCGCAGTCGCGCAGCGAAGGCGAACAAGGCCGGGTGATACTGCGCGTCTTCGTCAACGCCCAGGGCGGCGCGGAGCGGGTCGAGATCCGCAAGTCCAGCGGCTTTGACCGCCTCGACGAGGCCGCCCGCGCCACCGTCAGGCGCTGGCGTTTCGTGCCTGCCCGGCAGGGCGGCGAGCCGGTGTCCGCCTGGGTCAACGTTCCGATTTCATTCTCACTCGAAGGATAATCCCATGGAAACTTCAGAAACCTTAGGCCTCGCCCATTTTCTGGCGCAAAGCGACATGGTGGGGAAGGCGCTGTTTGCCATCCTCGCCGCGATGTCGGTGGCGAGCTGGTATTTCATCATCGTCAAAAGTCTGCAAGCGCTCATCGCCCGCCGCCGCAGCGCCCAGTTCTTGGAGAGCTTCTGGAATGCGGCCTCGCTGGCGGCGGTGGAGCGGCAATTGGGGGAAAAACACCCCAACGAGCCTTTCTCCCATCTGGCCTACCATGCCTTGCTGTCCTGCCGGCACCATGCCAAGCATGGCGCGGGCCGGCTCAACGAAGCAGGGTCGGCGGCGGAGTTCTTGACCCGCTCGATCCGCCGCGTCATCGACGAGGAAACGGCAGGGCTTGAATGGGGGTTGAGCGTGCTGGCGTCGATTGCCAGCACCGCCCCGTTCGTCGGCCTGTTCGGCACGGTCTGGGGGGTTTACCACGCTTTAATCAACATCGGCATGAGCGGCCAAG
>CAZOTR010000058.1:0-16849 GCA_964582755.1 uncultured Methylococcaceae bacterium | reverse complement strand
GGCACGGTCTGGGGGGTTTACCACGCTTTAATCAACATCGGCATGAGCGGCCAAGGCACCCTCGACAAGATCGCAGGCCCGGTCGGCGAAGCTCTCATCATGACGGGCGCGGGGCTGGCCGTCGCCATCCCCGCCGTGCTGGCCTACAACACCTTTGCCCGTTCCAACCGGCTGGTGCTGGCGCGGCTGGACGCATTTGCCCATGACGTGTTCGCCTTCCTCAGCACCGGCGTCCACTTCGCCAGCCAAGACGCCGAAACCCAGCCCGACGCGGCGTCCGAAGCGTATGCGGGAGGCGCGTGATGGCGTTCGGTAGCTTCAACCAAAACCACGGCGGCACGACCCCGGTGACGGAGATCAACATGGTGCCGTTGATCGACGTGATGCTCGTGCTGTTGATTATTTTCATGATTACCGCGCCGATGCTGGCCCACGGCGTGAAGATCGACCTGCCCAAGGCGGCCAGCCAGCCCAGCACCGAGGAAACCCCGCACATCGCCCTGTCCATCGACGGCGCGGGACAGTTTTTCTGGGACAACCAGGCCATCGACCGGGCCGGCCTGCGCGAACGGCTGGCCACCGCCGCGCAGCAACAGCCCCAACCGGAGTTGCACCTGCGCGCCGACAAAGCCACCGCCTACCAAGCCATTGCCGAAGTCTTGGCCGATTCGGCCAAGGCCGGGGTGACGCGCATAGGCTTCGTGTCCGACCCCAACGAAGCCCGACGCTGACCCCATGAACCAGCCACCCAGCCGTTTTTAGCCAGGTAGCCAGTCTTTTGACTTTCACCAGTTAAATACGGGAAACATCCATGATTAACAACAGAAAACCGCGCCGCAACATAAGCGCGTTCGCCAGAGCGCCACTCGCCCTCGCCTTGGCATTTTCAGGACTGGCCGATGCCGCCGACGCCGAGGACGCGGCCACGCTCGACGAGGTAAAAGTAGTCGGCAAGGCCATCACCTCCGACGGCGACGCCAAAAGTTATATGGCCAAACGCAGCCGGACGGCAACCAAAACCGACACGCCCTTGCTGGACACGCCGCAGTCAATCACCGTCGTTCCGCAAAAGTTGATCAAGGATCAAAACATGCAAAGCATGGCCGATGCGGTCCGCTATGTGCCTGGGGTCAGCATGGCGCAAGGCGAAGGGAACCGGGACGCGCCGATTATCCGGGGCGTCGCCTCGACCTCCGACATGTACGTCGATGGCATACGCGATGACGTGCAGTATTACCGCGATCTTTACAATATTGACAAGGTGGAATTGTTCAAAGGCCCGAACGCGATGATTTTTGGCCGTGGCGCGGCAGGCGGCTTGATTAACCGGGTCAGCAAGATGGCGGATTGGAGCAACCGGCGCGAATTCAATTTTCAAGTCGGCTCCTTTGACAAGTTTCGCCTGACGGGCGACTTCGACCAAGCCATCAACGACGACTTCGCGGTTCGCCTGGCCAGCCTATGGGAAAGTTCCAGAAGCTACCGTGACGGCTTCGATGGCACGCGCTGGGGCGTCAATCCCACCGTGTCTTGGCGCGCGGGTGAACAGACCAAGGTGACCTTGGGCTATGAGCATTTCCAGGATGACCGTGTCGCGGACCGGGGCATTTCCTCATTCCGTGGACGCCCGGTCGATACCGATATCTCCACGTTTTTCGGCGACCCGGCCCGCAGCCCGACTTGGGCGACCGTCGATGCGTTCAATGCCTTGCTTGACCACGACTTTGGCGGCGGGGTGACGCTGCGCAACCGCAGCCGCTACGCCAACTATGACAAGTTCTATCAGAACATCTTTCCGGGCGCGGTCAACGCCGCAGGCACCCAGGTCGCCATCTCGGCCTACAACAACGCGACCCAGCGCGAGAATTTCTTCAACCAAACCGACTTGAATTTTTCATTCGACACCGGGCCGGTCAAGCACAAGTTTCTGACCGGCGCCGAGGTGGGCAACCAAGTGACCGACAACTTTCGCAATACCGGTTACTTCACCGGCGTGGGCCGCAACACCACGTCGGTCAATGTTGCGTTGACAAACCCCAGATACAACGGCCCCGTCACCTTCCGGCAAAGCGCGACGGACGCGGACAATCATGGGACTGCAACCTTCGGCGCGGTCTATTTCCAGGATCAAATCGAGTTCATCCCCCAATTGCAGGGCATAGTGGGTTTGCGCTACGACCGCTTTGACGTTGATTTCCGCAACAACCGCAACGGCCAAAAGTCTTCCTCCCAAGACAATCTGTTTTCACCACGCGCGGGTTTGATCTACAAACCCATTGATGCCGTCTCCGTGTATGCCAATTACAGCATCGCCTATGTGCCTAGGGCCGGCGAGCAACTGGCTTCGCTGACGCTGACCAACCAGGCGCTGCAACCGGAAGAGTTTAGGAATTACGAGGTCGGCGCGAAATGGGATATCTATCCCGACCTGATGGCGACTTTGGCCTTTTATCAGCTGGACCGCCTCAACGCCCTCGCCACCGACCCCAACAATCCGGCGGTGTCGTTCTTGGTTGATGGCCAGCGCACGCGGGGGATCGAACTCAGCGTGAGCGGCAATATCACGGACGCTTGGAGCGTCTTCGGAGGCTATGCCTTCCAGAACGGCGAAATCACCAAGAGCCTGTCGGCCAGCGCCTTGGCGGGCGCCACGCTGCCGCAGGTGCCGGAACATATGTTCTCGCTGTGGAACCGCTATGATTTTACGAAGAATTGGGGGGTGGGATTGGGCGCGGTATACCGTAGCAAAATGTATGCGGCCACCGACAATCTTGTTAGCTTGCCGGGTTTCTTGCGCTTCGATGCGGCGGTTTACTACACGGTCAATGACAATGTCCAGTTGCAAGTGAACGTCGAAAACCTGTTCGACAAGGAGTACTACGCATCGGCGAACAGCAACACCAATATCACCCCAGGGTCGCCGATTGCCGCCAACGCGAACATCCGGCTGAGGTTTTGACCTTGCCAACCCAAAGATCCAACAGCGGGATAACGCTTAACGAGGCGAAGCATGAATGACCGGAACACTGTCGCGCCGTCCTTGGCGACGCCGACCCACCCCAGCCTTCCACGGCGGGCCAAACCCTCCGGCGGTTATCTGTTCCTCCCCCGGCGCCTGGCGCGGGGGAGTTTTCTCAAATGGCTGCGCCGCACCCATGCCTGGCTGGGCCTGTGGGGCGCGGCCTTGGGCTTGTTGTTCGGGACGACGGGCATCTTGCTCAACCATCGGGAAGCCATGAAAATTCCCGCCGCCAGGACGGAGCAGGCAGAAGCCCAACTGCCGTTGCCGGAACCCCGCCCCGCCGATCCCAAAGTCTTGGCGGCGTGGCTGGGGCTGGAGCTGGGCATGGATTTCAGCCGTGCGCGGGTCATGCAAGAGCCTGCCAAGGCCGTGGCCTGGAACGGCGTCGCCGTGCAGCAGCCCGCCCGCTGGCAGGTTTCGGTGCGCGGCCCGCGACACTCCCTCCAGGCGGAATACTGGCTGGGCAACGCTTATGTCACCGTCAAGCGCGGCGAGGCCAATGTGTTCGCCCTCTTAACCAATTTGCACAAAGGCGTGGGTTTGGGGATAGGCTGGGTGTTGCTGGTCGACACCCTGGGCGGCGCGCTCATCCTGCTCAGCCTCTCGGGTGTGTTGTTGTGGACCCGGCTGCATGGCCCTCGGCTGGGTGCCGCAGGGCTGGGGCTTGGCTCGCTCAGTCTGGCCCTATGGTTCGCTTGGCAGGCACTGTAGCGGGCGGCCATGCCGACGCGGTCCCGCCCTAATGGGTGGCGGCCGCCCTAGCCTGTGGCGGAAGCGCGCAGCGTATTCCGCTGAATGGCAACGCCCTGCCAACCTGCCGCACATTCGTGGCAGATTGCCGAATGCGCCCGGCAGCCACAAAACAGCGCCCCCCGCCGGCGGCTTTCCCTAGGCAATGCGCCTCCCCGCACGAGGACGCCCTCCCCTCACTTGAGGGAAGGGACCGCCTCCACGCCACCCACAAGAAATGGATACTTTCCCAGTCCGCTGACCGGCCCGCCCGAACCATGCCTTGCCATCCCCTGCGCAAGCCGGCAAACCTTTCTAATTCATGGCCTTGAATCCCCCGCAAGCGAATCCACGCACGCCAAAACCGCACTGTGGCACGGGTGCCGCGCCGCCATCTTCCTGGCGGATGCCCTTTCCTGGTGTGTGAATTGCCTGTATATCTACGGCAAACAGCATAAGAATTGCCTAATCCTCAGCGGCCATCTTTTTGCGCAGGGGCGGGAAGGGCGGATGATGCCCCGGACGCCCCCTTGCATTATCATCACGGCGGGCAGCCGAAAGGGGATTTGAAGAATATTCCTATGGCACCGCCCCCCGGCAATGGCACAGAACATTCCTTTTTTGATTTTCACCTAAGCGACGCACACTATGTTGAACAAACTTTCATCGTTCCCCGGCGTGGAAGGCCCGGTTGTCACCATCGTCCTGGACGGCTTCGGCTACACCCCCAACCACCAGGGCAACGCGATTTACCATGCCCACACGCCGACCCTGGACCGCCTGTTCGCCCACTACCCGCACACCTTGCTAAAGGCCCACGGCGTGTTCGTCGGCATGCCCAGCAACGAGGACATGGGCAATTCCGAGGTCGGCCACAACGCCATCGGCGCGGGCCAGGTCTACCACCAAGGCGCTTCCCTGGTCAGCGAGGAGATTGCCTCCGGGGAGTTGTACCAGTCCCAGGCTTGGCGCGAGGTTGTCGATACTGTCAAGGAGCATGGCACCACGCTGCATTTCCTCGGCCTGTTCTCCGACGGCAATGTCCATTCCCACATCGACCATTTGAAAGCGTTGATAGGCCGGGCAAAGCAGGAGCATGTGCGGCGGGTGCGCGTCCACATCTTGCTGGACGGGCGCGACGTGCCGGAAACCTCGGCTTTGGAGTATGTCGAGCCGTTCGAGGCGTTCCTGGCCGCTTTGCGCGACGAGGGCTTTGACGCGAAGATCGCCAGCGGCGGCGGGCGGATGAACATCACCATGGATCGTTACGAGGCGAATTGGGGCATGGTCGAGAAGGGTTGGAAAACCCATGTCTTGGGCGAAGGCCCGAAGTTCGCCTCCGCCGCGCAGGCCATCCGCGCCGGCCGGGGCGAGGCGCCGAATATCGTCATCGACCAAGATCTGCCGCCCTTCGTGATTGTTGAAGACGACGGCCGGCCGGTCGGGCCGATCTTGGACAACGACAGCGTGGTGTTTTTCAATTTCCGGGGGGACCGGGCGATTGAGATTTCCCGCGCCTTTGACGACGAGGCTTTCACGCCGTTCGACCGGGTGCGTTTCCCCAAAGTCACTTACGCCGGCATGTTGCAATATGACGGCGATTTGAAAATCCCGCGCCGCTTTTTGGTCGAGCCGCCGAAGATCCGCAACACCATGGGCGAGTATCTGGCCGAGGCGGGAATCCCGCAGTTGGCGATTTCCGAAACCCAGAAATACGGCCATGTGACCTATTTCTGGAATGGCAACCGCAGCGGCAAGTTCGATGACAAACTGGAAACCTATATCGAGATTCCGTCCGATGTCGTGCCGTTTGAGCAGCGGCCTTGGATGAAATCGGCGGAGATTACCGACGAGTTGATCCGCCAGTTAAAGTCGGGCAAGCACAAGGCGTTGCGGGTGAATTACGCCAACGGCGACATGGTGGGCCACACCGGCAATTACCAGGCGACCATCACCGCCGTGGAGGCGGTGGACTTGGCCCTAAGCCGTTTGTTGCCGGTCATCGATGCGCTGAAAGGCGCGGCGATCATTACCGCCGACCATGGCAACGCCGACGAGATGTACGAGTTGGACAAGGCCGGCAAGCCCAAGGCCAAGGCCAACGGGGAATTCAGCGCGAAAACCTCGCACACCTTGAACCCGGTTCCCTGCATCTTCTATTCCGACCGCTTGCAAGGCCATATTGCCTTGGCGGAGCTGGAGCAGGCCGGCCTGAGCAACCTCGCCGCGACGGTGGTCAACCTGCTGGGTTATGAGGCGCCGCTGATGTGGGACAAGGGTTTGTTGCGGTTTAAATAAGCCTTGGAGCGCGGGCGTCCCGCCCGCTGCTGAAGCGTGGGCGGGATTTTTTTGCGGGCGGGGCGCCCGCGCCCGGCCAGAATTTCATTTTTAATATCGAGGAAACCCTATGGACCATTACATAACTCTGCTTGTGGCCGCGCTGATATTCGCCTATGCGTTTTGGCCGCGCTGCGGGCGGGTGTGCGCAAGCGCCGAACCCAGGAAGCCGTTTTGGAAAAGCCTCATACCTTCCATCAAACCCAGCCAGGATGTGAATATGATAGACATCAAACCCAACACCACGCTCGCCCGGCTTTCCCTGCCCTACAAAGTCCTGTTCACCGGCTTTCTGCTGGTGATCGGCGTGGGCTTGATGATGGCGGGCGCGCAAATCATGCTGACCCACGGCCAAGCCGACGGCAAGCCGGGGGTTTCCGTCGATGACATCGTTTACAGTTATTACGGCAACCGCTCCGGCTCCAAGCTGGAATCCATGCTAAACGGTTCGATGAAGCCCATGGCCCCGGACGAGGTGCGCTTTGAGATCATACAATGGGCGCGTGACGAAGCCCCCATCGAAAAGTGGGCGTCGCGGATCGAGCCTTTGCTGCAAAAGCATTGCGTCGCCTGCCACAACGCCGAATCCGCGCAGCCGGACTTCACCAAGCTGGAGGTGGTGAGGAAACTCGCCGAAGTGGACCAAGGGGCCAGCATCACCACACTGACGCGGGTGTCGCACATCCATTTGTTCGGCATCAGCTTCATCTTCCTGTTTGTGGGCTGGATATTCGGCATGGCGGAATTTGATTTCCGCTGGAAACTCATCCTGATCGCCACGCCTTTCGCCTTCCTGATTGTGGACGTGCTGTCTTGGTGGCTGACCAAGTATTTCCCCATTTTCGCCTGGCTGACCATGATCGGCGGCTTCGGTTACAGCGCGGCCTCGACGGTGATGATTTTCACATCGCTGGCGCAGATGTGGTTGCCACGGTGGACGGAGCGGGAGTAGCAGCGGACTCCGATCTGCTGGCGGAATTCCGCCCTCCCTGCCGGATGGCGGCATACCCTGTTCAAAATGGGAATTGCCTGGGCCTCAGCCAGAAGCGGGCAATTCGTGTTAGAGCGTTTTCATATTGAGTGTAGGGGCGAATTCATTCGCCCCTACACCATAAACGTGAAACACAACCCTAGATCATGGCGGATTAAAACGTGCCGCCATTCCACCCCCAAAGACTCCCTTTCACATCGGTGAACTCGATGTAGACACGCGCAGGCGCTATTCCCGCCGAGGCTTCCAGCAAGGCGGACACAGCCTGTGACAAGGCTTTCGTCTGCCCGGCGGGCAGGCCGATGCTTTTCAACTCGACATAGGCGGCCGGCTCGTCCGTGCCGCCGAACAGCATGGCCGGATTCGCGGTCAATTCCACCATCACATAACGCTCAGGCTTGCCGAGCGCGTCGGCTATCGTCCGCGAGGCTGCGGCCAGCAGCGTTTTGGATGCTTCCGGCTCAAGGCTGCGGTTAGTCTGGATTTTCAAGTAAGGCATGGGATTCTCCGGGTGGCGTGGTGCCGTAAAAATACCGCAAGTCGGGCTGTCGCTCCATCCTTGCCATAAAACAAAACGGGCGCCGCAGCGCCCGTTTTTCCATTTCCCGGCAGGACACGCTTACAAGCGGTAAGCCGTCTCGCCATGCTCGCGGATGTCCAAGCCCTCGCGCTCGGCCTCTTCGGTGACGCGCAGGCCAATCAGCATATCGACGATCTTGAAGGCGATGAACGCGACCACGGCGGTCCACACCACCGTCAGGCCGACTGCCTTGGCCTGGGTGATGAACTGGCCTAGCATCGACTCATAGCCCGGCTTCATCTCGAACCAGTTGTTGTAGAACCCTGGCCCGCCCAGCGAAGGCGAGTTGAAGATGCCGGTGAGCAACGCGCCGGTGATGCCGCCGACGGCATGGACGCCGAACACATCCAGCGAGTCGTCCACCTTCAGCATCCGTTTCAGCCCGGTGACGCCCCACAGGCAGATTAGTCCGGCGACGGTGCCGATGAAGAACGCGCCGGGGATGCCGACATTGCCGGCGGCCGGCGTGATGGCAACCAAGCCCGCGACCGCGCCCGAGGCGGCGCCCAGCATCGAGGGTTTGTCCTTGAGTATCCACTCGGCGAAGGTCCAGGACAGCACCGCGCAGGCGGTGGCCAGGAAGGTGTTCATGAAGGCAAGCGAGGCCGAGCCGTTGGCTTCCAGCGCCGAGCCGGCGTTGAAACCAAACCAGCCGAACCACAGCATCGACGCGCCGATCATCGTCATCGTCAGGCTGTGCGGGGCCATCGAATCCTTGCCGTAGCCGATGCGGTTGCCAATCACGTAGGCGCCGACCAAGCCCGCGACGCCGGCGTTGATATGCACGACGGTGCCGCCGGCGAAGTCGAGCGCACCCCATTGCCAGATAAGGCCGGCGGTGGCGTTGGTCTTGTCGACCACGTCGGCGGCGGTGTAGGCGTCAGGGCCGGCCCAGAACCACACCATGTGCGCGATGGGCAGATAGCTGAACGTGAACCAGATCACCATGAACAGCAGCAGGGCCGAGAATTTGATGCGCTCGACAAACGCGCCCAGGATCAGGCAGCAGGTGATCGCGGCGAAGGTCGCCTGGAAGGCGACGAACACCAGTTCATACATGGGCGTGCCTTTGCTGAACGTCGCGCCCATGGAGAACGCCCCGGTGGAAGCGTCAAAGGTGCCGTTCAGAAACAAGCGGCCGAAACCGCCGATGATGGAATTACCCTCGGTGAACGCCAAGCTGTAGCCGTAAACGCACCACAGCACGGTAATCAGCGAGAAGGTGACGAACACCTGCATCAACACCGAAAGCATGTTCTTGGAACGCACCATGCCGCCGTAAAACAGCGCCAACGCCGGCACCGACATCAGCAGCACGAGCGCGGTCGAAGTGAGCATCCACGCCGTGTCGCCCTTGTCGGGGACGGGGGCGTCCGCCAGCGCCAAACCGCTGAAAGCGGCCAATAGAAAAAAACCGAATAGTGATTTCATGCCCGGCTCCTGCTTATAGCGCTTCCACGCCGGTCTCGCCGGTGCGGATGCGGACAACCTGCTCCAGGTTAAAAACGAAAATCTTGCCGTCGCCGATTTTCCCCGTGTTGGCTTTCTTGACGATGGCGTCGATCACGGCATCCAGTTGCTCGTTGGTGACGGCAACCTCCAGTTTCACTTTTGGCAAAAAATCCACGACATATTCCGCGCCCCGGTACAGCTCGGTGTGGCCCTTTTGGCGGCCAAAGCCCTTGACCTCGGTGACGGTGATGCCGGACACCCCCAGTTCGGACAATGCCTCGCGGACATCGTCCAATTTGAATGGTTTAAGAATTGCGGTGACAAATTTCATTAGCGCTGTCCTCTAGTAGCGGTGACTGTGTGATCTGTTCGCAGAGACTTATGGCAGAAGCCGTGCCAACGCTTCATTCCCTTGAATCACAAGGATTCACGCCAGACCCGCCAAGCTTGTATGCCCTTTTCAAGTGCGGCAGGAAAGGGATGCACCGCGACTGTGCGGATTTTGAAGCTTACACACGCGACCGGACGAGTTCGGCGATTTCCCCGTCGGTAAGGAGGATGGGATTGGTCAACATGCTGTTGCCACGGGCGTTGGCGACAATCCTGTCCACATGGGCGGGTTCCACGCCAAACGCCCCCAGCCGTTTCAGCCCCAGCGTGGCGGTCCATTCGCGCAGCAAGCCCAGCAACCCGGCGCAGGCTTCTTCGCCGCTGGCGAAGCGGCGGCCGCAGAGGATTTCGCCGGCCTGGGCGTATTTGCCCAAAGCCGGGTGGTCCGGGCTGCGCTCCCGCAAGGCGCGGAGATTGATGGCGGCGGCCTCGGCCAGCAAGGTTCCGCAGGCTAGGCCATGGGGAATGGGATAAAACGCCCCCAGCGGCGCGGCCAGGCCATGCACCGAACCCAAGCCCGCCTGCGCCAAGGTGATGCCGGACAGCAGCGCGGCATAGGCCATGGCCGCACGGCCGGCCTGGGCTTGCACGCTGTCGCCGCCGCGCCAGGCGTCAAAGAAGCCGTCGCGGAAAGCCTCCATCCCGTTCTTCGCCAAGGCGTCGGTGAACGGGTTGGCCTTGGCGGACACGAAGGATTCCAGCAACTGGGTGAAGGCGTCCATGCCGTCCGCCGCGATCAAATCCTGCGGGCAGGTGGACAATAGCTCGGGATCAACCACGGCGTATTCGGCGACTAGGCACTCGTGGCGGAAGGATTTCTTGAACTCGCCTCGGATGCTCAACACCGAATTCTTGGTGGCCTCGCTGCCCGCCCCGGCGGTGGTCGGCGCGGCGATGAAAGGAACCGACAGCCCATTGTAGGGGATGTCCCGCCCCACCCCTTCCAGATGATCCATGACCGAATTCCCGTGCGGCAACAGCCCGGCGATGGCCTTGGCGGCATCCAGCACGCTGCCGCCGCCGATGCCGACGACGGCTTCGATTCCCTGCCCGAAAAACCGCGCGACGGCCGCGTCCACCACGGCCGGCGAGGGTTCGCCGCTGACCGTCATCGCCTCGAAGCTGACGCCTGCTTCGGCCAGCCCACGGACTAGAACATCCCAGCGCGGCGATTGCCGGAATGAGCGTTCGCCAGTGACCAGCAAGGCTTTGGTTCCGTATTGCCGGGCCAATGTGGGGATTTGCCCAATTTGCCCCGCGCCAAACAGGATGCGCGGCAGGCGGCTGATGGAAAACGGCGCGAGGATCATGCTTATTCCCCGCCCGCGACGGCCCGCGCCAGCTTGCGCCTGTGCAGCCAGACATAGACGGTCGCCAGCATGGCGCTGAAGGCAACCACGCCCAGCACGGCTTGGTGGGAGTAACGCAGGATCAACTCCTGGTTCTCGCCGATGAAATAACCGATCCAGGCCAGCACGGACACCCAGATCGCTGCGCCAAACAAGGTGTAAAGCGTGAACTTGACATGGTTCATCCCGGCTAGTCCTGCCGGCAGGGAAATCAGATGGCGCACCACCGGCAACAAGCGGCCAATGAAGGTGGAGATTTCACCGTGGTCTTTGAAGTACTTTTCCACGCGGTCGAAATGCTCCTCGGTAATCCACACATATTTGCCGTACTTCAACAGCAATGGACGGCCCAGGAAGCGGGCGGCGAAATAATTGGCATAGGCGCCGACCAGGCTGCCCATCGTGCCACTCAAGATCACCAGCGCCATGTCCATCTTGCCTTGCTGCGCCAAATAGCCGGCCGGCGGCATGACGACCTCGCTGGGAATGGGAAAGACCGAGCTTTCCATCGCCATCAGCAGGAAAATGCCGGTGTAGCCCATGGAGCCGATAGTGGAAACCAGCCAGTTGATTGCTTCGTGTAGCACGTTGAATTACCTTTAGAAATGGTTGGATTGGAGCGGGGGCCAGTGGAAGCCTGTGTTGGCTTTAATAGTGGTAGCGGCACTGGATAATCACGGCTTCCTCGTCGAGGAAGGTATAAACCAAGCGATGCTCGTCGTTGATGCGTCTGGACCAAAAGCCGCTGAATTGATGTTTGAGCGGCTCGGGCTTGCCCAGCCCTTCAAAAGGACTGCGCTCGATGTCTTGGATGAGCAGGTTGATCCGCTTGAGAATCGCCTTGTCCGTCTGTTGCCACAGCAAATAGTCCTCCCAGGCGCGTTGGCGAAAACAGATCATGGCTCAAGCAATGGTTGCCTAAGCAAATTTCGCCGCGCCTTGATGTCCTCGACGGCCTGCAACAAGTCCGCCGCATTTTCCGCCGAACGGGTCAGATATTCGGTTTCCTGCCAAGCGTTGTAGTCGTCCAAGGCTATCAAAACCGCCGCCTTGCCCTGCCGCCGGGTGATAATCAGCGGCTCATGGTTTTCGGTCACGCGGTCTAAAATCGCCGCCAAGGAATTGCGGGCTTCGGTGTAGCTGATGGCATCCATAGCGTTACCTGTACAGTAAATTGGACAGGTTTGCAGTGTAACAAACTTTGCCGCAGCCAACAACCCGACCCGTTACAACTTGCCTGCAACATTTTTCAAGCCCGGTTGTCCAATTGCCCGAAGTCACCAAAAGCGCGATTGGGTTGCAATCCAAGCCCCTGTTGCGTTGCTCCATGGCCCAACGTATACTTTCGCCCGAGCTGTCACAGGCGACCAACTCCCAACAACCACTTCTGGAGGTAGACGACATGAAATGGGAAACACCGAGCTATACCGATCTGCGTTTCGGCTTCGAAGTAACGATGTACATCTACAACCGTTAATTTCGGGGTTGGTTTGGGAAACGGGGTTCACACATCAGTGTGGCCCCGTTTTTCGTTGCGGGGCCGGTAGGGCGGCCTTCAGGCCGCGCGGGCGGGCCAAGCCCGCCCCACAGACATTCCGCACCACCTTACACCTTCAAAAGCATCCCGATGAAAATCAGAGTTTTAGGCGCTGGCGCGGGCGGCGGCTTCCCGCAATGGAACTGCAATTGCCACAATTGCAAGCGCGTCCGCGCAGGCGCGATGAACGCCAAGCCGCGCACGCAATCCTCCATCGCGGTCAGCAGCGACGGCGAGAACTGGCTGTTGTTCAACGCCTCGCCGGACATCCGCTCGCAACTGGAAGCCTTCCCGGACAGCCACCCCAAGCGAGGCATCCGCGACAGCGGAATCAAGGCCATCCTGCTCATCGACAGCCAGATCGACCACACCACCGGCCTGTTGATGCTGCGCGAATCCACCGTCCCGCTGGAAATCTATTGCAGCGAACCGGTCAAGCAAGATCTTTCCACCGGCTTCCCGCTGTTCCACATGCTGGAGCATTACTGCAAGGTCAACCACCATCCCGTCCCGCTGGACGGCGGCGGCTTTACGATCCCGTTGATCGACGACTTGCGCTTTCACACCCATGCCTTGAAAAGCAAGGCGCCGCCCTATTCGCCCCACCGCCACGACCCGCATCCGGGCGACAACATCGGCGTCCTCATCGAGCAAATCTCGACGGGCAAGAAGCTGTATTACGCCCCCGGCCTGGGCGAGATCGAACCGCATGTCTACGAGGCTATGCTGGATGCCGATTGCGTCCTGGTGGACGGCACGTTCTGGCAGCACGACGAGATGGCCCGCGCCGGCATCTGCGACAAGCTCGCCCTGGACATGGGCCATTTGCCCCAGTCCGGCGAGGGCGGCATGATTGATGTGCTGGGCAGCATCGGCGAGAAGCGGAAAATCTTGATCCACATCAACAACACCAATCCGATTTTGGACGATGATTCGCCGGAGCGGAAAACGCTGGACGAGGCCGGCATCGAAGTCTCCTTCGACGGCCTGGAAATCAACCTTTAGAGAACACAGAGCATGACTAGCGAAGCACAAGCCTGGAGCCCGGAAGAGTTTGAAGCGCAGTTGAGAGCCAAGGAAAAGTTCTACCACATCCAACACCCCTACCATTTGCTCATGGCCAAGGGCGAGCTCAACAAGGAACAGATCCAGGGCTGGGTGGCGAACCGCTTTTATTACCAGATCAAGATCCCGGTCAAGGATGCCAACATCATGGCCAACTGCCCCGACCGCGACACCCGCCGACTGTGGATACAGCGCATCCACGACCATGACGGCTTCGGCGAGGATGCCGGCGGCATCGAAGCCTGGACGCGCCTGGGCGAGGCGGTCGGCATAGCCCGCGAAGATCTGTGGTCGCTAAACCGCGTCCTGCCCGGCGTGAAATTCGCCGTGGATGCCTATGTCAACTTTGCCCGCCACGCGCCTTGGGAAGAAGGCGCTTGCTCGTCTTTGACCGAAATGTTCGCGCCAACCATCCACAAGCAGCGCCTGACCGGCTGGCCCGACCAATATCCGTGGATCGAGCAGGAAGGCTTGGCCTATTTCCGCAAGCGCGTCAGCCAAGCCAGCCGCGACGTCGAACACGGCCTCGCCATCACCCTAGAACATTTCAAGACCCGGCAACAGCAAGAACGCGCCCTGGAAATCCTCCAGTTCAAGCTGGACATCCTGTGGACCATGCTGGACGCCATGTGGCTGGCTTACATCGACAACAAGCCGCCTTATTTCAACGTGGGCCAATGAAATGAGCCTGGATCCGACGAAAACCCTCGCCTTCTCCCCGCTGCACCGGCTGCAATGGGAGGAGGCGCAGCAAAAATATGTCATCCTCTACCCGGAAGGCATGGTCGAGCTCAACCTCCCTTCCGCCGAGATCCTCAAGCTGTGCGACGGCGAACACAATGCCGAAAAAATAGTCGTAGAGCTTGAGCAAAAGTTCGGGCAAACCGGCTTGCAAAACGACATTTTCGGCTTCCTGGAAGTGGCGCTAGGAAACAACTGGATCAATGATCAATAACATCACCCCCCCGCGCTGGCTGCTGGCGGAACTGACTTACTCCTGCCCGCTGCAATGCCCTTACTGCGCCAACCCCATCGACTTCGCCAACATCAAAAGCGAGTTGTCCACGGACGATTGGCTGCGGGTGCTGACCGAAGCGCGGGCGATGGGCGCGGTGCAACTCGGCTTTTCCGGCGGCGAGCCGCTGACGCGGCAAGATTTGCCCGCGCTAGTCAAACACGCCCGCGAACTCGGCTATTTCAGCAATCTCATCACCTCCGGCTACGGACTGACCGAGGCCAAGATCGCCGAACTCAAGGCAGCCGGCCTGGACCACATCCAGGTCAGCATCCAGTCGCCGGAAAAAACCCTCAACGACGAACTGGCCGGCACCGAATCCTTTGAGCATAAGAAGGAAGTCGCAAGGCTGGTCAAAAAACACGGCTACCCGATGGTGTTGTGCGTGGTGATCCACCGCAAGAACATCCACCAGATGCGGCAAATCCTGGAAATGGCGACGGAGCTGGGCGCGGACTATCTGGAACTGGCCAACACCCAGTACTACGGCTGGGCGCACCTCAACCGCGACCAGTTGCTGCCGACCAAAGAGCAGTTCGAGGAGGCCGAGGCCATCGCCAAGGACTACCGGGAAAACCACGCCGGCAAGATGAAGATTTACTATGTCGTGCCGGATTTTTACGAAGACCGCCCGAAAGCCTGCATGAACGGCTGGGGGACGACCTTCCTCACCATCGCCCCGGACGGCCTCGCCCTGCCCTGCCATTCCGCCCGCGAGCTGCCGGGGCTGGACCTGCCCAATGTCAAAGATTTCAGCATCCGCGAGATCTGGCATGAGTCCAAAGCCTTCAACTATTTCCGGGGCTTCGAGTGGATGAAGGAACCCTGCCGCTCCTGCCCGGAGAAGGCCAAGGATTTCGGCGGCTGCCACTGCCAGGCTTATTTGCTCACCGGCGACATGCACAACACCGACCCGGCTTGCAGCCTCTCCCCCGACCATCAAAAAGTCTACGACGCGATTTTCTCGGCCCGCCAAGACGCCGAATCCGCCGACGCCAAGCCCTTGGTGTTCCGCAATCCCAAGACTTCCAAAGCCTTGAGCGCCTAGGCACCGTTGGCGGAGGCCGCAGCCTCCGCCGTCGCGGGCGGCTTGCCTGCGCTTGATGGACGGACCATTCCCGCAAAATCGCCCAAGAACATCCCCGGCGGTCGTATAATCCCATCAAGCCCCACGAACCCGCCGAACCGCCTTATGAACTATCCCACCATCGAATCTTTCGTCGGCAACACGCCTCTAGTCCGCCTGCAACGCCTGCCGGGAGAAACCTCCAACGTCATCCTCGCCAAGTTGGAAGGCAACAATCCCGCCGGCTCGGTCAAAGACCGCCCGGCCCTGAGCATGATCCAGCAAGCCGAGGCGCGCGGCGACATCAGCCCTGGGGACCGTTTGATCGAGGCCACCAGCGGCAACACCGGCATCGCCCTGGCGATGGCGGCGGCGATCAAGGGCTATAAAATGACCTTGATAATGCCGGACAACATGAGCATGGAGCGCCGCGCCAGCATGAAAGCCTACGGCGCGGAAATCATCCTGACCCCGGCCAAGGGCAGCATGGAGGCGGCGATAGACTTGGCCCGCGCCATGGAGGCGAGGGGCGAAGGCAAGGTGCTGGACCAGTTCGCCAACCCCGACAACCCGCTGGCCCACTACCAAGGCACCGGCCCGGAAATCTGGCGCGATACCCAAGGCGCGGTCACCCATTTCGTCAGTTCCATGGGCACCACCGGCACGATCATGGGCACGTCGCGGTTTTTGAAGGAGCAAAATCCTGCGGTGCAAATTGTCGGCGTGCAACCCGAAGGCGAATCGAAGATCCCCGGCATCCGCCGCTGGCCCGAGGAATATCTGCCGAAAATTTATGATGCTTCCCGCGTGGACCGCATCATGGACATGGACCAGCAAACCGCCGAGGAAACCACCCGCTTGCTGGCTTCGCGGGAGGGGATATTCGCCGGCGTCTCTTCCGGCGGGGCGGTGGCGGCGGCTTTACGTTTGTCGCAGGAAGTCGGGAACGCGGTGATTGTGGTGATTATTTGCGACCGGGGGGACAGGTATTTGTCCACAGGCGTTTTTCCCGATTGACTATTGCCAGCCCGGCCACGCGGAAGGAAACGCAGAGCCTGGCGAGGCGGCGTTCAGCCAATGGCCGAGCGTTTGCAGTCCCGCCTTTAGGCGGGAAAGCCCCCCAACAACCGGCTAAAGCCGGGACTACAAAACGGTGCGCCGCTGGAGAATTTTCCCTCACTTAGCGGCAGTGGACATTCAACCCGACAACACCAAATTATCCCGGTGGATCAATTCCGGCTCGTCCACATAGCCCAGCAATTCGCTGATTTTGGAACTGGGCTGGCGCATGATGATGCGGGTTTCTTCGGTGCTGT
>CAZOTR010000057.1:19381-22204 GCA_964582755.1 uncultured Methylococcaceae bacterium | reverse complement strand
TGGGGCAGTCGCTGGAAGGCATCACCCGCAACGCCGGCAAACATGCCGGCGGCGTGGTCATCGCGCCGTCCAAGTTGATCGACTTCGCGCCGCTGTATTGCGAGCAAGGCGGGGCCAATTTGGTGACGCAGTTCGACAAGGACGACGTGGAGGCGGTGGGCCTGGTGAAGTTCGACTTTCTGGGCCTGCGCACCTTGACGATCATCGACTGGGCGGTGGAGACCATCAACCGGCGGCGCAAAGCCGAAGGCCAGCCGCCGATGAACATCGACTTCATCCCCCGCAACGACCCGGCGACCTATGCCCTGCTCAAGCGCAAGGCGACGACGGCGGTGTTCCAGTTGGAATCGCGGGGCATGAAGGAGTTGATCGGACGGCTGTTGCCGGACTGCTTCGAGGACATCATCGCGCTGGTCGCGCTGTTCCGCCCCGGCCCTTTGCAGTCCGGCATGGTGGACGATTTCGTCAACCGCAAGCACGGCAAGGCCAAGGTAGATTATCCGCATCCCAGCTTGGAAGGAATACTCAAACCCACTTATGGGGTTATTGTTTACCAGGAACAGGTGATGCAGATTGCCCAGGTATTGGCGGGGTATAGTTTGGGGGGGGCGGATTTGTTGCGCCGAGCCATGGGTAAGAAGAAGCCCGAGGAAATGGCCAAGCAACGGGAAATCTTCGTCAACGGCGCGACCAGCCTAGGCGTGGAGGAAGCCACGGCGACGTATATATTCGATTTAATGGAGAAATTCGCGGAATATGGTTTCAACAAAAGCCATTCCGCCGCCTATGCCTTAGTCTCCTACCAAACTGCTTGGCTGAAACAACATTACCCCTCCGAATTCATGGCGGCGGTGTTGTCGGCGGATATGGACAACACCGACAAAGTGGTGGTGTTGATCGAGGAATGCCGGGAGATGAAACTGAGCTTGGCCCCGCCCGATATCAACCAGTCCGAATTTCGCTTCACCGTGCGCGAGGGTGGCGTGATTGTTTACGGGCTGGGCGCGCTCAAGGGCGTGGGCCAGAACGCCATCGACGACGTCCTCGCCGAACGCGGCAACCACGGGCCGTTCAAGGATTTGTTCGACCTGTGCAAGCGCGTCGATCTGCGCAAAGCCAACCGCCGGGTGTTGGAGGCGTTGATCCACGCCGGGGCATTGGATTCGTTCAACCGCAACCGCGCCCAACATATCGCCGACCTGCCGGACGCGCTGAAAGCCGCCGAGCAGCACGGCGTGATGGAAGCCACCGGCCAGGACGATTTGTTCGGCCTGCTGGACGACCCCGCGCAGTCGCCGCAGGCGCAGGCACCCCGCGAAACCGCCGAGCCGTGGCCGGAAAGCCAGCGGCTGGCGCTGGAAAAAGCCACCTTGGGGCTTTATCTCACCGGCCATCCGACCATCCAGTATGAAGCCGAGTTGGCGCATTTCATCACCGGCCGGCTATCCAAGCTCAGTGAAAACGACGGCAGCGGCGGGGGTGGTTACGGCCGACGCAACGAAGTCCGGGCGGTGGCGGCGGGGTTGGTGGTCGATTTGCGCACCAAGCAGAACAAAAACGGCAAGCGCATGGGCTTTATCACCCTGGACGACCGCACCGGACGGCTGGAAGTCGCGGTGTTTTCGGAAATCTACGAGCAATACCGCGATTCCCTGGCCAAGGATACCTTGCTAGTGGTCGAGGGCAGCCTGGGGATGGACGACTTCGCCGGCGTGATGCGCCTCACCGCCGAAAAGCTGTACACCCTCGCGCAAGCCCGCACCCGCTTCTCCAAGCATCTGCTCATCGAATGGACGCCGGAAGAAGCGGACGCGGCCCGCTCCCATTCCGCTTTGGCGGACGAATTGGCGGAGTTGTTGAAACCTTTCCAAGGCGGCAGTTGTCCGATCCTGATCGACTACCGGGGGCAAGGCGCCAAGTCCTTGCTGCAACTCGGCGAAACCTGGCGCATCCACCCCGGCGAGGAGCTGCTCAACCGCCTGCGCAAGCACATCGGGCCGGAGCGGGTGCGCGTCCAGTACACCTGAATCGGCAGAGGGATAAGGTACAATCGCCGTCATTGACCTAAGACAGGAAACAACCGGCGGGTCGGTGTTAGCCAAGCGACGCCGGCCGCCGCACCGCCATCCGACGGAAACGCTTAATGAGAAAACTCGCAATCTCCATTCTTCTAGCCTTGGCCGCGCCCCAGGCTTTCGCCCAGGATCTCCTCACCACCTACGAACAGGCTTTGCAACGCAGTCCGGTCATCCGGCAGGCGGAAGCCACCCGCAACGCCGCGCTGGAAAGCAAGCCGCAGAGTATCGCCCAACTGCTACCCACCCTGTCAGTCTCCGCCGGCCTGAACCGGAATTATGTGACGACGAAATCGGGCAATGCCACCCAAAGCCAACTCGCCGGCGGCGCCTTTGTGAATTTTTGGAACAGCGCGCCGACGCTCAGGCTGTCCCAGCCGATTTACCACCACGAGCTTTGGGTGCAACTAAGCCAGGCGGACAACCAAGTGGCGGCGGCGGAGGCCAATTACGAGGCGGCGCAACAGAGTTTGATCCTGAACACCGCCACCGCCTATTACAACATCTTGTTCGCCCAAGACTCGCTGGAATTCGCCCACATGGAACGGCAGTCCATCGAGCGGCAACTGGAGCAGGCCAAGGCCCGCTTCGAGGTTGGCCTGATCGCCATCACCGACGTGGACGCGGCCCAGGCCGGCTTCGACCAGGCGCGGGCCAACGAAATCAAGGCAGAAAACGACTTGGACAACGCCCGCGAGGCGATGCGGGAAATCATCGGCGAGTTCGACGGCAAGATCGCCAGCCTCGC
>CAZOTR010000057.1:10414-19281 GCA_964582755.1 uncultured Methylococcaceae bacterium | reverse complement strand
TCCACGTCCTTGCCCACTGCCACGATATTGCGGTACACGTCCTTGAGGTTCGAGGCGATGGTGATTTCCTCCACCGGATATTGAATCTCGCCGTTTTCCACCCAGAACCCCGCCGCGCCGCGTGAATAATCGCCGGTGAGGATGTTCACTCCCTGCCCCATCAACTCCGTCACCAGCAGGCCAGTCCCCATCTTTTGCAGCAACCCTGGCAAATCCAAATCACCCGGATCGACGGTCAAGTTGTGGACGCCGCCGGCATTGCCGGTGGTTTTCATGCCCAGCTTGCGGGCCGAGTAAGTGCCCAACACATACGATTCCAGGATGCCGTCCCTGACGATGTCATGGGCGCGGGTGGCGACGCCCTCGCCATCGTAAGGCGCGCTGCCCAAGCCCTTGCGCAAATGCGGCTGTTCGTGGATGCGGATGAACGCGGGGAAGACCGGCTTGCCCAAATGGTCGAGCAGGAAGCTGGATTTGCGGTAGAGGCTGCCGCCGCGGATCGCGCCGATGAAATGCCCGACCAGCCCGCCGGCCACGTCGGCGGCGAACACCACCGGGCATTGCCGCGTGCTCAAAGTTTGCGCGTCCAGCCGCCGCACCGTGCGCTCGGCGGCTTTGCGGCCCACCGCCTCGGCGGACTCCAAATCGGCGGCGTCGCGGGCCACCGTCCACCAGTCGTCGCGCTGCATGTTGTCGTCCCGCCCGCCGATCACCGAACACCCCAGGCTGTGGCGGCTAGACGGATACCCGTGCAGGAAGCCTAAACTATTGCCGGACACGCGCAAGCCTTGGTAAGTGTCGAGATTTGCGCCCTCGGAATTGGAGATGGCCGGATGGTAAGCCCGCGCCGCGTCCTCGCAGACTTTCGCCAATTGGATGGCCTCCTCGACCGGCAAGCCCCAGGGATGGTAAAGGTCCAAGTCGGGAAACTCCGTGGCCAGGAGTTCGGCCTCGGGCAGCCCGGCGTATTCGTCCGCCGCCGCGTGTTGGGCGATGCGGCAGGCGGCGGCGACGGTTTCTTGGATGGCCTGGGTGCTAAGATCCGTGCTGCTGGCCGAGCCTTTGCGCTGGCCGAAATAGACGGTCACGCCCAGGCCCTGGCTGCGGTGGTGTTCGATAGTCTCCACCTCGCCCAGGCGCACATTGACGGAAAGCCCCTGGTCCACGCTCAAGCCCGCCTCCGCCGCGCTGGCCCCTTGCCGCTTCGCCTCGGCGAGAATGTCGGCGACCAAGCTTTCAAGCCGCGCCAGTTGTTGGGTTTCCTCGTGTGTGTGGGCCGGATGGGTCACTGCTTGCCTCGTTGTCGTGTTCGGAAGGAAAGCGCGAATTGTACCGCGACGGCGCGGCGGCGGGCCGGATTTTTGCGTTTTCCGCCCTATCCCTAACGCTTGTCCCGGCAACACGACGCGCCATCCAGCCTTCTGCTTCGCCGAGGGCCACGAAGAATTTCTCAATTGCCGTGTGAATGCCCCTGTGAATAGGCTATCAGGACATGATATTCACACCGCTGTCCACATACAGGGTCTCGCCGGTGAGGCGGCGGGCAAAGGGGGACGCCAGATAGGCGCAGGCATAGCCCACATCCATGATGCCCGCAAGCTCGCCTAGGGGCGCGCGGGCCGCGGCCTCGTCCAACAACTCGCCGAAGTCCTTCAGCCCCGAGGAGGCCCGCGTCTTCAGCGGCCCCGGCGAGACCGCATGGACGCGGATCTTCTGCGGCCCGAGTTCATAGGCCAGGTAGCGGCAGGAGGCTTCCAAGGCGGCTTTCACCGGCCCCATGACTTCATAGTTGCGCACGACCTTCTGTGCGCCCTGAAAACTCATCGTGAACAGCGCCCCGCCGTCTTTCATCAACGGGCTGGCGAGCTTCGCCATGCGGATGAAGGAATGGCAAGAGATGTCCATCGCCAGCGCGAAGCCTGCGGCGGAGCAGTTGAGCAGCCCGCCTTGCAGGTCTTCCTTGGGCGCGAAGGCGATGGCGTGGACTAGAATGTCGAGCCGGCCCCAGTGTTTTTCGATGTGCGCAAACACCGCTTCCAACTCGCCCGGCTTGGCGACATCGAGCGGCAGGAAGATTGGCGCGTCCAGCGCCTGCGCCAGCGGTTCGACATGGGGCTTGGCCTTTTCGTTGAGATAGGTCAGCGCCAGCTCGGCCCCGCATTCGCGGAAGGCTTTCGCGCAGCCATAGGCGATGGAGTGTTCGTTGGCGACGCCAACCACCAGCGCCTTCTTACCTTTGAGCACCGGACCCAGAGTGCCATTGTTCATGCTTGTCCCTCCTGGCCGATCACGCGCCGCGTGTGACGGGCGATCATCAATTCTTCGTTGGTCGGTATCCGCCATGCCCGCACCCGCGAACCTTGGGCGCTGATGCGCGGCCCGCCTTGCTTATTCGCCTCGGCGTCAAGTTCCACCCCCAGCCACGCCGCGTCGCGGCAGACGCGCTCGCGGATCACGGCGGCGTTTTCGCCGATGCCGCCGGTGAACACCAACGCATCGACGCCCCCCAGCGCGGCGGCGAACGAGCCGAGTTCGCGCCGGATGCGGTACAGGAACAGCTCGACGGCCAGCTTGGCCCTAGGTTCTTCGCTGGCCAGCAAGGTGCGCATGTCGCTGGACAGGCCGGACACGCCGAGCAAACCCGACTGGCTGTACAGCAGCTTCTCGATGGCATGTAGATCCATGCCACGGTTATCCAGCAAATAAAGGATGACGCCAGGATCGAGCGCGCCGCAGCGCGTCCCCATGGCCAAGCCTTCCAGGCTGCTGAATCCCATCGTGCAGGCCACACTCCGGCTGTTCTCCATCGCGCATAGGCTCGCGCCATTGCCCAAGTGCAACACGACCGTTTTGCCCGCCGCCGCGCCCGCGTCGAACTGCGGCAGCGCCGAGGCGATGTATTCATAAGACAGGCCGTGGAAGCCATAACGGATCACGCCCGCCTCCGCGTATTCCAGCGGCAGCGCGAAGATCTGGGCGATTTGCGGGTTCGTGCGGTGAAAGGAGGTGTCGAAACAGGCGACTTGCGGAAGCTCGGGACGGCGCTCCAGCAACAGGCGGATTGGCGCGAGGTTGTGCGGCTGGTGCAAGGGAACCAGCGGGACCAGCTTCTCCAACGTGTCCAACACCTGCGGCGCCAAGCGCACTGGCTGGGTATACGCCAAGCCGCCATGCACCACGCGGTGGCCGACGCCCAGCAGGCGGTGGCCTGCGAATTCCGAGCGGACATAGGCCAGCAAATGGTCTAGCGCTCCTTCATGGCCTAACTTCGTGCCTTCGGGCCAGGATTTTTCGGCCAAGACCGCGCCCGCGCCGTCCTTGGCGACAAAGCGGGGGGCGGTGTGGATGCCTTCGGCCTGGCCGCGGACAAGCAGCGTTTCTTCATGGTCGCGGACGGTAAACAGCGAGAACTTGATGCTGGAGGAGCCGGCGTTGAGGACTGCGATGACGTCTGACATGGGAACTCCCTACAGGTTTTGGCCGGGCGCGGCCCGGCGCTTGGCATGGGCCACCAAGGCCATGACTGCGGTGGAGGCAAGCCGGGTGCGCACAGTGTCCGCCCGGCTGGTCAGCACGATAGGCACGCGGGCGCCCAGCACGATGCCCGCCGCGTCGGCGCCGGCCAGATATTGCAGTTGTTTCGCCAACATATTGCCGGCCTCCAAATCCGGCACGATGAGGATGTCAGCCTTGCCCGCCACCGGGGAGTCAATCTTCTTGGTTTTTGCCGCCTGCTCGTTGACGGCGTTGTCGAAGGCCAGCGGCCCGTCCAGTATGCCGCCGGTAATCTGCTTGCGGTCGGCCATCTTGCACAGGCAGGCGGCCTCCAGGGTCGAAGGAATGTCCGGGTTCACCGTCTCCACCGCCGACAAGATGGCGACCTTGGGTTCGTTGATCCCCAGCACTTGGGCGAGGTCGATGGCATTCTGGACAATATCCACCTTTTCTTTCAGCCCTGGCGCGATGTTGATCGCGGCATCGGTCACCAACAGCACCCGCGGATAGCTGGGAACATCCATGACGAAGACATGGCTGATGCGCCGCTTGGTGCGCAGCCCGGTGGCCGAAGGCACGACGGCGGCCATCAGCTCGTCGGTGTGCAAGCTGCCTTTCATCAAGGCCTCCACTTCCCCGGCCCGCGCCATGGCGACGGCTTTTTCGGCGGCGGCATGGCTGTGTTCGGTGTCCACGATGCGGTACGGCGCAATATCCACGCCCGCCGCCACAGCCGCCTCGCGGATCTTGGCCTCCGGGCCGACCAACACCGGCGTGATGAGATTGCGCTGGGCGGCTTCCAACGGACCCAGCAATGAATCTTGGTCGCACGGATGTACCACCGCGCAGGCCACCGGGGCCAAGCCCTCGCAGGTCTTGATGAGGCGGGCGAAGACATCGGTGCGCCGGAAAATGACTTCGGGCGTGGCAAGGTCGGCGTGGCTAATCCGCTCGACCGGCGCGGCGACGGTCGCCGAGCCGGAGGCGATCACTTCGCCCGCCGGGTTCACGCAGCGGCAATCAAAGACGGCCACATGGCCCTCAGGCCGTTTCTCCCGCACGGTGATCGTGGCCACCAGCTCGTCGCCCATGACGATATGCCCCTTGAACCTGAGGTCATGGGCGAGGATCGTCGTCCCAGGGCCGGGCAAACGGCGGTTGAGCAGGTAGGAGAAGAAGGCTTCGGCCGCCACCGATTCGATGGACGGGGCGTAGTAATCCGCGCCAAATTCTTGTTCGATGGACAGCTCGTCGATATCGCCGGACACAAAGCTCAGGGCTTCGATGTCGGTGCGGGAAATAATCCGCGACACGGTGAGGGACTGGCCGACGGTGAGCTCGTCAAAGGTCACATTGGTGAAGGCGGTCATGCGGCTATCTCCTTGGCTGACAACAGAGGCATCTCTTCTTCCTTGTCCACGGCGAGAACCTCGCCGATGCGCTTGAGCATGGCCCGTTGCTCCGCTGCCACGCCCTCCAGGTTGATACGCGGGTCGGACAGCACACGGTCACAGAACGCCAACAGCCTGTCCCTGTCCGCCGGGTTCTGCAACAGCCGTGGCAGGCTGGCCAAGGCCCGCTCCGGCTCATAGCGGATGATGATTTCTTGTTCGCCGCGGATGCGGCGCATCTGGTCTCGCGGCAGGTCGGGAAGGAGATCCCGGTATTCCCCGATTAGCTCTTCCTTAAGGTCCATGCGGGACAAGGGGATGGCCAGGCCACGCCGGGCGAGGAAAGCGCCGACCCGCGCCAGCGCCTCGGGATAGCCGCCCTGGCCGATGGCGGTCAGCGCCTCGCGGACGCATGGCTGTTCGCGTGGGTCCTGCGCCTGGGGAAGCCCGCTTGCCGCAGCCTCCGTCTGCTCCGGCTGGCGCAACAGGAACATATTGCCGTAGGTGTGGAAGAAGACTGCCTCGCTGAGGGCATCGCGCATATCGCGGTAAAAATCCAGCGACGCGCTGACCAGGCTGGAGACCATTTTCTCCGCTTGGCGGAAAGGCTGGTCGGGGCGGGTCGGCTGGCGCTGCCCCTTGACCGCCTCGGCGCTGGCTTGCAGCCACCACAGCCAGGGGTTTTGGTCCGACCAAGCCCAGCGCTGGAAGCGCAGCGGATGCAGGTCGCGGCCCAGCTTCGCCGCCGCCTCGTGGGCGAACGCCTGCACCAGCGGCTGCGCAAACAACTCGTAGGCGCGTTGGTTGAACTCGGAAAGCTCGGCAACCGCCTCGAACGGTTTTTCATCGGCACGTTTCAGGCGGTTGAGCCGCCCAGCGATTTCCTCAAGTTGGCGCTCGACGAATTCGACCGCGTACTGCGGCTTGCCGTCATCGCTTTTCGACTCGACGATGTTCATGCCGTAAAGGCCGGGCGGCAGGGCTTCGATGGACTTCATCACCGACACGATCTGGGCATGCTCTTTTTTCGCCACCTTGCCGGACACGAAGATGCCGAGATGGCCGGTGTCCTGGTGCAACAGGCCGACGATGGTCTGCCCGCGCGCCTTGATCTCGTCGGTCGAGCCATACACGTCCGCCACCCAGTTGAACGCCTGCTGCGGCGGCGTGATGTTGTCGCCCATCGAGGCGAACAGGATGATCGGGGACTTGATCTCGCGCAGGTCGAAAGCCTTGCCGCCCTTCCCCCGCACCTCGCCGGTCCACAGCTTGTCGCCGACGAACAGGTTTTGCACGATCCACTCGATCTCCTCGCGGTTCATCAAATAGAAGCCGCCCCACCAGCGCTCGAATTCCAGGAAACGCGGCGGCTCGGTGTCGATGTTGGCGAACACATGGTAATACTTGTCCCAGAATGTGTTGGCCGGGTTCAGGTTCTCCATGTTCTCCACCAGATACGCGCCGTCGAATAGGCCGTTGCCGAGGTCGGCGGCGAACGAGGCCAGCCAACTCCCGCCCAGCAGTCCGCCGGCGTAGCGCATCGGGTTGTCGCCCTCCCCTTCGCGGAATGCACCTCCCCAATACGCCATCGGCGCGCCGTTGATGACCACCGGGCCGGTCTCGCCGGGAATCGACGAAGCCAGCATCATCGCCGCCCAGCCGCCCTGGCAATTACCCAGGATGGCCGGTTTCGGGCTGTCGGGATGCATTTCCCGAACCGTGCGCAGGAACCGCGCCTCGGCCTCGCAGACATCCGGCAGGGTCTGGCCGGGTTCCGGTTGCGGGAAGAAGATGACGAAGTAAACCGGGTGGCCGGCGCGCAAGGCGACGCCCACCTGCGAATCGTCCTTGAAACCGCCGATGCCAGGGCCATGGCCGGCGCGCGGGTCGATGACAACATAGGGCCGGCGCTTGGGGTCAATGTCCACGCCCGCAGGCGGGACGATGCGCAACAAGGCGTAATTGACGGGGCGGGCAAACGTGCGGGCATCCATGACGGTTTCATAGTCAAAATGCAGCACCGGCGGCTTGCCGGCGCGTTCATGCTCGACAAAGTTGTTGCCGCGCTGGCGCAGCGTGTCCCAGAACAGCACCGAGCGCTGCGCGAAGTCGGTGGAATACCGCGCCCAGTCGGTCCAGATTTCCCAAGGCGACAGCGGCTGGCCGGCGAGGCCGGCAATCTGCTCTTGATAGGCGGACTGGACGCGGTTAGTGAAGCGTTCCTGGGCCAGTTGCGCCCGTTTTTGGAAAAGCCTGCCCACCTTGGTGGACAGGGCCTGGATATTGGCGGCTTGCTGGGCGAGGTCTTTCATGGCTAAACCCTAATTTTAGGATAGGAATTCCACCACTCTTTATAGCACATGCGGGCCGGATGCCCGGCTTCGCCTGGAACCTCCGCAAGCCATGGGCAAGGCAAAACAGGGGGCGAGAGGATTGCTGCGCGAAAACAAAAACAGTTTTTACTGAGAACGCATCTGGCAAAATTTAGCGTAAGAGCGGGCCGCGCCCGCGACGAACCCGGTACGGGCGTGGGTCTGGTCGCGCCCATGGGGCGCTCCTACCTGTGGACCCATCAAAAATCGAATTCGAAGCGGGTTTCAAAGACATTCAAATCGCCGACGGCAGACCCGCCGTTGCCGCTGGCAAACACATAGTTGAAGCGCAATTTGGAATTGGCGTGGAGATACCAGTTGAGGCCCGCCGTGAGCGACCGCAACATGCCGCCCTTGACCGCGCCGTCGCTGAGGTCGACATAGGAAAAGCGCAAGGCCGCCTCCACGGCGCCAAAGCCGCTGCCGTCGAAGGAGAAGTCCCGGCGCGGCTTGAGGCGGGTGAAAAAGCCGAGCTTCGGGTCATATTGCCGGCTTTCGCCCGTGAAGAAATAACTGCCGTAGGCGTAGAAGCCATAGAAGTTCTGCCGCACCGCGTCAGTGACATGGTTGCTGAGATATTCCCCCTGCAAAGACCACGCGCCATCCAGCCAGGCGACCTCCAGGCCATAGCTGCCCATGTCTTTGGCGTTGACATCGCCGGTGTTGGCGAGAATCGGCGCCGTGCGGCTTTCCGGGCGGGTCTGGTAATGGATCGTGGCATCCCCGGAGCGCAGAAAATTGGCATTCAAGCCGACATGGAGCAGCCGTTGCGATCCAGAGGAATCCGGGGCTGCGTAGAACGGCAGCCAAGTCGCCCTGCCGATGACGCGCACGAAATCCTTGGTCGCGTCGCCGACATCCGCGCCCAGGCTGCGGGTGAACGCGCCCACGCTCCAAGTCGCCCGCCCGTCGAAGACGGGACGGCTGAACTGCCCGCCGATGCTGATCCGCGGCCCCAGAGCCTCGACGGCGCTGCTCCATTCCATGAAGGTCGCCTCGCGGCTGCTCCCCGATGTCTCCAGCCCCATCCTCGGGATGAACGCACCGATCTTGAAAGTGCCAAGATAGGGAATGCGCTTGAACTCCAAAAATGTGTCGTCCAACACAAATTGGTTGTTGGCGACGGCGATGACACTGAACGTGTAAGAGAATGGAATAAGCATAATGGCATCGCCGGCGGTGTAGACCCGCCAACGGCGGACTTGCACTTGGTCGGGAACCTGGGCCAGCCCGTCGCCGGACGCGAAGGTCGCCGCGTCTAGGTCCACACGGGCGCCGAATTTCCCCTTGATCGACAGGCGGTCGAAAAAAATCGAAGGAAACGAAGGTTCCGCTTCATCATCGGTCAACTTCCAGGCTTGGGGACGCCGTGCGTAAGCCTCATAACGCAGCCCTTGCCAGCCGCGCCAATCGAGGCTTCCGCCCAGTTCCAACCTGGCCGGCCGGCTGGAATCGCCGCCTTCTTGCGCGGCAGCCATCCCGGCGGCGGGGGCGATAGGCGTTTGGAAAAACAGTGCGCCAACGAGGGCGGCAGCCAGCAGGCTTGGCGGGGAAGCGGTCTTCAATGCTCTAGGGCGGATGGGGATTTCTTAGGGTGCGGTGGCGTCCT
>CAZOTR010000057.1:0-10314 GCA_964582755.1 uncultured Methylococcaceae bacterium | reverse complement strand
GCGGTCTTCAATGCTCTAGGGCGGATGGGGATTTCTTAGGGTGCGGTGGCGTCCTTACCATCTATGCGGATGCGCTTGGCAATGATTCCGGGAGGCCGACCTCATCACCTATCAAGCTCCAGTTCTGGCACGAAACGCTCGTAGGAGCGCCCCATGGGCGCGGTTCATTGCACACCTGCCGGCGGTTTGTCGCGGGCGCGGCCCGCTCCTACGGTAAAAAAGGGGGCCACGCTCGGCGGATTGACACCCTCAGCGGGGAGTCTCAACATACAAAAATTCAGCCAGGGAAGCAATGGCAAACTTTTTCCCGGCGCGGGGCGCTTTCCCCGTCCATCCCGCCTAAACTATAGGCTTTATCGAAAAAAGCATAAAAACCATGGCTAATCACACCACACAATCCATCAGAACCATCGCCCTGGTCGGCCACGGCGCGGCCGGCAAGACCAGCTTGGCGGAAGCCCTGCTGCATGCCGCCGGTGCCGTCAAAAACAAGGGGCTGGTCGAAAAAGGCAACACCGTCAGCGACTTCGACCCGCAGGAAAAATCCGCCGGGCATTCCTTGTACAGCGCCCTCACCCATTTCGATTATGAAGACGCCAGCGTCCGCCTGCTGGACACGCCGGGCTACCCCGACTTCGCGGGCCAGGCCATCGCCGCCTTGGCGGCGGTGGACACCGTGCTGGTGGTGGTCAACGCGCAGACCGGCATCGAGTTGATGACCGAGCGCATGGTCCGCTGGGCCAGGGAGCGCAAGCTCTGCACCATGATCGTCGTCAACAAGATCGACGCCGACAACATCGACCTGCCCGGCTTGGTCGATGAACTGCGCACGCGCTTCCAGGGATTGGTGCTGGACTTGCCGGCCCACGGTGGCAAGGATGTGGTGGAGGTGCTGGAACATGACAGCGGCGACGCCGACTTTGGCTCCGTCGCCGAAGCGCACAGCAAATTGATCGAGCGGCTGGTCGAGGAGGACATGGGGCTGTTGGAGAAATACCTGGAAGAGGGCGAGGAGCCCAAGCCCGCCGAAATCCACTCGCCGTTTGAAAGCGCCTTGCGCGCCGGGCTGGCCCCGATCCTGTTCACCTCAGCCAAGACCGGGGCGGGCATCGGCGAGCTGCTGCATGTGATCGCCAATCTGGCCCCGAACCCAACCGAAGGCAACCCGCCGCCGTTTTACCGGGGCGAGCCGGGCGAGGCCGCGGAAGCCTTCCACGCCGAGCCGGACCCGGACAAGCATGTGCTGGCCCATGTGTTCAAAGTCATCTCCGACCCGTACATGGGCAAGGTCGGCATCTTCCGCGTCCACCAAGGCACGGTGCGCAAGGACGCCCAATTGTTCGTCGGCGACGGCAAGCGCCCGTTCAAAGCCGCCCATCTGTACAGCCTGCAAGGCAAGGAATTCGAGGAAGTGGACGCGCTGATTCCCGGCGACCTCGGCGCGGTGGCGAAAGTGGACGAAATCGAGTTCGACTGCGTGTTGCACGATTCCCACGACGAGGACCACATCCACCTCAAGCCTTTGAGCTTTCCGCACCCGATGGCCGGGCTGGCGGTGGAGACCAAGCGCAAAGGCGACGAGCAGCGCCTGTTCGACATCCTCGACAAGCTGGCGCTGGAAGATCCGACCTTCCTCATCGAGCGCCGCCCCTCCACCAACGAGACCGTCATCCGCGGCCTGGGCGACGCCCACCTGAAAGCCAAGCTGGAAAAAATGGCCAGCCAGTACAAGCTGGAAGTGGACACCAAGCCGCCGCTAATCCCTTACCGCGAAACCATCACCCAGCCCGCCGAAGGCCATTACCGCCACAAGAAGCAAACCGGCGGGGCCGGGCAGTTTGGCGAGGTGTTCTTGCGCATCGAGCCTTTGGAGCGCGGCGCGGGCTTTGAGTTTGTCGATGCGGTGAAAGGCGGGACGATCCCCGGCGTGTTCCTGCCGGCGGTGGAAAAAGGTGTGCGACAAGCCTTGGACGGCGGCGTCGTGGCGGGTTTCCCGGTGGAGGATCTGCGCGTCACCGTCTACGACGGCAAGACCCATCCGGTGGACAGCAAGGAGATCGCTTTCGTCACCGCCGGCCGCAAAGCCGTGGTCGAAGCCATCCGCGCCGCCGGGCCTATCGTGTTGGAGCCCATCGTCGATATCGAGATCATCGCCCCGGAAGCCGCGATGGGCGACATCACCGGCGACCTCTCCGCCAAGCGCGGCCAGATCACCGGCGCGGACTCGCGGGGCCATGGCCGGATGGTGGTCACCGGCAAAGTGCCTCTGGCCGAGCTGGCCGACTACCAGTCCCGATTGAACTCCCTGACCAGCGGGCGCGGGCATTACTCCATCGAACTCAGCCACTACGCCGCGCTGCCGCCGCAGATCCAGCAGCAGTTGACCGGCGGGTTTAAGTTGAAGGAAGAGGACGAGTAAGGCGCTTGCCTTGGCGCAGGGCGGGCGGGATGCCGCCCTGCGCCAACATCTTAAAACTTATCTTGCCTAGGAGGCATAACCCATGGGACTGGCACAAACCCAAACGGTTTACACCATCGACGAATACCTTGCCTTGGAGCGCGAGGCGGAAGAACGTTACCAATATGTGGACGGGCAGATTTATGCCATGGCCGGGGAAAGCCTGGAACATAGCACGATTTGTTTCAACTTGGCGGCAATACTGGGCGCCCAACTGCGCGGCAAACCCTGCCGTGGACTGTCGCCTAATATGAAAATCCGCAGCGGCCCGCTCCAACAAGACAGGCGTTCGGGAATGTTTTCGTATGCCGACGCCAGCGTGGTGTGCGGCGAACCGCGTTTTCACGACCCACACCGCGATGTTTTGCTCAATCCCACCGCCATTTTTGAAGTGCTGTCGCCCAGCACCGAAGCCTTCGACCGGGGCGACAAATTCCTGCGCTACCGCAGCCATCTGGACACCTTGGCCGATTTCGTCCTGCTGTCCACGGACAAGCCATGGGTGGAACACTTCCAGCGCCAAGCAGGCGGGCTGTGGCTTTACGCCAGCCTGGAGGGTTTGGACGCCGTCCTCGACTTGCCCGCCATCGCCTGCCGCCTGCCGTTGGCGGAGATTTACGAGCGGGTTGAATTTGCCGCCGGGGAATAAGCGCCTTGCGGCTTGGCACCCCTTTAACATCAAGGAACACCATGATAACGACCCAAACAGCCCGCCTCGCGGCGGCATTGCTATCTTTAAGCCTTATTGCTTGCCAATCCGCCTGGGCCAAACCCGGCGCCGCCGGCGGGGCTTGCGGCATTCCCGCGCAGGCCGACAGTTACGTCTTCGCGGTAAATTGGCAGCCCGCCTTCTGCGAAAGCAAACCGGACAAACCGGAATGCAGGATCGACGACCCTAAGATCTACCAAGCCACCCATTTCACCTTGCACGGCCTGTGGCCCACCAAGGCCAGTTGCGGCACGGACTACGGCTATTGCGGCCCGGTCAAGGCCCAGCCGCGTGATTTCTGCGCGTATCCCAAAGTCGCCCTCAGCCCCAAAGTCCGCGACGCGCTGGCCGTGGTGATGCCTAGCGTAAATTCTGGCTCCTGCCTGGAACGCCATGAATGGCATAAACACGGAAGCTGCCAAAACGGCAGCGCCGACCAATACTACGGACAGGCCATCGCCCTGCTCCAGCAGTTCAACGACAGCGGCATCAGCCAGTTCATGGGCGGACATATCGGCAAGCAGGTCAGTCTGGCAGAATTCCGCGCCGCCTTGGACGCGGGCTTGGGGACCGGCGCCAGCCAACACGCCAAGATCAATTGCAAGAACGGCCTGCTGACGGAGGTTTACCTCAACTTGCCCGCCGAATTGAAGCCTGGCGCGAAGCTCAAGGATTTGCTCGCCCAAGGCCCGACGGCCACCGCCAACAACTCCTGCAAAAAAGGCTTCCGCATCGATCCAATTGGGCAAAGCCCGGTGCGGTAAATAGGCAGGCATTCATTTTCAAACCAAAGGAGACGAACCAATGGCAACTTATAATTTCGACGACCGCAACATCCGCTGGAACACGCTCGAAGGCATCGAGCATCTGCTTTACTCGATACTCGACATTGACGAGCCAAACAAAATCATTGATGTCATTTTCCGGTTTGCGGCGAACCAGCAGATAGTCTTGCACCGGCACAAGGCTCTCAACACTATGTTGGTCATCCAAGGCGAGCATCGCCTCTACAAAGCCAATGGCGAACTTAAGGAAGTCCGGCCTGTCGGCCGGTATACTGTCAGCCCGCCGAGTGACGAACCGCATCGGGAAGGCGGCGGCGCAGACCAAGATGCCGTCGTGTTTTTTAGCATTCGCGGCAGCGATGGCGTGTTATATGAGATTCTCGACGACGGCCTCAACGTGGTCGGCACCCTCAACATGCAAGATTTCATCGGCCTCTATAAAGCACAGCAAGGCAACGGGGAAAAATAATCGCCCCAGCAGTCGCGTAGGTTGGGCAACGGCTTTATCGTTGCCCAACAATCCAATGGCCGAGAATGTCGGGCGCGAAAAGATGCGCCCGACCTACCCGCCGGCTAAACCTCCACCCCCAAAAACCGCCAAAAATCCTCCTGCCGGGGCATGTCGAGTATCGCTTGCGCGGCCAGCAAGGCCGAAATGCTGACCCCGGCCACCCCGCCGCCCGGACGGGTCCAATGGCCCGTCTGGTACAAGCCGGGCAAGACGCCACGCGCGCCGGGCCGGTTCGGGCCGATTTGCGCGGGGCTTGGCTCGAAACCATAGGCGGCGCCTTGGTGGTTCAAGGTGTAACGCTCCAAAGTCCTAGGCGTGCCCGCCTCGACCAACAGCAGATGGTCGTTGAGGCCGGGGAAACGGCGCTCGGCTTGTTCCAACAAACGCTGTTGGAATCTCGGCTTGGCCTGACGCCAGGATTCACCAATATCGCCGGGGCAAAGGGCGGTCAACAGCATGACATGCTGGCCATCAGGGGCGAGGGAGGCGTCGGCGAGGGAAGGCACGGTGGCGGAAAACCAATTGAACCGCCCCGCTTTGCACAGCGCGAAGCTTTCCTCATGGTCCAGGCTTTCGTAAAAAAAAGACTCATGGACCTGTCCCTCAAGCGGCAAATCCGTCGCCACATAGGCCACGAAGGCGGACAGCGAGGAAGTCAGCGTCATCAATTTATCCCAATGGCCCAGCGGCAAATGCTCCTTGCCAATCAGCAACTCCGCCGTCTGCCTAGCGTCGGCATTGGAAACCACCGCCTTGGCCCGGATCATCTGGCCGTTTTCCAGCATCACGCCGCAAGCCCTGCCCCGCTCCACGCAAATCCGCCGTACACTGGCATTTAGCAGCAACTCGCCGCCCTGTCCCGTCAAGCCGGCGGCTAGGCGGTTGGCGTAAGTCTGGAAGCCGCCCCGGCAATAATAACCGCCCTCGTAGATGTAGCCCGCCATCATCGCCGCCCAATACAGGAAAGACAGCTTTGAAGGCGGCAGACCCAGATAAGGCCACAGCGCGGCGCACACACTGCGCAGGCGCGGGTCGCCGATGAATTCGCCCAGCGCATCGGCCAAGGTGGCGCGGCGGTAACGGAAAAAACCGGACAGGCTGGCAGCGGGGGAAACGGCGGCGGTTTTGCTCTGCTCCAGCAATTCCTCCGCCCGCATCATCTCCTCGGTCAGATCCCGGCACAGACGCGCCAAGGCGCGGAGATTGTCCTTTTCCGCCGGGAAGTGTTCGCCCAGGCCGACGACGAAGGCATCCTCCCCGGCCCGGATAGGCACGGTGAATTCGGGGAAAACGGCCTGGGCATAGTGCGTGATAGGCAAGAAAGTGGCATCCGGGTCGAAGCCCGCCGCCCGGCTGATCTTATGGATGACGCTGCCGTTGCGGTAGCCTTCCCGCCCGCAACCGCTGACCAGATGCACACCCGAGTCGAAGTGGAAATGCCGCCGCTTGAAGCCGTGGGCATAGCCGCCGGGCCGGTCGTGGCGTTCCACCAACAGCACCGACTGGCCCGCCTTGGCCAGCAAGGCGGCGACACTCAAGCCGCCAATGCCAGCCCCAATGACAACGGCATCATAAGCTTCTTGCTTGGATTCCTGGTTGACGCCGCGCATCGGACATCTTGTTTAGAAAATCGTCCCGTCCAAAGGCGAGGAAGCCGAGGCAAAGCGCTTGCGCGGCATCCGCCCCGCCAAGAAAGCCTCGCGGCCCGCCTCGATGGCCTTGCGCATCGCCGAAGCCATCAGCACCGGGTTCTTCGCCTCGGCGATGGCGGTGTTCATCAACACGCCGTGGCAGCCCAGCTCCATCGCAATGGCCGCATCCGACGCCGTGCCCACGCCCGCGTCCACCAGGATAGGCACGCTGGCATTCTCGATGATGGTGAGAATATTGTAGGGATTGCGGATGCCCAGCCCCGAACCGATGGGCGCGGCCAACGGCATCACCGCGACGCAGCCGATGTCTTCCAGCCGCTTGGCGATGATCGGGTCGTCATTGGTATAGACCATCACGTCGAAGCCGTCGGCCACCAGGATTTTCGCCGCCTCCAACGTGGCGGTGATGTCGGGAAACAAGGTCTTTTGGTCGCCCAGCACTTCCAGCTTCACCAGCTTGTGGCCGTTCAACAACTCCCGCGCCAGCCGGCAAGTGCGCACCGCGTCCTCCACCGTGTAACAACCGGCGGTGTTGGGCAGGATGGTGTAACTCTCGGGCGGCAGCACGTCGAGCAAATTCGGCTGGCCGGGGTCTTGGCCGATGTTGCTGCGGCGGATGGCGACGGTGACAATCTCCGCGCCGCTGGCCTCGATGGCCAGCCGAGTTTCCTCAAAATCCTTGTACTTCCCCGTGCCCACCAACAAACGCGAACGGTAAGCCTGGCCAGCGATGACTAACTCATCCCCCTGCCCGCCGCCGATGGCATGGACGATTTCCACCCGGTCGCCGTCCTTCAACGCATGTCCCGCATATTGCCCATGCGGCACGATGTCGCGGTTCAGTTCCACGGCAATGCGCTTGCCGCCAAAGCCCAGTTGTTCGATCAAGCTTGCCAGATTCAGCGCTTCGGCGACCGTGCGCGGTTCGCCGTTCAAGATAATTTGCATGTGATTAACCATTGCGGATTTTTGCGGAGATAGAGTCTTCTTCATAACGGTTTTGCCGACGCTCTTCCACGGCCCCGGCCAGTTCGCGCAACAATTGCTCACTGTCCTCGAAACCCAGGCAGGGGTCGGTGATGCTCAGGCCATACACCGGAGCCTTGCCGTGTTCCAGCTTCTGGTTGCCGGGCTTGAGATGGCTTTCGACCATCACCCCGATGATGCGCCGGTCACCGGCGGCAATTTGGCTTGCCACGTCGCGCCCCACCAGCATTTGCCGCTGGAAATCGCGCAGGCAGTTGGCGTGGCTGAAATCGACCATGAGCGTGCGTGGCAGGCCGGCCTTTTCCAACTCGCGGGCGGCGGCGTCCACGCTGACGGCGTCATAATTGGGCGTCTTGCCGCCGCGCAGGATGATGTGGCTGTCTTCGTTGCCACGGGTGGAGAAAATCGCCGAATTCCCCTCCTTGGTCACCGACAGGAAATGGTGCGGCCTGCGCGCCGCGCCGATGGCATCGACGGCAACCTTGATCGTGCCGTCGGTGGCGTTCTTGAAGCCCACCGGACAGGACAGGCCGGACGCCAATTCACGGTGGACCTGGCTTTCCGTGGTGCGCGCCCCGATGGCCCCCCAGCTAATGAGGTCGGACACATATTGCGGCGTAATCAGGTCGAGATATTCCGTCGCCGCCGGCATCCCCAGGTCGTTGACATCCAACAACAACTTGCGCGCCAGCCGCAGCCCCTTGTTGATGTTGAAGCTCTCGTCCAGGTCCGGGTCGTTAATCAGCCCCTTCCAGCCCACCGTGGTGCGCGGCTTTTCAAAATAAACGCGCATGACGACGACCAGATCGCGGCTGAGTTCGGTTTTCAATTTCAGCAACCGCCCCGCATAGTCCACCGCCGCTTGCGGATCGTGGATGGAGCATGGGCCGATGACCGCCAGCAAGCGGTCATCGCTGCCCGCCAAGATGCCGTGGATGTCCCGCCGCGCTTGCAGCGTGGTCTGGGCGGCCTGCTGGGTGATGGGAAATTCTTCGTGGGCTTGGCGCGGCGGGATGACTTCTTCGATTTGGAGTATGCGCAAATCGTCAGTGTTGAATTCGTTGCTCATGGGGCGGTCTGGTCTGGCGTTCGTGGCGCATGCGGTCGCAAGCTGCGTCCCGTGCGGTAAGGCGTTTCATGAAAAAACGCGTATTTTACCGCGCCTAGGGTGGTCCTAGCCAGATTTTCGGGATTTGGCTGCTTCGCCTCGCACTGTAGAGCGCCCTTTAGGGCGCTAGGGTGGCCTGAAGGCCACCCTACAATCCCTCCCATTCGACCCGCCAATCCGCGCCGGAAGGCAGCGGGGCGTCGTGGCGGTCGATCCACGCCGCGATGTCGCGCCAAGGCTTTTCCGCCTGCAAATCGCGCAGCAGCATGTGGTAGCCGTTCGCGTAAAAAGCCGCGCGGGTTTGCGGGCCTTGCATCCGCGCCAGCATCTTCTCCACCGGCTCGCGTGGCACCACCTGGTCGCGCTCGCCATACAGCACCAGCGTCGTCGCCGCCAGCTTCCCGGCGTCGGCCAGCGCCGCGTCCATCAAGTCGGCCAAGCCGTACATCGCGTCCACCCGCGTCGCTTTAATGACCAAAGGATCGCGCCCCAACCCGCGCAGCATCTCGATATTGTCCGAAGCCATGATCTTCAAGCCCTCGCCGGTCAAGCGCAACCACGGCGTGGTGTGCCCCAAGGTTTCCAGCAAAACCCGCTGATACCAAGGCATGGTGGAACGCCCCCACACCGCCGGCGAAGAGAGGATCAAGCCGTCGGCGGGCGGCGGCTGGGCGGAGGCCAGGGCGACGATGGCCACCGCCCCGCCCATGCTCTCGCCCAGCACATACAGCGGCACGCCCGGATGGCGGCGGCGCGCCTGCGCGGCGAAATCCCGCAGGTCGTCGGCGTAAGCCTCAACTCCGGCCCACAAACCCCGCCCCGGCGCGTTGCCGAAGCCGCGCTGGTCGTAGGCATAGCAGGCAATGCCTAGTCGGCTCAAATATTCGCCGGGCTTCGTGAAAAAATTGCTGTAATCGTTGAAGCCATGCAAAGCCACGACGACCGCCTTGGCCGGCCCTTCTGGCGGCATCCAGGCCCGCACCGGCAGCACCGCCCCGTCGGCGGCGACGAAATGCGCCCGCCCCAAGACAGGCGCGGACACCGCCGCGCCGGGCCGGTTGACCACCGGCGCACAACCGACGCACAACAGCAAAGACCATAGCCCGATGATACGGCTGAGGAAACTCGCAAAGGAAAGGCGCATGGGTATGGCGATTATCCGGGTTGACGGCAGGCCGGAAGAGTGTAGCATTTTTGCCGCAGCCAGCTTTAAAGAGGATTCGGCCAATGAAACCCTGCCGCGAATGCAAGCATGAAATATCCGAGCAGGCGTTCGCCTGCCCGCATTGCGGCGCCCCCTACCCGGCGCGGGCGTCATGGGATGGCTGGGGTTATGAATACAAATCCAAAACCGTTATCGCCGGCCTGCCGTTAATCCATATCTCCTTCAAATACCGCTTCAACCGCACCCCCGTCGTGGCGCGTGGCATTATCGCCATCGGCCAGTTCGGCTGTGGCGTCGTCTGCATTGCACAGTTTGGCGTCGGGGTAATCAGCATCGGCCAGTTCACCTTTGCGGGTTTCGCGCTGGCGCAGTTTGCGGTGGCCTATTCGCTGGTCGCCCAGTTTGGCATTTATCTGGCGGAAGGGCATGGGCAAATGGTGTTGCCATTGTCGAAACTGCTGGGGATGCTCTAACAAAAAAGGGATGGCATCGCGGCAAACGATGCCATCCCTCCTCCGTCCACACAGCCACTATGTCTAATATGTAGAGTGCGGCAAGGAAATGGGGCTTCCAAGATCCATATTTTCGCTCGTTCCCAAGCTCCGCTTGGGAACGCATATCTAGCAAGCTCTGCTTGCTGGGATCGGCATCGGGAAGCAGAGCTTCCAAGACTCCGGCTCCCAAGCAGAGCTTGGGAACCAGGACAAGATCCATATTTTCGCTCGTTCCCAAGCCCCGCTTCACTGCCATTAAGTTAAGCTGTGTTGAGTTGCCGCGTAGCGGCTTATCGAATGTAGCCGGGGGATTCATCCCCCGGTGGAGGCGTAAAATTCTTCTTTGTGTCGCGTAGCGACGCTTGAACGGCCCTTGCGTAAACGCCACATCGGGCGGTTGGCAATCGTCGCTACGCGACGAAACGCCCGGCGCATCCTTCCGGGG
>CAZOTR010000056.1:0-22578 GCA_964582755.1 uncultured Methylococcaceae bacterium | reverse complement strand
TGCATTCCGGCTTCCGCACCCGCTTCACCAACGAGCGCTGCGGCGGGGCGAAGGCTTCTCTGCACATGCTCGACCCGCAGGGCTTTTTCCACGCGATGGACATCCACATGGCGGGCATCTCGCCGGAGTACTTGGGGCGGCTGGCCGCGCTGGCCCGCCAGGGCGGCGTGGGGTTCTACACCGACCGCCAGGACGGCTTCGTGCATATCGACGATGGGCGGGTTCGGTATTGGCGGGGGTAGGCTGCCGCCAGGCACAGGGTGGGTCCCGGTACTCAAGCCTTCTTGAAGGCCGGCGAGCAATGTCCCGTCACTCCCAAATCCACACAAACGAAGATGTGGGCTTAATTGATTTTTCATGTCCACGCGCAACGCGTTTCCGGCGTTGCCCCAGAGTTCTGCCATCCCAGCCTTGTGCCTGTAGCGTAGGCAAAACCGCCCTTCATCGCCGTCTGCCAGCCCCCGGTTGGAGTCTGCGCGCACTAGGGCGGCGTCCTGATGCGCGGATTGAAACCCGGAGTGGGCCTTCAGCGCGGCGTCGATTCTTTCCAGCAACGCCAATTCCTCCGGCTTCAGCCCCTCGTCAAAAACGCTTGCCGCGCCGCTTGAGGTTGTAGACGAACTCGAAGAAGTCCAGGTAGGGCGGCAGCTTGTCCTGCGAGATGCCCCGGTGCGGGCGCAGCCACGAGCGCAGCAAGGACCCCAGTCCTTCCATGGCGTTGACGTGGACCTCGTGGAAGCCGTCGCCGTCCTCGTCGCGGGCGTACTCGCCCTTCGAGTGGTTGGCCGTCTTGTGGCCGTAGCCCCAGTCGGCCAGCTTGCCGTAGATGGCATACTCGCCGGTGTTGGTCAGCGTCCCCGCCGCGACGGTCTGCAAAATCAGCGGCTTGACCGTCTTCTGCTGGACATTGTCGAGCAGGAGGACGGCCACCTCGTCGGAGCGCCGCACCATGCCGAAAACGGGCGGCTTCTCCGTGGCTTTGGTGCCGCGCCCCCGCGCGCCCTTCAGCCGCCGCCGACGCGGCGGACGCCCGGCTTAGGCGACCTTGCCCGGCTGGCCCTTGTGCCCGGTCACGACGTAGGTTTCGCCGCACTCCACGACCCCCGGCAGCGTCACCGGCTCTTTTTTTGGGCGATGCCGCCGCGCAGGCACTCCGCCATGGCATGCACGCCGTCCTTGTTCAAGTTCAGCTCCTGGGCGATCTGCGCGTTGGACAGGTTCAGCCCCCGAAGTGCAGGCACAAGACCCAGACGGACAGGGGCTGGTGGTGCCCGGACAGCGCCGTCCCGGCCAGGTCGTCGAAGCACCTGCCGCACACCCTGCACGCGTAGCGCCGCAGATGGCGCTCCGGCCCGTCGTAGCCGCGCCGAACCACTTCACCGCTGTCGCAGTGCGGGCAGTGGACGCCGTCCTGCCAGCGCAGCCGCTGGATGGTGTCGTAGCACTGCTCTTCACTAACCAAGTGTTTGATTGATATGATGCTTGCGCCCACCCGTGCATCATAGCAAAAGACCCCGAAACACAGATAGAACCAATGAGAATTGCTGGTGACACGAACTCGCTGGCTCATCACCTTTCAGTTTCAGGTAAGCTGTGAAATTTACGCAATTTTTGATTGAGGGCGGCCTTGGGAACAGTATGAAAACTGGCTGACGCAGTGGAGTGCGGGCTTGCCACCGCGCTGCCGGGGGTGCGCAAGACGGTGGTGGAAAAGCTGTCGCTGGCCGTGGGCGCGATGGCCGGGGCCAGACGCCAAACACGGTGGAACTGGCTAGCCTGCTGCCTCTGAAAACCGAGCGCCAGGACATGCGCGAACAATGGCTGAGGTACCAGATGAAAAAACCCCTTGTTGCTGGTCACGGCGGTGACGGGTCGTTTGCGCGGGAGGTGCTGGCCAAGGCGGTGCGGAACCGGCAGACCGTGATGTTGAGCATGGACCAGACCAACCTGGGCGACCGAATGGCTGTGCTGGCGATGGCGTCCGGGCGCTGCCGCTGGCTTGGCTGGCGGAAGAGGGGCTCGCCAACATCGGGTTCGAGGGCCAAAGGACGGTGTTGGAGCAAGTGCTGGCCTGGCTGTGCGGTGTCCACTTGCTCGTGCGCCTGAGTCAGGCCGCAGGACAAAGCGCTCCGGGACGCCCGCTACAGCGGAAAAAAAACGCTTCACCCTCAAGGAGCTCACCGCCACAATCCTGCGCCGCCACATCATCCTGACATTCTGTTTCGTCGCTGGCAGCGTCCATGACATCTAGGCTGTGTTGACATAGCGCCCGTCTGCTGAGAACGTTGCCGCCATTTGAAAATGGCGAACCGGCTCGAAATCAGCGACGAAGAATGGGATGCGATCTACCCGATACTGGCGGCCCACAGGCATGTCCGCATGGCGTCGGAAACCGCCTGCCGGGCCTTCCTGGTGGCGGTCTTGTGGGTTCTGCGCTCGGGGGCGCAGTGGCGTTTGCTGCCTGCCGGGCTCGGCAAGTGGAACTCCGTGTTCAAGCGGTTTTCCCGCTGGTGCCGCCTCGGTGTCTGCGATGCGTTGCACACTGGCTGCTCGCATCTGCCTGATTTGCAGAGCATCCTTATCGACTCCACCGTCATTCGCGCCCATCCCTGCGCGGCCGTGGCGCAAGGGAGTGCCGGGCGGTCGAGTCTGAAACCTGTTCCAACAGGTTTCAGCTCCCGCCAAGGCACTACTTTGCCCTGCGGGCGGCCCGCGCCGTCCTGCGTCCGCCAAGGAACGATACTTCGCTGCGCTCGCATCGTCCCATGGCTACCACAATGACTCTACGCCGTTCGTTGCACCTTGCAGGTTCCCTTTGGGAACCCGCCCGGTGCCTCGGCTACGCGGGGGCATGGAAAACATCCCGCCATCGCCAGTAGGCTCGGCTTTGTTTTCCAGCGCGGACGGCAATGCCGGGGCCGAGGCGCTGGGCCGTTCGCGCGGCGGGTTCGGCACCAAGATCCACGCCATCACAGACGCCCTGGGTAACCCGCTGGACTTCGTGCTGACAGGCGGGCAGGCCAGCGACATCGGCCAGGCCGAAGCGCTGCTGGCGCTGACGCCGGAAGGGGCCGAGGCTTTCATCGGCGACAAGGGGTATGACAGCGACGCGCCCGTCCAGGCCATCGAGGCGCGGAGCATGGAGGCCGTCATACCGCCCCGCAGCAACCGCACCGGGCAGCGGTAGGTCGATTGGTTCGCCTACAAGGAGCGCCACCTGATCGAATGCTTCTTCAACAAAATCAAACATTATCGAAGGATTTTCTCACGCTATGAAAAGACCTCCCGCAACTACATGGGCATGCTGCGATTCGTATCGGCCCTCATCTGGCTGCGCTGATGTGTCAACAGAATCTAATCAATAACCGGGGCAGCTCAATGGAGCGAGAATATTTGCGGTATTGGGGCAAGGCTTACACTGCCATAGGATCTGAGACAAAATATCATTTACTGCCTTATCACTGCTTGGATGTGGCGGCGGTAGGCCAAGTTCTTCTAGCCCAGCATAACTTCTTGCGTCAAAAACTAGCTAGGCTGGCAAATATTTCAGAAGAAGCGCTCACAAGCTGGGTTGCTGTTCTTCTGGCGTTGCACGATATAGGCAAGTTTGCCGAGACATTCCAGCAACTTAATCTGGACATTCGGAAGCAGTTTTGGGGGGAGCCCAAGTTCCGCCATTACGATCCACGGCATGATAGCTTGGGGTTTCTGTTATGGAAGGATGCCGACGATGGCCTTCATCAGCACTGTGAAGCATGGTTTGGCGATGAAGCCTTTTACGACAAATTCCTTAAGTTCTGGCTTCCCTCCGTCACCGGCCACCATGGCCTGCCACCGAAAATCTCAGGTTTTGATACGAGGGCTTGCAAGCATTTCCAAGCCCACGACCTAGAAAGCGCCCGGCAATTTTGCCAAGGCCTCCTTTCGCTATTCCAGCCCGACGTAGCAGTCATTCAGGCACAGATTAAAGACAAGGCGTCGCGGAAATCCCTAAAAGAAAGCGCGTGGTTGCTGGCCGGGATTGCCGTGCTGTGTGATTGGCTGGGTTCGGATCGCGAGGTTTTCCGTTATGAAGACCAGCCCATGCCGCTTGAGGCGTATTGGCGCGATGTCGCCTTGCCAAAGGCTGGGCAAGCGTTGCTCAAATCAGGTGTGTTGCCCTCCGCCAATTCCTCCACTCAAACATTCGGGGAGCTTTTCCGGGCCATCACTAAGCCCACACCTTTGCAGAATCGCTGCGGCGATATTCCATTGTCCGCCCAGCCGCAGTTATTCATCCTGGAAGACGTGACCGGCGCAGGCAAAACCGAAGCCGCCTTGCTGTTGGCGCACAGGCTGGTTAGCCAGAACCAAGCCCAAGGCGTCTACATTGCCTTGCCGACGATGGCGACCGCCAATGCCATGTACGAACGCATGGCCAAGTCCTATCGCGGATTTTTCGCAGAAGACGGCAAGCCTTCCTTGGTGCTGGCCCATGGCGCAAGGCACTTATCGGATGCTTTCAACCAATCCCTGCTGAACAACCTAGGCTCCGACCGCCCCTACGGTGGCAACGAGGAAACCGCCTCGGTGCAATGCGCAAGCTGGCTGGCCGACCACCGCAAGAAAGCCCTGCTGGCCGATGTTGGCGTTGGCACTGTCGATCAAGCCTTGCTTGGCATCCTCCCGGCTAAACACCAATCCTTGCGCCTGTTGGGCTTGGCCAACAAAGTGCTGATCGTGGATGAAGTCCATGCTTACGATAGCTATATGCACTCATTATTGCGGACTTTGTTGACATTCCATGCCCGCCTGGGCGGCAGTGCCATTCTTTTGTCCGCCACGTTGCCGCGCAAAATGCGTCGGGAATTGTTGGCCGCTTTCGCCGAAGGCTTGGGCGAAGAACAAGCAGCAGAACCCGCCAGCCTTGGCTATCCCTTGCTGACCCGTGCCGCCGCCGGTTTTTTCGAGGAAGAACCAGTCGCCACACGCCCTGAGGTCGAACGTGAAGTAACGGTGGCGCTGACTGGCTCGCTGGATGAGCTGTATGCCCGCGTCATCGAAGCCAGTGCCCAAGGCCAATGTGTCTGCTGGGTGCGCAATACCGTTTTCGATGCGCGAGCAGCCTATGTGCAATTGCTGCAATCGGGGCGCGTTGATGCGAGTCGGTTAGATTTGTTCCATAGCCGCTATGCGTTGCAAGATCGTCTGCGCATCGAGACCGAGACCTTGCAAGCCTTTGGCGAAAAATCCACCCCGCAAGACCGGCTAGGCCGAATCCTGATCGCCACCCAAGTGGTGGAGCAATCCTTGGATTTGGACTTCGATCTGATGATTAGCGACTTGGCCCCCATCGACCTGATTATCCAAAGGGCCGGACGTTTGCATCGACATGTTCGTGATGAGTCGGGCAACCGCCTGCGCGAAATTGGCGCACAAGATTTGCGCCCCGCGCCCCTGTTGCTGCTGCATGCCCCCGAACCCGTTGAGCAATCCGCCGCCGACTGGTTCAAAAGCCTGTTCCCCAAGGCCAACGCCATCTACCCCAACACCGGCCAATTGTGGCGCACCGCCCGCCTGCTGGCGAAAACCCAAGGCTGGCGGATGCCGGAAGATGCCCGCCGTCTCATCGAAGCGGTGTATGGAGATGAAGGCGAAACCATTCCCCAAGCCTTGGAAAAAGCCACCGCTGATGCCCAAGGCAAGGGTTACAGCGAAAGCAGTCTGGCCGGTTTCAACGCGCTCAAACTCGAAGCCGGTTACGCCCGCGACAACAACAGCTGGGACGACGAAGCCAAGATCCCCACCCGCTTATCCGAAGACTCGGCCACGGTTTATCTGGCCGTGGCGGATGGCGATAGCTTGAAGCCCTACGCCGGCACTGGTTCTTATCTATGGGACTTAAGCAGTTTGCATGTGCGTGCCAAAAGCCTTCCGGCCATCGAGCCATCGGCGGCAGTGCGGGAGTTGAAAGAGCGCCAGCGCCAATTGCGTTACGGCGAGGTGTTGGAGTTGCGCCCGCAAGGCGACGGCTTGTATGCGGCGGCGGGGGAGGGCGAAACCGTCTTGGCCCTTTACCATCCGGGTTTAGGCTTGTTGTTGGGGGACGAGATTGAGCAGTGGCGGGATGTGGCTGTGATTCCACGCGAACCCGCGGCGGAAAACCCACAGGGAGAGGTCGGCAGCAAAAAGTTGGTGAGCGTTTACCTCGACGAGGACATTCTGGCGGCGTTGCGGGCGCGGGCGGACGCCGAAGGCTTGAGTTTGGAGAGCCTGATTAACGGGGCTTTGCGGGCTGCTATTGAATAGGGCGCTTGGCTGTTGAAGCCAAGCGCCTTGCATCCCCACGGGTGTGGGGAACGATAGCTCCTAAATCCCTTGAACAACATGGAACACGGGTCATCCCCTCACAAGAAGGGAACGATATTAGTTTAACCCAAGTTACCACCTAACCCCGGAGGGGTTTGAGCCGTTAGCCGGGGGTTGAGCGCAGCGATACCCCCGGAAGCGTGGCGGCGTGGCAATCGACCCCGGAGGGGTCGTAGATTTCTGGCGACATCTCCCAGCCTCTGCGGCAAAAGCCCGCAGGCCACATGCCCGGCAGGCTGCGACCCCTCCGGGGTCGGTTTCCCTGTCCACGCCCCTCCGGGGGGTGTCGCTTGCGCTCAACCCCCGGCTAATGGCTGGCAACCCTGCCGGGTTGCCCAATGCGCCGCATTTTCGTCATCGGCGGGTATAGGTGGCAACTTGGGTTAGTTTATCTGAAAATACGTTGTGGTGCCATGGAATAACATCGAACACTTTACAAATAAAATTTATGCGCATACACTTCGATCCATTCTCTTCCTGGGAGCATGGCGATGAACAATTGGTTCGTGATTTTGAAGCTTAAAGTCCACCGGCTTTTCTCAGTGGTTCTCTTGTTTGGCAACGCCAAAGAAGCTGCTGGCAACCTGGCGCAACTGGCTAAAGACAGTTCGCTTGCCGACGAATGACTTGGAAACCGAGAAATCGAAAGGAGACGACGGATGAATCTATTGAATGGCTGGAAATGGATGCCCGTTCTTCGCTCGACGGATGAGGCGAACGGACAGGACACCATCGAACCTTGGCAAATCACCAAAGGCATCGCCACGAGTCCTATCGTCGATGTGCTTGCCCCCCGTGCCGACTTCAAAGGCGCACTCTATCAATTCCTGATTGGCTTGCTGCAAACCGCCTTCGCGCCGGAGGATGAAAGCGAATGGCAAGACTATTGGCGCAAGCCGCCGGATGGCGAAACCCTGCGGATAGCCTTCGACCCCTATCTGCCCGCGTTTGAATTGAATGCCTTCATGCAGGATTCCGACCTGCCCGACGGCGAACCCAAAGACATTGCCGCGTTGCTGATCGAAGCGCCCGGCGGCAAGACTTTGCGCGACAATCTGGACCATTTCGTCAAAGGCGGGCAGGTGCGGAGAATCGCCCCGCACTGGGCCGCGCTGGCTTTGTTCACCCTGCAAATTAACGCGCCGGCTGGCGGGGTTGGCCATCGAGTCGGCCTGCGCGGCGGTGGGCCGTTGACCACGCTGGTGTTGCCACCCGAAACCCAAGGCCCGGCCAGCCTGTGGCACAAGCTTTGGCTTAACGTGATGACCCGCGAGGAAGTCGCCGACCTAAAAAGCGGCAATCCCAAACTGAAAGCCCCCGCCGACATCTTCCCATGGCTGGCGAAAACCCGCACCAGCGAAGCCAAAACAGGGGTCGAAACCTATCCCGAACACTGCCATCCCCTACAAATGTACTGGGCCATGCCGCGCCGCATCCGGCTGGATCTGGCGCATACCGAGGCAGGGGTTTGCGACCTCAGCGGCGAATACCACGAAAACCTGGTTAGCAGTTTTATTACCAAAAACTACGGGGTGAATTATGTCGGCCCTTGGGTGCATCCCCTGACGCCTTACTCGCACGATGCCAAAACCGGCCCGCTTTCCATCAAAGGCCAACCCGGCGGCATCTGCTACCGCAACTGGCTGGGCTTGGTGCTGGAAAGCGACGAAGGTGCCAAGATCAAACGCCAACCGGCCCACATCGTCTCCGTCTATTACGCGGGCGAGCGGCAGCGCTTGATGGGGCGCGAAGCGGACTGCCAGCCGCGCCTGTGGGCTTTCGGTTATGACATGGACAATATGAAAGCCCGCTGCTGGTATGAAGCCACCCTGCCGGTTTTCCCCGTCGAGAAGCAGCGGCGCGGCGATATTCAAGCCGCCGTGCAAACCTTGCTGGACGCGGCCAGCGAAACTTTGGGCAATCTGCGCACCGCCGTCAAACAAGCTTGGTTTTCGCGGCCTAAAGACGCGAAGGGCGATTTTTCCTTTGTGGACCGGGACTTTTGGCAAAGCACGGAGGCGGATTTTTACCAGCAACTAAAAGAAAGCACCCAGGAAATACCCGACACCGAAGCCGCAAAAGCCCGGCGCGAGCGTTGGCGCATGAGTCTGCGTCGGCAGGCGCTCGCCATCTTCGATTATTGGGCTTTGTCCGGCGACAACGAAGACGGCGACTTGAAACGACTGGTGCAGGCGCGGGCGGAATTGGAACGCTGGCTGAACCACGGCAAGCAAATGAAGAAATTAGCGGCGTGATTGCTCTGGCTCCCACGCGCTGCGCGGGAATCCAGACGATCCGCGCTGCGGATCGCAAGGCGCGGCGCGCCACAGCAGTGTTCCCACGGTGCCTGTGGGAACTAGAAACTGACGACATGAAAACAGGAGATCATCATGGCTGAACAAGCGGAACCCCCAAAAATCCGGTATTACCACCTCGCCGGCAACGACGAAGCCATCCCCGAGCAATTATTGAAATGGTGGGAATCTCTAAAAGACAACCGGGGCGAGCGGGCCGAGCTGCGCCGTGCCGAAAACCCAATGGAAATCCTTCCCGCCAAAGCCTTCCACCGCCTTTGCCGAATCCTGCCGGTCTGGGAAAAGCGCGACCTGTTGGCGTTGGCGACTGTGGCCGGCATGTTGGCCCATGTCAAAACCGCAGGTCACGGCCCCTTCCCACGCCAGCTCGGCACCCCCAAAGAACAAGGCGGCGACAAAGCCTTGTTCAGCGAATTGCGTTTCCAGCAATTGCTGTCCAGCAAAGACCACGACGAGTTTTACCAGCGCCTGCGCCGCGCCGTGCAACTGGCGGGCGGCAGCGCCGATATTTGCCAATTGGCCGACGGCATCTTGCATTGGGCCAAAGACCGCCAAGATGCCAGCGCCGAAAAACCCAGCCAGCGATTCCGTTACACCTGGGCCAAAGACTATTTCACCCCTACCCTTTACAACCCTAAGCAAGGAGCCTAAGCCATGAGCCAATTCATCCAACTGCACATCCTGACCTCTTATCCGCCTTCCAACCTCAACCGCGACGATATGGGCCGCCCCAAGACCGCCGTCATGGGCGGGGTCAACCGCCTGCGGGTGTCTTCGCAAAGCCTGAAACGGGCTTGGCGCACGTCGGACGTGTTTGCCGAGGCCTTAGGGGAATGGAAAGGGACGCGCACCAAACGGGTGGGCCGCGAGGCTTATCAACGGCTGGCAGGCAAGGGCGTGGACGCGAAAAAAGCCTTGGAATGGGCGGCAGCGATAGCCGGCCAATTCGGCAAGCTGAAAGGTGGAAAAGACGAGCAGGAAGCCTTGGAAATTGAGCAGTTGGCCCACGTCGCGCCGGAGGAATGGCAGCGCATCGAAGCCTTGACGGCGTTGCTGGCGGCGGAAAACCGCGCCCCGGCGGAAAGCGAGTTGGCCTTGCTGCGGCATCGCCCTAAAGCCGTGGACATCGCCCTGTTTGGCCGGATGCTGGCCTCCAACCCCGGCTTTAACGTCGAAGCCGCCGCCCAAGTGGCCCATGCCCTGACCGTCCACTCGGTGACGGTGGACGACGATTATTTCACCGCCGTGGACGACCTCAACCAATACCAAGAAGACGGCGGCGCAGCCCACATCGGCGAAACCGGCTTCGGCGCCGGCGTGTTTTACCTGTATATCTGCATCAACCGCGATCTGCTGGTGGAGAACCTGCAAGGCGATGCGGAATTGGCGAACAAAGCCCTTGCCGCCTTATTGGAGGCCATCGCCAAAATCTCCCCCACCGGCAAACAGAACAGCTTCGCCTCCCGTGCCTATGCCTCGTATATCTTGGCGGAAAAGGGCCAGCAGCAACCGCGTTCCTTGGCCGTCGCTTTCCTCAAGCCGGTAAACAACAGCCAAGACCAACTGAAATCGGCGGTTAAGGCGCTGGAAGAACAACGGGCCAATTTCGACAAAGTTTATGGCGCTTGTGCCGAAACCAGCAAAGCCATGGATGCCAGCACGGGCGAAGGCAGCTTGGAAGAGCTTATCCGCTTCGTCACGGAGTAAGCAGGCCATGCGCGGCTATTTGCTATTCCAGATTTACGGCCCGCTGGCCTCCTTCGGCGAAGCAGCGGTGGGCGAGGCCCGCCACAGCGCCACCCATCCCAGCCGCTCGGCCTTGCTTGGGCTGGTGGCGGCGGCGGCGGGCCTTAAGCGCGATGACGCGGAAGGCCAACGGCGTTTGGCCGAAAGCCTGCGCTTTGGCGTCAAAACCCTGTCGATTGGCTCCGTGTTGAAGGACTACCACACCACCCAAGTCCCGCCGCAGGAGCGCAAAGTCCATCACTACCACACCCGCCGCGACGAACTAGGCTCGGAGCGGTTGGGCACCATCTTATCCAGCCGTGAATACCGCCAGGACGGTTTGTGGCTGGCGGCGGCCTGGATCGACGGAAGCACGGCCAGCCTCAGCTTGGACGGGTTAGCCCAACGTCTGGCGGCCCCGGTTTTCCAACTTTACCTGGGCCGCAAATCCTGCCCGCCGGGCCTGCCCCTGAATCCCCGCATCATCCAAGCGGAAAGCCTCAAGCAAGCCTTCGAGCAATACCCAAAACCAGCGCTCTCAGAAAACAAGGCACTGGTTTTGCCCCGCGGCTCTGGCACTGCCCAAGTCCAATATGCCTGGGAAGCCTGCGACCACAGCGGCTTTGCCAAGGAAGATTTTCGAGTCCCGCGCCATGACAACCCACTAAGCCGTGACCGCTGGCAATTCGGCGAGCGCGAGGAATACACCAAACTGGAACCGGAAGGGGGCTAACCATGTATTTCAGCAAAATCACCGTGGTCGCGGACAACCCGGAAAAAGCAATGCCTTTGCTCAAAGCGGGTGAATATGCCTTGCACCAATGGCTGTGGAAACTCTTCCCCAAAGATGAGCAAGCAAAGCGGGATTTTCTATTCCGCCAAGATGCGGATAGGCGCTGGCCGATGTTTTACCTGTTGTCTGCACGGCAACCGGATACCAACCATCCCTTATTGCGTGTCGAAAGCAAGCCCTACCATCCCCAATTGAGCGAAGGCGAAACCTTGTCATTCAGCTTGCGGGCCAATCCTGTCCGCACCCGCAAAACGGACGGTGACAACCCCAAGCGGCGCAAGCGGGATGATGTCGTATGGCTGCTCAAGCAACGCTACCGGCAAGACAGCCCCGATGACATGCCCAGCGAGGCCGAGTTGGCCCAGGAAGCGGGCGAAGAATGGCTGATCCGGCAAGGGGCACGGCACGGTTTTGACTTGCTGGCGGTGCGGGCCGACAACTATCGGCAACCCCGCCTCGGCAGCAAAGGCAGCAACATCCGCTTTAGCACCTTGGATTTCACCGGCCTGTTGCGGGTCAAGCAGCCGGAAGCCTTCAGCCAGGCCCTGCTCCAAGGTATCGGCCCCGCCAAAGCGTTCGGCTGCGGCTTGATGCTGGTGCGGCGGGAATAATTGCCGATGGCCAAGCGGTCAGTTGCCACCCTGCTGGACAAGCTTGATAATCGCAGCCATGTAGCCGTATTTTAAGAGACTTAAAAACCATGCACACCTTCGCTGCCACCGACTTGCACGAACACGCCGCCGAACTCGTGCGCGATGCCGAGGCAGGCAAGCTTTCCTTGGTGACCAAGGACGGGCTGCCGGTTTTCGTCGCGCTGCCTTTCGATGATGCCTTGTTAAGGGAAGGGGTCCAGACAGCCCTGGCGGTCAAGCTGTTCGACGAGGAAGCCCTGTCCCTAGGCCAGGCCGCCCGGCTGGCGGGCATGGACCAGCTGGCGTTCATGGAAAGGCTGGCCGCGCTGCGCATTCCCGTGGGCAGGCCCAGGCCCGGCGAGCTGGAGCAAGAGCTTGAAACCTTCGGTTGAGGTCGTCGTTGCCGATGCCGGGCCGCTGATCGCCTTGGCCCGGTTGGATGCCCTGCCTTTGCTGGCATCCCTCTTCAGCGCAGTGTGGGCCACCGAAACCGTGCTGGCTGAGTGCGGAGCGGGCCATGGCCACAAAGAATCGCAAATTATTGAAGACGCCATTAAGGCTGGCCATTTGAATGTGCGGTCTTCACCGGCTGCAAATCCCGCATGGATCGTCGATGCCGGAGAAGCCAGCTCCATTGCGGCTGCCTTGGAAGTGGGAGCGGGTCTTGTGATGGACGACCGGGCCGGACGTCGGCTCGCCGCCTCACTGGGGTTGCCGGTTATCGGCGCTTTAGGCGTCCTTGTGCTTGCCAAGCGCAAAAACCGGATACCAGTCATTCGTCCCCTTGTGCAAACACTGGCGGATTCAGGCTACTACTTGGCTGATAGCGTCATCGAAAAGGCGCTGGAAATGGCGGGCGAGTCCTCTTCTGCCTCCCCATAAATCCAGGCATGACCGACCAAACCCTCCCGCCCCTCAAGCCCATCGCCATGAAAGAGCGCGTCAGCCTGCTGTTCATCGAATACGGCGAGATCGACGCCATCGACGGCGCATTCGTGGTGGTGGACAAGACCGGCATCCGCACCCAGATCCCGGTCGGCTCCATCGCCTGCCTCATGCTGGAGCCTGGCACCCGTGTCTCCCACCGCGCCGCAGCCCTGGCCTCCCGGGTCGGCACCTTGCTGGTCTGGGTCGGCGAGGCCGGGGTGCGGCTCTACTCCGCCGGCCAGCCCGGCGGGGCGCGGGCCGACCGCCTGCTCTACCAAGCCAGGCTCGCCCTGGACGACGCCGCCCGCCTCAAGGTCGTGCGCAAGATGTACGAGATTCGCTTCGGCGAACCCTCGCCCCAGCACCGCAGCGTCGAGCAGCTGCGCGGCATCGAAGGGGCCAGGGTGCGCAAGATGTACCAGTTGCTGGCCCAGCGTTATGGCGTCCACTGGAAGCACCGCGACTACGACGCCGACGAATGGGGCTCGGGCGACGTGCCCAACCGCTGCATGTCTTCCGCCACCGCCTGCCTCTATGGCATCACCGAAGCCGCCATCCTCGCCGCCGGCTACGCCCCGGCGGTCGGCTTCATCCACACCGGCAAGCCCCTGAGCTTTGTCTACGACATCGCCGACTTGGTCAAATTCGAGACCGTCGTCCCCGTCGCCTTCCAGATCGCCGCGAAAAACCCTGCCAACCCCGAGCGCGAAGTCCGCCTCGCCTGCCGGGACTCCTTTCGCCAGACCCACCTGCTGAAGAAGCTCATCCCCCTCATCGAAGACGTGCTCGCGGCGGGCGGGCTCGAACCCCCCGAAGCGCCGGAGGAATCCGTCGAACCGGCCATCCCCAACCCCGAGAGCCTCGGCGATGCGGGGCACAGGGCATGAGCGCCACTTCCCGCCGGGGCAGGTTTGGTGTCCCCTCTCCCTGCGGGAGAGGGTAAGGGCAAGCCCATGCTCGTAATCGTCGTCGAAAACATCCCTCCCCGCCTGCGTGGCCGGCTCGCCGTCTGGCTCGTCGAAGTCCGCGCCGGGGTTTACGTCGGCGACACCTCCCGCAAGGTCAGGGAAATGATCTGGAGCCAAGTTGAACAAGGCTTGGGCGAAGGCAACGCCGTGATGGCATGGTCCACCAACACCGAAAGCGGCTTCGACTTCCTCACCCTAGGCCCCAACCGGCGCATGCCCGTCGAATTGGACGGCCTCAAGCTCGTCTCCTTCTATCCGCCTGAACCCGCCAAAGAAGCCCTCAATGGCCCAAGTTAGGTGGGGAGATGCCGATTTTCAGCAACCCTTCGGTAAAATGGGGGGTGCCTTCTTTGACAATTTGGAACTCATTGATTGTGAAGGGATTTGGTTTTTGGAAATCAGCCAAAAAATCGGTAGATTTTTAAAAGGCCAATTTCGCTATTTCTAACAAATGGTTAGAATTAGACCGTTCCCCACCCCCGTGGGGATGAACCGTTCTTCGATGTGGAACTCAGCGGCAAGGTGATCCGTTCCCCACCCCCGTGGGGATGAACCGGCTTTGCCGACGCCAACGGCATCAGCCGGGGCCCGTTCCCCACCCCCGTGGGGATGAACCGACATAGCAATAACCCAGCGGGACGATTGTGCTCCGTTCCCCACCCCCGTGGGGATGAACCGGCAGGCGAGGAACTACCCGCAGAGAGAACAGGACCGTTCCCCACCCCCGTGGGGATGAACCGCACCGCCAACAGCCACATATTGTATTAAAGCGCCGTTCCCCACCCCCGTGGGGATGAACCGCTCCACGACGCCCCCGCCGTCGCCAGTCTGGACCGTTCCCCACCCCCGTGGGGATGAACCGCGGCTTGATTCCGTCTAGCGGCGCGGGAGGGTCCGTTCCCCACCCCCGTGGGGATGAACCGGATGCCATCATCACCTTCCGCAGTGCAGCCGAACCGTTCCCCACCCCCGTGGGGATGAACCGCCGGACAGCATGGCGTTTTCCTCGGTCAAGTCCCGTTCCCCACCCCCGTGGGGATGAACCGGCCCAAGTCAATGGCATCCTGCCCGCGATAAACCGTTCCCCACCCCCGTGGGGATGAACCGCCCGCAAAACCAAAGGCGAAGACGCCGCCCAACCGTTCCCCACCCCCGTGGGGATGAACCGCCTTCAGGCGGAGTTTCCGCGTTCCCGTTGGCCCGTTCCCCACCCCCGTGGGGATGAACCGGCCCGGTCGGCTGCGCTAATCGCCGCCAGCAGCCGTTCCCCACCCCCGTGGGGATGAACCGAGGATATCCGCAAAGAGGTAGGCTGGGAGGGCCCGTTCCCCACCCCCGTGGGGATGAACCGCATCCCCAGATGCTTGGAAGCTGCGCATCAACCCGTTCCCCACCCCCGTGGGGATGAACCGCCTTTCAGTTTGTTTTTGTAGGATTCAGTGAGCCGTTCCCCACCCCCGTGGGGATGAACCGGTCGGCAAGGAAGGCGTTACCTACCTGCACCACCGTTCCCCACCCCCGTGGGGATGAACCGGTGCAACTGGTGGCGCCGGGCGCGGCATTGAGCCGTTCCCCACCCCCGTGGGGATGAACCGCGTTACGGGCCGCACCTGGTCAAACGGCGTAACCCGTTCCCCACCCCCGTGGGGATGAACCGCCCATGCGCGACATTGCGCAAATGGAAAAGATCCGTTCCCCACCCCCGTGGGGATGAACCGCAGCTCTACCAGCTCAAGCGCATCGCCCGCACCCGTTCCCCACCCCCGTGGGGATGAACCGGCGTGGACGTCTGCCAGTAGACCCATACACCCCCGTTCCCCACCCCCGTGGGGATGAACCGGATGCTTTAGCGGCGGGGGCGAAACTGAACGACCGTTCCCCACCCCCGTGGGGATGAACCGCGGCCGCCTACATTTGCACTTATTACGGCGACCCGTTCCCCACCCCCGTGGGGATGAACCGACATCGGCCTGCGGATGCTGGCGCCACGGGAGCCGTTCCCCACCCCCGTGGGGATGAACCGTTGGCACCCTGGCGCACGGCTGCGGAGTGCATCCGTTCCCCACCCCCGTGGGGATGAACCGCCGCGCAGCCCGTTGATGATCTGCGCGGCCAGCCGTTCCCCACCCCCGTGGGGATGAACCGCCGCGTTCGCCCCCGACCTGCCGGGGCTGATACCGTTCCCCACCCCCGTGGGGATGAACCGCATGTCCTACCAAAACCACGGGCTGGTGAAGCCCGTTCCCCACCCCCGTGGGGATGAACCGGCCGATTTGCTGCGCCTTTTGGCCGATTTTCCCCGTTCCCCACCCCCGTGGGGATGAACCGTTCGGCGTTTCCGCGTCACACAGCGCTTGAGCCCGTTCCCCACCCCCGTGGGGATGAACCCCTGTTCCAACTGCCCTTTGACGAGCAGATCCACCGTTCCCCACCCCCGTGGGGATGAACCGCTCCTGTTCTCCGGCGTTCAGCGCCTCGCGCTCCGTTCCCCACCCCCGTGGGGATGAACCGGTGGCCGGACGCACGGATCTGGCCCTCGCCGCCCGTTCCCCACCCCCGTGGGGATGAACCGCGCCAGCGCCGAAATAGAATCCAAGGTGGCCGCCGTTCCCCACCCCCGTGGGGATGAACCGCCTTTGCAGGCTGACATTGACATCGGGGCAACCCGTTCCCCACCCCCGTGGGGATGAACCGAAGGATCTGACCCGGACGCACATTGATGGACCCCGTTCCCCACCCCCGTGGGGATGAACCGCGATTAGAAGCGCAGAACTGCGCGACGAGAACCCGTTCCCCACCCCCGTGGGGATGAACCGTGTCTCCGATATGTATGGGATTACCATCCTTGCCGTTCCCCACCCCCGTGGGGATGAACCGGAATATCTGTGGTTCCCAAACACTCGACTCCGCCGTTCCCCACCCCCGTGGGGATGAACCGCGGCCAAGGCCGACCGGGAGGCGTTCAATGCGCCGTTCCCCACCCCCGTGGGGATGAACCGATTTTATGCGCGTTACTGGAATCCGCCGGAATCCGTTCCCCACCCCCGTGGGGATGAACCGACCGCCGCAACCATGAACTCTTTGCCCGCTGATCCGTTCCCCACCCCCGTGGGGATGAACCGCATCTCACGGGGGTCGAGGCCGCGCCTGCCGCGCCGTTCCCCACCCCCGTGGGGATGAACCGGATTTTTGCGCGAAGCCCGCCATGAATACGCCACCGTTCCCCACCCCCGTGGGGATGAACCGGAAATGGGCGAATTTCTTGCGTCCGGGTTTGACCGTTCCCCACCCCCGTGGGGATGAACCGTCTGACTATTTCATGGGCACCGTCCCGCGTGGCCGTTCCCCACCCCCGTGGGGATGAACCGGCTGGCGATGCCTTCGGCGGTGCCTTTGCTGACCGTTCCCCACCCCCGTGGGGATGAACCGCGGCATATCGCCGAGAAATTGACGCAGCAACACCGTTCCCCACCCCCGTGGGGATGAACCGACGATGTGTTAGCATGGGAACCGAACAAGGCGCCGTTCCCCACCCCCGTGGGGATGAACCGCTGGCGGCGGCTAGGCGGCTGGACATGGTGGCCCGTTCCCCACCCCCGTGGGGATGAACCAGTTGAGGTAGCTGATTGGCTAGGCATCAATCACCGTTCCCCACCCCCGTGGGGATGAACCGATCGAGTTGTCGAGGAAAAAAACTTTGCCGAGCCGTTCCCCACCCCCGTGGGGATGAACCGGGGGCCGACCTTGACCAGATCGGCAGCTACTGCCGTTCCCCACCCCCGTGGGGATGAACCGCTTTTCAAATTGCCCATGTTCCATGGCGGATCCCGTTCCCCACCCCCGTGGGGATGAACCGCCGACATAGCCTACATGCGATAGTATCCTTTTCCGTTCCCCACCCCCGTGGGGATGAACCGGCATCAAGCAAGACGACCGGCGCTTCGCCTACCCGTTCCCCACCCCCGTGGGGATGAACCGCTTGGCCGCGATTTGCCTGAGGGTGGCCGACCCCGTTCCCCACCCCCGTGGGGATGAACCGCCAATCCATCGCGCATGCATTTCCTCAATATTCCGTTCCCCACCCCCGTGGGGATGAACCGGTCAAGTAGATCATCTTTATGAGGCGGTTGGGCCGTTCCCCACCCCCGTGGGGATGAACCCCATCCAACCCCCAATCACGATAAGGCAACATCCCGTTCCCCACCCCCGTGGGGATGAACCGCCTACAAAAAGACCAAATACCCCGACGGGGCACCGTTCCCCACCCCCGTGGGGATGAACCGAAGCTTTAGTGCGGGGCAAAGAGGCAGTGAATCCGTTCCCCACCCCCGTGGGGATGAACCGACTTGATAGGCTTGCGGCGCATCGTCCCTGCCCCGTTCCCCACCCCCGTGGGGATGAACCGGCAGATGCTTTGCGGCTGGGCGGCACTGCGCACCGTTCCCCACCCCCGTGGGGATGAACCGCATACATGGCAGGGCGAAAAGATGCTCTGGCGCCGTTCCCCACCCCCGTGGGGATGAACCGGATTGGATGTTGCCTTGAGTTTGCTCAAGCTGCCGTTCCCCACCCCCGTGGGGATGAACCGCCTTGCCGATGTGTTCGATAATCGCGTACCGGCCGTTCCCCACCCCCGTGGGGATGAACCCCGGTCGGGTTTCGCCGCCGTCACCTCGAAAGACCGTTCCCCACCCCCGTGGGGATGAACCGCGCAAGGGGAACTCGGCATAGCCCGCCAAATACCGTTCCCCACCCCCGTGGGGATGAACCGGATGATGACCTAACAGCCGATCAAGTGAACATCCGTTCCCCACCCCCGTGGGGATGAACCGGCCCAAACCTTCGGCATCTTCGCCAAGGATAACCGTTCCCCACCCCCGTGGGGATGAACCGCGGGCGTGTCGAAAGATGGCATCGCCGCGATCCCGTTCCCCACCCCCGTGGGGATGAACCGTTCACGCCAACGGTGACGTGTTCCAGCCCATGCCGTTCCCCACCCCCGTGGGGATGAACCGCCGCTTGTTCAATAGATTCCGGCTTTGTTTCGCCGTTCCCCACCCCCGTGGGGATGAACCGGATGCGCTAACGCACAAGGCAAGAGTAATGAACCCGTTCCCCACCCCCGTGGGGATGAACCGTCTCGGAAAGCAGGCACCGAGCTGCCAAAATACCGTTCCCCACCCCCGTGGGGATGAACCGCTTATCCTGTAGGGATAATATGCGAATTTTGCCCGTTCCCCACCCCCGTGGGGATGAACCGCTGGAAATAGCGGTAAGCAACACCCACAAACCCCGTTCCCCACCCCCGTGGGGATGAACCGTTAGAAACAACAGAACACCGGCTAGAACTATGCCGTTCCCCACCCCCGTGGGGATGAACCGACATGGCTCGGCTACAGGCCGATGCCGATGAACCGTTCCCCACCCCCGTGGGGATGAACCGACTTATCCAAATTTGCTTGGCGTCAGTAAAACCCGTTCCCCACCCCCGTGGGGATGAACCGATTGCAAGTTGACGGGCGGGCGTGTCGCCAAACCGTTCCCCACCCCCGTGGGGATGAACCGGCAAAAACCGGCTTAACGGATACCGCACCACACCGTTCCCCACCCCCGTGGGGATGAACCGGGGAGGTTTCGCAATGAATTGGGGCATTTTGGTCCGTTCCCCACCCCCGTGGGGATGAACCGAGATTGTGCTAATCGTTCAAGACTTGGCGCAGCCGTTCCCCACCCCCGTGGGGATGAACCGGGATTCAGCATCAACGCAATGCGCCTGTCCTCCCGTTCCCCACCCCCGTGGGGATGAACCTACGCGGCGGTCTACGCCCCGCTGCACACCGTCCCGTTCCCCACCCCCGTGGGGATGAACCGCTTCCGCAAATAGGCCGGATCTGGATTGTATTCCGTTCCCCACCCCCGTGGGGATGAACCCGGTTTGCGCCATCCTCGCCGGGTTGAGATATACCGTTCCCCACCCCCGTGGGGATGAACCGCTTTTTTACGCCGCCCTCAACCTCGCAAAGCACCGTTCCCCACCCCCGTGGGGATGAACCATCCCTGTTCTCTCGATAGGATTGGGTGTTTCCCCGTTCCCCACCCCCGTGGGGATGAACCGGGGGAGAACCAGCGGGTGACGGTCTATACCGCCCGTTCCCCACCCCCGTGGGGATGAACCGCCCGATGCCGACAAGCCCTCGTCGGCCATCTACCGTTCCCCACCCCCGTGGGGATGAACCGCATGAATGATCTTGCAAGCCGCGCCATAATTCCCGTTCCCCACCCCCGTGGGGATGAACCGTCAACGAGCGGGTTTTAGAGTTTGATTTTGAAACCGTTCCCCACCCCCGTGGGGATGAACCGCCTCAAAACAGCCTTACGGGCGCGGTAGTCTGCCGTTCCCCACCCCCGTGGGGATGAACCGCATCCGGCGGTTAAATACGGCCTTCCGATAGCCCGTTCCCCACCCCCGTGGGGATGAACCGGTGGTAGATGGGAACGGGGAGCCGTTGGTGGTCCGTTCCCCACCCCCGTGGGGATGAACCGGCATGACCAGCGTTTATATGGCGGGCATTGCCCCGTTCCCCACCCCCGTGGGGATGAACCGCTGTCAAAAACATGCGGGATACGCATAGCATGCCGTTCCCCACCCCCGTGGGGATGAACCGCCTGCCGACCGGCTCGGCCATCAGCCGATGACCCGTTCCCCACCCCCGTGGGGATGAACCGTTGACGCGGTGCAGGATGTGCGGGGGGTTGGTCCGTTCCCCACCCCCGTGGGGATGAACCGCGATAGAACCGCGCCCAGGTAGACGGCCAGGGCCGTTCCCCACCCCCGTGGGGATGAACCGAACTGGGGCGCACCACGCAGCCCTACTTGATCCCGTTCCCCACCCCCGAGGGGATGAACCGTCGTTTGCAACTACAGCCTTGTGCTTAGTCAACCGTTCCCCACCCCCGTGGGGATGAACCGCGCATGATTGAACGCGCAAACGCATTCATTGACCGTTCCCCACCCCCGTGGGGATGAACCGCCTTATGACGCGATTGCAAAACCTATGCGCTACCGTTCCCCACCCCCGTGGGGATGAACCGGCTAACTCAACCCCCTCAGCCGTCCTGGCCAGCCGTTCCCCACCCCCGTGGGGATGAACCGCAATAGACTGTCATGCTGATAGCGACGCAATCCCGTTCCCCACCCCCGTGGGGATGAACCGTCTCAGGCAACGGCTACTACGAGGTGCTTCGCCCGTTCCCCACCCCCGTGGGGATGAACCGGCGATGACGCCCGCCGATATGCCCGACTCGACCCGTTCCCCACCCCCGTGGGGATGAACCGTAACCCAGAACAGGTGGAAAAATCCCTTATTGCCGTTCCCCACCCCCGTGGGGATGAACCGGAACAACAAAATCTTTTACCCCTACCTATCCCCCGTTCCCCACCCCCGTGGGGATGAACCGAGTTTGGACAGTTTGCAAAGGATAACAGGGTACCGTTCCCTACCCCCGTGGGGATGAACCGGCGGAAAGCCTCTGCGCTTCGGCAATAACACACCGTTCCCCACCCCCGTGGGGATGAACCGCCGCACGGCTCGACGCAGAAGCCGAAGACGCCCCGTTCCCCACCCCCGTGGGGATGAACCGAACGCGGATCTTTGGGGCTCGCCACAAAGCGGGCCGTTCCCCACCCCCGTGGGGATGAACCGCTTGGCCATAGCGTCTAATATGGCGCGATCAGCCGTTCCCCACCCCCGTGGGGATGAACCGAATTATTTTTACAGATTGAATATTAGAATCTGCCGTTCCCCACCCCCGTGGGGATGAACCGTCGAAAAATTCGACGTAGGAATCCGGGCCGTGCCGTTCCCCACCCCCGTGGGGATGAACCGATGGCCTACCGGCTGGATAAAGAAGCCGAAGCCCGTTCCCCACCCCCGTGGGGATGAACCGTCGAATTTAGATCGCTGACGGCGGCCTAACCCCCGTTCCCCACCCCCGTGGGGATGAACCGATTTTAGGCGTTGAAACTTTCGGCAAGAATAACCGTTCCCCACCCCCGTGGGGATGAACCCGACGCCGCCGCCGAACGCAGAATGACCGAGGCCCGTTCCCCACCCCCGTGGGGATGAACCGTACAGTCGATAGCCAGCCTAGTTGTTGTGGTCAAGTTTTAATGGACACGGAGATAGGTTGTCCGGCTGCCGTGTTGCGTTCATAGACGTTGGGCGGCAGGTTGCCCAATTTGGAATGTAGGCGGTGGCTGTTGTAGAAGCCGACGATGTACTCGGTAATGTCCCTCTCCGCCTCGGCGTGGTTGGCGTAGTCGCGCCGCCAGACGCGCTCCTGCTTGAGGTTCAGGAAGAAGCGCTCCATGACCGCGTTGTCCCAGCAGTTGCCCTTGCGGCTCATGCTGCCGGTGAGGGCGTGCCGGGCGAGCAGGTCGCGGTGTTCCTGGCTGGCGTACTGGCTGCCCCGGTCGGAGTGGACGATGAGGCCTGGCGGCGGGCGGCGCTGGCCCAGCGCCATCTGCAAGGCCGCGCAGACAAGGCTGGCCGGCATGGCGGGCGCGGCGGCCCAGCCGACCACCTTGCGCGAAAACAAGTCCAGCACCGCCGCCAAGTACAGCCAGCCGCCGCGGGTGCGGACGTAGGTGATGTCGGCGGCCCAGGCCCGGTTCGGCTCCGCCGGGTCGAACTGCCGGTCCAGCACGTTCTCGAACACCGGCAGGCCGTGCCGGCTGGAGGGGGTGTGGACGAATTTGCGCCGCCACACCGGCCTCAGCCCGTTCTCCCGCATCAGCCGCCGCACCCGGTGGCGGCCCGCGACGACGCCGCGCTCCCGCAGCGCGGCCGCCAGCCGGCGGCTGCCGTAGC
>CAZOTR010000055.1:16176-22646 GCA_964582755.1 uncultured Methylococcaceae bacterium | reverse complement strand
GGCCCCGCCGGTGGATTACGCCATCTGACTGCGTAGTCGCAAGCCAAAGAAGGCGTCCGGCGCCAATGCGCCGGACGTTGGAAAGCCACCTCTGCCTCCCTTATGCCGCATCGAGTCGATACGGCAATATTCCCCCACCTTTGAAAAGCCGCTTGTTGCGCCGCCTATAATCCCGACCGCCTCGGTTGGCAGGGAATCCCTTTTGGGCTTATTCCCTGCGCCAACTCGTGCCTTGCGGCGAGTCTTCGAGGATGATGCCTTGCGCCTTGAGTTCGTCGCGGATGCGGTCGGACTCGGCCCAGTTCTTAGTCTTGCGGGCTTGCAGGCGTTGGTCGATCAATGCCTCGATGGCTGCGGCGCTCAAGCCTCCTGTGTCGCCGCCGCGCAGGAAGTCCTCTGGGTTTTCTTCCAGCAAGCCCAACACCCCCGCCAAGTGTTTCAGCACCCCGGCCAATTCCCGCGCCGCCGCTTCGTCGGCAGTCTTTTGTCGGTTGATTTCGCGGGCTAGGTCGAACAGCACGGAAAGCGCCAGCGGGGTGTTGAAGTCGTCTTGCATGGCGTCTTCAAAACGGGTTGTGTAAGCCTGGTGTGAAACCGAGCCGGTTGTTGGGGGCGGGAGTTCCAAACCCCGCAACGCCGTGTACAGCCGGGTTAGCGCGGCGTGGGCTTCGTCCAGGTTGTCGTCGCAGTAGTTCAGCGGGCTGCGGTAGTGGCTGTTGAGGATGAAAAAGCGCACGGTCTCGGGGCGGTAGCGGGCGAGGATTTCACGCACGGTGAAGAAATTGCCCAGGGATTTGGACATCTTCTCCTCGTTCACCCGCACGAAGCCGTTGTGCATCCACAGGTTGACGAACTTCTCGCCGGTCGCGCCTTCGGACTGGGCGATTTCGTTTTCGTGGTGGGGGAACTGGAGATCCATGCCGCCGCCGTGGATGTCGAAATGGTTGCCCAGACAGCAGGTGGACATCGCCGAGCATTCGATGTGCCAACCGGGGCGGCCCCGCCCCCAAGGCGATTCCCAGGCAGGCTCGCCGGGCTTGGCCATCTTCCACAGCACGAAATCCAGCGGGTCGCGCTTGGCCTCGTCCACGTCCACGCGCTCGCCGGCCCGCAGTTCCTCGACGTTCTTGCCGGACAACTGGCCGTAGCCGGGGAACTTGCCGACGGCGTAGAACACGTCGCCGTTGCCGCCGACATAGGCGTAGCCGCGCTCGATCAGCTTTTCGATCATACCGAGGATTTGGCCGATGGAGGCGGTGGCACGGGGTTCGTGGTCGGGCGGCAACACGCCCAGGGCGCGTTCGTCCTCGTGCATCGCGGCTATGAAGCGGGCGGTGAGGGCTTCCATGGCTTCGCCGTTGTCCTGGGCGCGCTTGATGATCTTGTCGTCGATGTCGGTGATATTGCGCACATAGGTCACTTCATAACCCATGTGGCGCAGGTAGCGCGTCACCACGTCGAAGGCGACCATGACCCGCGCATGGCCTAGATGGCAATAGTCGTAAACCGTCATGCCGCAGACATACAAACGGGCTTTACCGGGTTCTATGGGCTTGAATTCTTCTTTTTGGCGGGTGAGGGTGTTGTGGATTTTCAGCATGGCTTGGTTCGGATAGGTTTGCATTCGGCACGGATAACATCCCTGGGAAGGATGTTATCCGTTATTTATGGGGGGATGTTAGCCGCGACGGGCGCGATTGGGAAGGCGTTTAAACGGGGATGAAATCGGTGCCCAGGCCCGCCACATCGGCCAGCCCCAGCGTTTCGCCCCGCCGCGTCCGCCGCGCCCGTTCCAGGATGGGCAACACCCCGGCGGCGATGGGATATTGGCTTAACTCGTCCGCCGCCACCCAGGCGCAGGCTTCGGCGTCGTCGGCGGGGTGGAGGCCGGTCTGGCCGGGGTCAGCGAGGCAGGCGAGGAAATCGACGATGAGATAATGGAAGCCTTCCTGCCGCCGTTCGACCACGGCCATGACCGGGCCTATGCGGACATCCAGCCCGGTTTCCTCACGCACTTCGCGGCGGACGCCTTCCACTAGGCTTTCCCCGGCCTCCAGCCTGCCGCCGGGGAAATGCCACTGGCCCTGCGCCGGCGCTTGGCCGCGCCGGATCAGCAGCACCCGTTCCTGGTTGTCAAAGACGATGGCGCTGACGCCGATGGTGGGGCGGGGCGGGTCGGAGATTGGCATGGCAATGGCGGACTCGACTGGCAAGACAGTTTCGGCTGGGGGCGCGGCCTGTTTTGGCTTAACCGCCAAGTCGCAGAGAGTCAAATGCGCCGCCCGTTGGGCCGGGGGTTAAAGATACCAGATTTCCACGCGCAAGAAAGTGGGTCGGTGGTGGGTTCAATTGATTGAATTGTAGGAGCGGGCCATGCCCGCGATCTTGGGGCTCACCCATTGCCCGAAGCTTTTCGCGGCCATGGGCCGCTCCTACGGAAAATACCAATAAATCAATTAAACCCACTTCCAGCGGGTCGGCAATTCCCGCCGGTTCGGAAGCGTTCGGGACATGCCGGCAGGGCGGAGCCTTCAGCCAAATTGCGGTAGCCTGCCTCCCGCGCCAGGCCGGCGTCCGGCGCGGGGGAGGCGGGCTATTGCTGGAGAGGGTCCAGGCGATAGCGTTCGGGATAGTTTTTAAGAAAAATCAACAGCGCCTTGGCTAGGTTCCACAGGCCATATTGACGGCGATAGGGCTTGCCTCGAAAGGCGCGCTGGAAGTCGGCCAGAGTCAATTCTGTCCCGGCCCCTTGGTTGATCTGCGCAAGCACCGACTCCGGCCGCATGATTAAATCCTCATACACGATGCTCAGGTAAGGCAAGCCATGGTTGGACAGGCATTCAATCGTCTTCTCGCAAACCCCGTCGTTATAATGGCGCAAATACTCGACGGTTTGTATTTGGCGGCGCAGGGTCGTGGAAATCCACGACTGCATGATTTCGCGCTTAAGCACGATGAAGAATATCCGGTCCAGGGGCAGGAAGGGCAGCCAGTGTTGTAGCGTCAGCCACAACCTAGGATCTTTCCAAATCCATGGCTCGTGGTTTTCGCAAGCCGCGATAAAATCCCGAAACGGTTGGGGATCCAAGGCTTTCGCGGGAACGACCACGCGGTCGATGTACTCCGGGGAAAACTTCATTATCCAGTTTTCACGGAAGCCCACCTGCTCCATGGTCTGGTTGTTCAGGTCAACCAGCTCGGAGTTTTCAAAAGTGTCATAGTCTTTTTTCTTCGTCTCATGGCCATGCCAATAGCCTTGGGATTTGAATAGGCTGGTGAGCATGGAGCTTCCCGACAGGCCGGGGCCGAGAATGATGATGTTTTTTTTCATAGGTCATATCCTGCTGACGCGCCGGGGCAGTGGCCCGGCCTGCTGGAGTTGTATTTTTCCCGCGAGTTCCAAGTGGTTGAGGATTTTCCAGGCGCAGCCGTCCAAGCTGTCCGTGCCGGTGTGGACAGTGATTTCGGGATATTCGGGCTGCTCGTATGGCGAGGATATGCCGGTGAAGTCCGCGATCAACCCGGCCCGGGCTTTTTGATAAAGGCCCTTGCTGTCGCGCGCCTCACAAACATCCAAGGAGGCGTCGCAAAACACCTCGATGAAATCTCCTTCTGGCAGCAGCGAGCGGACCAGATCCCGGTCTTTTCTGAACGGCGAGATAAAGGCGGTGAGGGTAATGTTGCCGGCATCGACAAAAAGCTTGCACATCTCGCCAATGCGGCGGATGTTTTCACTGCGGTCTTCGGCGCTAAACCCCAAGTCTTTGCATAAGCCGTGGCGGACATTGTCCCCGTCCAACACATAGGTTTTGCAGGCTTGTTGGAATAATAGCTCTTCGACGCGATGGGCAAGGGTGGATTTGCCTGAGCCAGACAGGCCGGTGAACCAGAGGACGAAGCTTTTATGCCCGGCTAGGTGTTCCCTGTCTTGGCGAGTGACCATGGCGTGATGCCATGTGATGTTGGAATTCATGGAAAACCCTAGGTTAAGCCGGCATGGAAACGGTCTGCGGAATATGCTTATAACTCGCGGGTCATTTGCGCGGCGTATGCTAACAAGCCAATGTTGCAGTTTAATGAAAATTCAGGGAACCTGAGTTCGGGGTAAGGTAGGCCGGAATAAGCCGCGCCGCATGGGCTTTGCCGGTTTAACGTGGCGTTCGGCGCGGCGTTTCCGGCTTGCTGGCTCCCGGCCGATTGCCGGAAACGCCCGCCGCAACGCCGCAACAGGGGCCGACACCGTTATGGGCGGGCTTATTCCGGCCTACATCGTTTATCCCGAACTCAGGTTAGGGAAGGCTGTGGCTAAGCGGGCGTCCGGCCACCCGCCAGACGCCGCAGCAGGCGCGTCACCTCCTGTTCGATTTGCGGGAGCGCGTCTTGCGGGCTGGCCAGGTCGATGTCATGGACCTGCCAGAATTCGACCCGCCCGCTCCAGCCGGGGAATTTTGTGTCCATCAGCGGCAGATGCTCGTCGCGCTTGAGGGCGACGATATGGCCGGCCCGGTTGAAGTCCGCCTCGGCCACCGCCAGCGGATGGCGGTGTTCCGCCGCCAGCGCGACGCCGCGCCCGGCCAGCGCGGCCAGCGTGGACGCCGCGATGGGTCCCACGTTGTCCACGCCCAATTCTATCGCCAAGCCGCGCGAAAACGCCCGCCACTCCAAGCCGTGGGCAGGCGCGAGATGGTTGAACAGCAATTCGGCGAAGCGGCTGCGGTAATAATTGCCGGTGCATAAAAACAGCACATGTGGACGCATGGGGTTTTCTCCTGGCCCAAGCCGGTCAAATCCCCCAGCGCAAAGCCGCCGTATGCACCGGCGCATCCCACAGCCGGGCCATTTCCTCGTCCAGCAAAGCCACGGTGAGGGAGGCACCGGCCATGTCCAGGGAAGTGGTGAAATTGCCGACCAGGGAGCGGGCAATCACCACGCCGCGCCGGGTGAAATATTGCTCGGCCAGGTGGTAGAGCAGGTAAAGCTCCATCAGCGGCGTCCCGCCCAGGCCGTTGACATGCAGCAGCACCGGCTGTCCTTGGGCGGGCTTGAGTTCCTCTTCGATGATGCCGGCCAGGCGTTCGACGATTTCGCTGGCGCTGGCAAGGGCGACGCGCTCGCGGCCTTTTTCGCCATGGATGCCCACGCCCAGTTCCATTTCATTGTCGGCGATGTCGAACGTCGGCCGGCCCAGGGCCGGCACGGTGCAACTGGTCAGCGCCACGCCCATCGAGGCGGTGGCATGGACCACCCGTTCGCCCAGCGCTTTGCAGGCGGCCAAGTCGTAGCCCGCCTCCGCCGCCGCGCCGACGATTTTCTCGACGATGGTCGTGCCGGCCACGCCGCGTCGGCCCATGCCTTGGTGTTCGGGGATGGACACGTCGTCATGCACCAGCAGGCTGTCGTGGGGGCAGTCCAGCATCTCGGCGGCAATCTCGAAATTCATCACGTCGCCGGCGTAGTTCTTGACGATGAACAACACCCCGCCGCCGCTTTCGACGGCTTGGGCGGCGGCCAGCATCTGGTCGGGCGTCGGCGAGGTGAACACCTGCCCTGGGCAGGCGGCATCCAGCATCCCCAGGCCGACTAGCCCCAAATGCAGGGGTTCGTGGCCCGAGCCGCCGCCGGAAATCAGCGCGACCTTGCCCGGCTTGCCCGGCGCGGCGCGACGGACGAAGCGCGGCTCGGCGTTGAAATGGACGATGTCTTGGTGGGCCTGGGCGAAGCCGCGCAGGCTTTCGTCGAGCAGGCTGTCGACAGTGTTGATGAATTTCTTCATGGGCGGTCCTTAAAGCGTTGGGGTTCGTCAAACGGGCTGCCGCAAGGGCGGGCAAACAGGTGCGCAAGCAAACCACTAAGGCCCGGTTTCCGTCAAGCTTTCCTTGGCAGGCTTAAGCTTGCCGGATGAAGCTGCGGGAGTGCCCCATGGGCGCGGCTGGTTCGGTGCCGAAGCAGCAATTCTCAGTTCTCAGTTTGGCCCGAAGCCTTGGGCTTGGGTTACAATCCTCCGCCTTGCAGCCTAGGGGCGCGGGTGGCTTCGCAAGCCCGTTGCCGAGATCCATCCTTTATCGAGAAACCGTTGTGGCCGACACCTTGCGCACAGAGCTAGAACCCACTGAAACGGACGCCCCGTCTGGCCCGTCCAAGACGGCTTTCAACGCTGTCGATGGCGGTAGCCGGGCTTACCACGCCATGGTCATGAAATGTGTCGCCTACACCGGCGGGCGGCATGCGGGGGAGATTGGCATCGAGGAAATCAGCGATGCCATGGCGCGGGAAGATACGTTTGTCTGGCTGGGCTTGCGCGAGCCTAACGCGGCCTTGCTGGACAAAATCCAGGAGGAATTCGGCCTGCACGAGCTGGCCGTCGAGGACACCCGCAGCGCCCACCAGCGCCCGAAGCTCGAAGGCTACGGCGATTCGCTGTTCCTGGTGCTGCAAACCGCGCAGATTTACCGCAACGCCTTGCAGTTCGG
>CAZOTR010000055.1:0-16076 GCA_964582755.1 uncultured Methylococcaceae bacterium | reverse complement strand
CGCTGTTCCTGGTGCTGCAAACCGCGCAGATTTACCGCAACGCCTTGCAGTTCGGCGAAACCCACATCTTCGCCGGCCCGCGCTTCATCGTCACCGTCCGCCACGGCACGCCCTTGAGCTTCACCAAGGTCCGCGAGCGCTGCGAGGCCATGCCGGAGAATCTGGCGAAGGGGCCGGGGTTCGCGCTGTACGCGCTGATGGACTTCATCGTGGACCATTACATGCCGGTGGTGGACGGCTTGCAGGAACGCTTCGAGCGGCTGGAGGAGGACATTTTCAAGAACCGCTTCAACCAGCAGACCTTGGAAAAGCTCTACGACTTGAAGCATGAGTTGCTGCTGCTGCGCGGCGCGGCGACACCGTTGCTGGACATCTGCAACGAGCTGACGCGGTTCCACGGCAACATCATCCACGAAGACATCCAGTTTTATTACCGCGACATCGCCGACCACGTCAAACGCATCAACCAGGCCATTGACGGCATGAGGGAAATGCTCACCGCCGCGATGCAAGTGCATCTGGCCTTGGTCACCGTGGGCCAGAACGAGGTCGTCAAGCGTTTGGCGGGCTGGGGCGCGATCCTGGCGCTGCCGACCATGGTGTTCAGCCTTTACGGCATGAATTTCAAGCACATGCCAGAGCTGGACTGGCCTTACAGCTACCACACGGTCCTCGCCGGGCTGGGCGTCGCGTGCGCCTTGCTTTATCTGCGTTTGAAAAAAGCCGGTTGGCTGTAGCGGGGCTAGTCAAGGCCAAATCCGCGGCCGTTTGTGGATCCCGCGCCTCGCCGTGGCGTGGATGGGCAAACGCCGCCCGAATCGCCGCAGCCTCCCGTCCCACTTGAATTCTTCCATCCAGCCCCGACAATAAGCCTATCCGTCCCATCACTTTCGAGACAGCAATGAACCCACAAGAACGCGATCAATTGACCCAGTTCCTTAAGCAGTTAAGCGAGGCCCGCGTCGGCGAGAAGCAAGCGGAGGCGGATGCGCTGATCCGCGAGACCGTCGCCAAGCAGCCGGACGCCGCCTATCTGCTGGTGCAACGGGCGATGCTGGTGGAGCAGGCGTTGAACACGGCCAAGGCGCAGATTGCCAATTTGCAAAACCAACTGCGAGGCCAATCGCAAAACGCGCCGGCCGGCGGCGGCTTCTTGGGCGGCGGCAATCCTTGGGCGCAGTCCTTGGACGGCGGCGGGGCGGGGTCGGCGGGCGTTCCCGGCGCGGGCAATTACCAGATGCCCCGGGGCGGTTCGATGTTCAACGCGGCACCCGCCGCAGCCCCGGCCGGCGGCGGCGTGGGCAGTTTTTTGGGAAGCGTGGCGACCACTGCGGCGGGCGTCGTGGCGGGAAGTTTCCTGTTCCAGGGCATCGAGAACCTGCTCGGCGGCCACCATGCCTCGCCGTCCTCGGCTTGGGGTGAGGCGGCGGGCGAACAAGTCTCCGAGCAGACCATCATCAACAATTATTACGACTCCTCCCCCGGCGGCGGGCTGGCGGGCAATGACGCCTGGGTGCAGCCCGATGACGTGGGCAGCTTCCTCGCCGACAACGGCGACGACCCGCTGTTCGACGACAGCGGCGATTCCGACTGGGTGTGACGCAGGCGGACAGGCGCGGAGCCGCGTAGGAGCGCCCCATGGGCGCGACCGGCCCCGCGTCCATGCCAGGTCCGTCGCGGGCTAGGCCCGCAAAGATCCGGTGAATTTTTGCCTGACACGTTCTAAGATGGCCTTACCCCGTCCCGATTGAATTGGATTGACCCCATGCGACGCCTTCCACGCCTGTTCCTGCTCTTGGCGCTGGCTTTCAGCCTGTCCAGTTGCGTCTGGCTGCGCCTGCTGGAGTTGAAGCACCAGTTGGGGGATTTCGACGAAAACTTCGCCACCGAAGCCAGCGACCACTTTACCCTGGTCTTCAAGCACCCGATGCTGCTCAACGGCGATTTCGTCGAACTCGCCAAGCTCCAGCCCACCAACAAGGCGAAGACGCCCGGAGGCAGCCGCTGGATACAGGCGTTCCACAAGATCGACGCCCATGGCAAATTGCAGCCGGGCGTGGACTTTTTCTTCACCTTGGACTTCGACCAAGACGACTACCTGACCCGCTGGGACTTCTCCCCGGTGTTCATGGCGATGGTGCCGGCGCAGTTTTTCGAGGACTCGATCCGCTCCCTGGCTAAGGGCAGGGTCGATGAAGTCAACAAAAAGTTCAGGGTTGATCCGGCGGACCGGGCCAATATCACGGTGAAACCTCCGACCGTGCAAGATATCACCGCCGTTTTAGGCAAGCCTCTGGAAAAGACCGAGGAGGACGGGAAAAACGTGTATCTCTACCGCTTTCTGGTCGACAGCCCGCATATCGACAAGGAGTACCAAGACCGTGGCATCACCGACGTGAGGCTGTACTTCGACCCGGCCACTAATGAAATGACCCGGATGGGCGGGCGCTTCATCGGCCTGAAAATCAACATCAACCTGCAAAAGCCGGGCTAGATCGACCCCGCCGCCATAAAAAAGAAGGGGACGAAGACCGGCTCGGTTTTTAAAACCGAGCCGGTCTGCCGTGTTCCTCCAAGCTTGCCCGACCCATGGCCTGCTATTTGCTTGCTATAGTGTCACTTGCCCAGCAAGGATTGGACGCTGTGGGCAAACTTACGGAAGGGTTGCGCCCGGCTTGGCCAATCCAGACCGGAAAATGCTTGAACAGAGGTTGGCTGTGAAAGAAGTTTTCAACTATCAATGCAACAAATGCGGCCACATGTGGACATGGGCCTATCTCTTCGTGATCAAATGCCCAAAGTGCAAACAATATGCCGGCTTCGGCGACCCCGAAGGGCAGGTGAAGGGCAAACGCGAGTTCACCCGCACCTCGCCCCAGGACAAGGATGGTTCGGCATCCCCGGCGTCATTCGCCGCGCAGGGCTTCTTCGGCGTTCCGTAGGCGCGGGCTCTGCCCTGCGGGCGGGACGCCCGCACTCCTGGCACGAAACCAATTAAGCCCACCCCCCGGCTTTAGCGCAATGCCGCTAAGTTAAGCGTTTGTAGTTCCGCCTTTAGGCGGGAAAACCCCCAAAGAACCGGCTAAAGCCGGGACTGCAAAACGGTGCGCCGCTGGAGAATTTTCCCTAACTTAACGGCATCGCCGGCTTTAGTGGGGTGGGTTTATTGGTCTATCTCATCCCTTACCCGAGTCAAGCGGATTTCGACTCTTCTGAGTTCATCCTGCGAAATACGCTGCTTGCCATCCGAGAACTTCCCCGTGGGATCGATCAATTGCCCCGAGGAGGCAGCGCGGAAGCCTGTGTCGATCTTGATGTCCTTGAATTTTGACGGGTCGCTCTGTTTGACCTCTTTCAGCAATTTGACGATTTCCAAGGCGCGTAGAATTCCCAGTTCAACATTGGAGCGGTAGCAAATGTCCGCAGCGGCCTTTTCATTGTCGATAAACGGCTTGACCGCTTCTTCCTCAAGCTTTTTATCCATTAGGTTGGACGGGGTGCAATTGCCGCGGTCTTTGATTTCTGTCCCATCCGTGTGTCCAATGACTTCGACCAAGTTGATTTGATACTTGCCGACATTCTCCTCTATCTTAGGCACGATTTCTTCTTTGAACTTCTTTACCGCAGCATTGTTTAGCTTATATTCCCCCTTGGCAAAAGTGAATCCTTTGGCTTCTTTTAGGGAAATTTGCGGCGGCGCGTCGTTTAAGCCATTGCCTGCAAGCCTGCGCTTCAATTCCTCTTCATATTTGCGCTTCCATTCCTCCGCCTCCCGCTGCGCTTCCCCATACTTACGCTTCCATTCCTCGGCCTCCTTCTGCGCCTCCCCATACTTGCGCTTCCAGTCGTCATCGTTGGCAGTATTGCCCGGCTTGTTGTTCACATAAAAAATCACCCACAAAACGACCCCTAAAAATAGAAGCTGTAGCAAAAAGTCGATGAGGGTGATATAGATGACCCGCTCTGATTTTCTCACGATCCGGCTCCAGTCGTTTGATGCTTGGCCCGCTTAGGGTGGCTTGTGCGCATGGGGCAAAAGCCGCTGGCATTACTTGGCTTTGAAATGCCTGGGGAATGGCGGGCCATTGGCTTCCAACTGGCGTTGAACCAGTGTTTCGCTGGCAACTTGCAACGACCGCAGCGTGTTGTCCAATTGGGTTTGCCTGTCGGCAATTTTTCTCAAGGTTTCGGCGATTTGGGCTAATAGCCGAAACGCCTCGTCTGCCGTGCCGAAGCTATCGGGCGGCTGGCCGGGCTTGAAGTCGGCGAGGACAGGCAAGAGCCGACCTAGGGAGGCGGAGCAGGCATCGGCCAATTGCTTAAACCTTTCCAGTGTCCCCCCCAGCTCATCGGTTGTGCCGGCAACATGGCCGATGGCGTCGGCGTCGGATTCAAGCTGGCCGGCCAGTCTGGAGACGCGCCGGGCCACATCGGCGATGGACTCTTCCAGCGTTTTGCGCAATTCCACGAACTGGGCATCCAGCGAAGCGGCGGAGCGCGACGCGCTTTCGCCCAAGGAGGATAGCGCGGCAGTCGAAGCGCCGGCACTTTGGGCAATTCCCGCCAAGCCATCGGCGGTTTTGTCGATCTGCGCCAGCACTTTTTCTAGCCTGTCCAGGCTTTCTAACCGATTGGCGATTTTTTCGGCCCGCTCCTGGGTTGTGCTGGCGGCGGCGGTGAGTTTTTCAATGGCATCGGCGGCCTCTTTGAAACTGATGGTTTCCGCCTCTTGGCGGATGCGATTGGCTTCGGCAATCACCCGGTCTATGGCACTGGCGAAGGCTTGCGTGGCGGCATCGACGAGCGCGGCGGTTTTTTCCAGCGAGGCGCGGCTGGCCTCGGCCATGTGTGCGTCAAACTTTTCGGTGGATTTCGCCAGTTGCTCGTCCAGATGTTGGTCGAGGGCTATTGCGGCATCGCTGAATACTTTCCCCAAAGCTTGGGCATGGGCTTGGTTATGCTTGACGGAGGCCTCCAATTGTTCGTCCAGATGTTGGTCGAAGGCTATCGCGGCATCGCTGAATACTTTCCCCAAGGCTTGGGCATGGGCTTGGTTGCGCTTGACCGAGGCATCCAATTGCTGGGCCAGATGCTGGTCGAATTGCGCCGTCGCAGTGTCAAGCCTTTTATAGAAAACCTGCATATGGTTTTGGCTGTGGTCGGCGAATGCGTCGATGGTGGTGGATGCGTCTTTTAGCTTTTGTTTCAGGGTTTGTATGTCCTTGTCAAACTCATCGAAAGTGTTCGCCAGTTGCCCGGCGCGTTGCTGGGTGTTTTTGGCCAATGTGCTGATGTTGTCGCTTACATTCCCAAAATCTTCACTGAGCGTGGCCAGCCTGCGCATGAATTCTATGGCTTTTTGGTCATCTTCATTATCATCGCTGGAATATATCGACAACAGCACCAATCGCATGAATAATGCAATCGCCGTAGCCGAAAGGCCAATGGTAAAAAATGGGATGAAATTTTTCCATTCATCCGAAGGTTGCGCTGAAATTTCATGCGTAGTAAAGATAAGCATTCCTATGGTAAATAGAAAGCCAACATAGTAGACATTGTCAATCTCATTGCTGGAAGGCTTCTTTGACTTAAAAATAAATAGTCTGGACATATATAGCACTATAACCAGACCAATGCCCGTGCCGATGGTTATGAGCCAATTATGCCATATGTTGAAGCTGACAACTAGAATTATCACAGAAATAACAAGGCTCAAAAGGCCGACAACAACTCTATTCATAGTCATGTTTTCCTATGATTATCAGGTAAAAAGTAAAAGTAGACGGTTGTTTTAGTTGTGCGCAATACGAAAACCGACATAAGGGTTTTCGGTGGATATTTCTATGTTATATCGGGTGGACACCCGCATGTATTTCATCTCGTTTTCCAGCCATGAGCCACCCCGGACGGCGCGGTCTCGCGGGTCGTTAAAGTCGGCTGGGCGCTGTTCGCTGCCGTCATAATGTTCGACATAAACCGAAGCCGTCATTTCACTGACATTGCCTAACATGTCATAAAGCCCGAAAGACGTGGGAACACGTTTCTGTGGTTTAACCTCCGCAATATTGTCAGTGCAACCTTTTATGTTGGCATACCGGCATGTCTGCTCCACGCCGTCTCCCCAATACCGCACCGAGGCAGATGCCTTGCCGGTGGTTTTGTCTAGGCGGGCGGCATATTCCCACTCCGCTTCGGTGGGCAGGCGGTAGTGCTTTCCGGTTTTTTCGGACAACCATTCGGCATAGGCGTAGGCATCTTTCCAGCGGATGTTTCTGACCGGCTCCCTGCCTTTGCCTTCATGCCCCCATAAACCCTTCTCCGTCGCAAAGCGGTCGTATTCCTCAAAAGTCACTTCGTATTGCCCTAGGTAAAAGGCGTTTACATGTATGGGTTTGTCTGGCTGGCGTTCATCGTCATTTCGCCCTGTTTCAGAGGCCGGGCTGCCAATCACAAAATCCCCCTCTGGAATATAAACCATGGCTGGTTCTGGCACGGGTTGCCGTGATTGGTATAGCCAAACGCCTGCGAGGACACAAGCGACAAGAGCAAGAGACATTACTAAAATAGCTTGTTCAGTGATTGCCGGTGGTTGAGTTTTACCGTTGCCATGCTTGTCTTTTGTCTGAGTGGGTTTTTTAGGCAAGGTTGGCGGGGGGGGCGGTTGCTCCCCATATTCAGCATCGCCATGCAAAAAACCCTTTTCTTTAATCTGTTTTTCGTCGCCAAGCGGCAGGATGTTTATTATTACTTGTTGCCCACTGTCTGGCTTGGATGGCGGAACGGGTGCGGGTTCAAAAGGGGGGGCAAGTGTCGCTGGTTGCGCAACGGCGGGGGACTCCGGCGATTTCCCGCAAAACGGACAAAAATCGACCTTCCATCCCCAAGCTTTCCCGCAATGCTTGCATTGTGGTTTGCCCTGCGCCTTGAGGCTTGGGGTTTCATGGGCGGCGGTGTCCTGGGCATGGCGGGTGAAAACTTTGCTCATGGGCGTTTCCTGCCGGGCAGGTGGGTTAGTTAAGTTAACCCAAGTTGCCACCTTGACTGTCGGATGCGTCATTCCGGCAAGGATGCCGGAATCCAGCGTCCAGGGATGGCAAACTTGGGGACGCGGCAATAATGTTGAATCAAGTGCTTGATTAAAAGGCTCTGTGCCAACGTGCAGATTTACATCCCTGTGACTGGATTCCGGCGATCCCTGCCGGAATGACGGACTATCCGGCAACGTCGGCCCAAAATGAGAATTGCTGTCAGCGCTCGCCAAACATCGCACTCCGGTTTCGGTTTAAGTTGCGGAGTGCGGCGGCTTCCAGCCGGACTCGCGTCCGGCGTTAGCCAAGGCGCGGGCTGGTCACAGCGGTGGAGGAGTCGGCGGCATGCCTGACCACGGCGGCGGCGGCGGGGTGGCGGCGGCGGCGAACAGCGGGGCGAGTTCGGGGATTTGCCCCAGCGGCAGCCATTGCCCCAGCCCTTCCCGCCAGCCCAGCACGGTCACGTCCAGTTGCCGGGCGGTGATCCATTGTTGCAAATGCGAGAACGGGTAGGGGCCGTTTTGTTGCCCGTTGACGGCCAGATAATACTGGTATTGCGGTTGCGCCGGGGCGGCGGGCAAAGGCGGCGGGGCAACGCCGGCGGCGGGGGTGGGGCGGGCAAACTCGCCCAGCACATTTTCCAGCCAGCCCGCCAGGAAAAACTCGGCGCGGGCGGTGCGTTTCAGCCGAGGCTTTTCGGCGGGCCGGACTTCCCAGGGATAGGCGTCGGCGTTTGAATTTTCCACCACCCGCGTCCACTGCTCCATCCGCTCCCCGCTGCGCTCGATAATGCTGTCTAGTTCGGTGGCCATTAAACCCTTGCCGACGGCCCTGCTGCGCAGTTTCACATAAACTTCCATGGCGATGGCGGAGGCGAAGCCTTTGACCTCGACTTCCGCGCCGCGCTCGATGGCAACCAGCGGCGGGGTATAGACTTCGGTGGCGTAAAACCAGGCCAAGGCGGCCAAGGCGCACACATGCAGGCCGCTGAGGTTGCCAATCTTGTCATCGACCGCTTTGAAAATGGTTTGTTTGTATGCCGCAGGCAGGCCGTGGAGGCGGAAGGCGCGTTCGTTGCCCATGCGCCGGGCGTCGCCGGGGCTGACTGTGAACAGGTAAGGGTCTGGCGGGATGGCTTGCGTGTCGGTGTCGCGGACCAGCACGCCGAGCATGACGGCCAGCAGGTATTGGTGGAATTCGTCCGCCAGCCGGCCCAACTCGGCCGTGGAGGGGGCCAGGGGATGGGAGAAGAGGGTCGGGTCGCGGTGGGTGTGCAGGGGGATTTTCTCCGATTCCCGGCGATAGCTGTCGCGCCAAGCTTCCATGCCCCGCAGCACGGTCAGCGGGACGCCGGACAGTTCGCAGTAGCACACCATGCGCCCGGGAATTCCGGTGGTGACAAATTCCACCACGTTCGGGTTGATGCCGACGCTGGCGGGGATCTGCGCGCGGATTTCCAACTCCAGATGCTTGTAGTCGGCAGGGGTGCTGACGCCGATGTAGCATTTGAATTGGTCGGCATTGAGCTTGAAATCATTCCACTTGGCGTCAATCCAAGGCATGGCCCGGGCCAGCAGCTTCTCAAAGCACTGTTGCCGCCGCACCGGCCCCATGTCATCCAGCGCCTTCACCAAGGGGTCTTTTTGTTCGGGGTGCTGGTTTGCGGACAGGGAGACCTGCTTGTCCGCTTTTCTCCGCAGCAGGCCGATCAGCTTTTCGCGCTCCTCCGGCTTGGCCAGCTTCGGGAATAGCTGGCGCGAGGCGCCCAGATCCCTGAAGACTTCTTCCGCCCATTCGCGCAGCCTCTGGGCGGCGGGCAGGGGGGTGTTTTCCTCGCGGTCGTCGATGCGGATATAGGCGACATGGTCCCTTTTGGTGTCGTCCCACAGCAGTTCGATTTTGCGGTCGATGAATTCGAGCATCGCCAACACGTCGCTGCGGCCTTTTTGCAACTCGCCGACCAGCCCTGTCCATTGGGCGTCGCCGCGGGCGTCCAGTTCGTGGCGCTCGCCCAGCCATTGCGAGATTTGCAGCAATAGCTCGCTGGCCTGGTCGGCGGCTTTGGCGCGGAGGTGGAATGCGAGATAGTCGCCGATAACCTCCCGCAGTTGCTCAAGGATGCGCCGGGCTTGGTCGTCTTTGTTGCCGAACAGCGAGAACCCTCCCTTGGTTTGCTCCAAATTGTCCGACAAACGCTTGTATTCATGGGTGCGCAAGTCGTCGCGCAGGGCGGCGTAGCGTTTGGCGTTCGCCGCCAGCGTGGCAGACAGCCCAGTGTTGCCGTTTTCTATCCGGTCTTTGAGCATTTCGACCAGGGACAGCACATATTCCAAGCCGCCATACTCCTTGTCGTCCAGGTTGGCATAAAGCTGCTCGCGCAGCCGGGTGGTGATTTCTTTGAACAAAGCCTTGCCTTTGCGGGCGATCTGGTCTTCGGCAACCTCGGCGGCGATGCTTTGGCCGCGCATCACGTCGTGTTCCAGTTGCTTGACCAGGTCGCGGACTTGCGTGCCCCACTCGTCATGTTTGAACTGGCCGGCAATGGAATCGATCTGGTCGTCCACCCGCCGTTTTATGTCGGCAACCAGCGAGTCGCTTCGGCTCTTTAGCAATTCTTCGGTCAATTGGTAATCGACGAACTCGCCACGGCTGGCTTTCGCCTCGCGGGCGCTGAACTCGGGCAGGTCGGTGACGGACAGGGGGGCCAGGTACATCTGCGCCGCCATGAAGATGTCGCGTTGCTTGTCGGTGGCGCGGTTGCCGCTTTTGTTGCCGGACACGCCAAAAAACGCCTCGATCATGCCTTTGGCCCACTGGCAGGTGCGGATGTCGCGGCGGATGCCGCCCTGGGTGTCGAGGATGGCTTGGCCGAAGCTGGAATAGGCGCGGCTGTAGAACAGCCGCATGTCGCCAAAGCGGTTGCCCGGCACCGGCGGGGAAAACAAATGGATTTTGTATTGTTGCTGGTTGACGGCGACGGAGCGTTTTTTGTTGGCGAAATCGACCGAGGCGAAGTCCTCGAACAAGGTGTCGGCGACCATGTCGTAAACCTGCCGCTGGTCGCTGGCCTTCAAATGCTGGTGGGCCAGGTTGCCGGAGTCGATCAAATACACGTCCCGGTAAGGCAAATCGTCCAGTTCCAGCGGATCGGAGTTTTCCCAGCGCGTCACATAATGCGAACCGCCCCTCATGCAGGTTTCCAACTCGATCAGCGAGGCATAGCCGTTGGCTTCGGTGCGCTCCTTGTTGGCGCCTTGGTAGCCGGTGGGCAGGAACAGCATCAAGTCCACATTCGCCGAGTCCACCGCCCCCTTGGCGACATGGCGGGCGAGGTAGCCCATGTCCAGGAACGTCCCCGCCCCGGTGCCGCCGGCCACCGAGCCGATGATGACGATGCGGAAATTGGTGTGGTCCAGCTTCAGCCCCAGCGCGTCGAGTTGCGTCACATTGGACAGGCCGGCTTGCAGCGATTTCAGCTTGTTCTGGATTCTGTCCCTGATTTTCAAATATTTGTCGAAAAAATACAGCCTGGAGATGGCGCGGATCTGGCCCGCGCCCTTGGACGGGTCGATGCCCAGTTGGCGGATTTTCGTCGGCGTCAAAGGAGACCAGCACTCGATGTGCGGATATTTCGACAGGTCGTCATTGCTTCTGCTGTAGGTTTCGATCTCAAACGGATCGATCAGCTTGTCGTCGTCCAGCAGCTTCACCCGCTCGGCCAGGGGGTCTGACAACTGCGCCTTGTCGGATTCCGCCTTCGCGCCTTGGTCGAGGTCGAAATGGATAAACTGAGCGACGGGGAATTCGGACAGGATGTCGATGCGGGTGGGTTTGTCGGCCCCCCACACCGCGCCGAGAATGCGGCGGCGGATCCGCAAGATGACCTCCATGCCGGTGCCGCCCAGGCCGATGTACAGCGTGGGGCCGAGTTGTATGAGGCGCGGGTCTTGCCCGCCGCCTGAGGCGGCTGTTGAGTGGTTTTCTGCCATGGCATTCTCCTGATGGGTGGTGGTTTGTCGCCGCCGTCAGCGGCGTCTGGTGCGCAAGGTGAAGAACAGGGCCAAAGCCGCGACGGCGGCCAGGGGACCCATGTAGATTGGCGTGAAGAAGGTGGCCCAACTGACCGTCGCCAGGATCAGCATGGCGGACAGCGTGGTCAGCAAAACCAGCAGCCATCCCGCCGAGGCGTTCGCCGCGCCGGGGCTGACGCGGCGGCTGATGAGGCGGTTGGCGTAGGTGTTTTTGACGAACAGGAAAACGATGAACAACACCGCCAGAACCCCGCCGCCGATGGCCAAATCGCGCGGGACGGTGTCGATGGCCTCGCCGCCGCCGGGGGAAGGGGCATTGGTTTGTCCGGTGATGGCGCTTGGCGCGGGCGGCGGCGTGGCTTGGCCGGACGGGGCGGGCGCGGTCTGTGGGTTGTCAGGGTTGGGAATCTTGAACCCGGAGGCGTCGGGCTTTATAGGCGCCGCCTTGCCGGAAAGTGTCGAATCTTGCGAAGGCCGTGTTTTTTCCGCCATGCGCCGGTTTCCTCTCTGATGGCCTAGTCGGTTATTTTTTCAATCAGGATGCGATGCCCCTCGGCTTCGCGCATCACTTTCGCGCCCACCAGCCCGCGCTTGATTTCGCCAACGGTGTTCCCTTCGTTGTCGCGGATGAGCTGGGTTTGCAGCGGTTTTAGCAAAAATTTGCGCACGTTGCCATCCACCCGCACATGCACACGGCGCGAGCGTTTGAGCGCATGGAGGGCCAGCAACAGCCCAAAGGCCAGCAGCAACAGCAGGCCAATCAAGATGACAATCGGGTAAACCGGATAGGCGACGCGCACCGCCAGCGGGATGGCCGCGCTGGAGGACTGCGCGTCCTTGGACGGCGTGAAAATGTCCGAAAGCGGGTCGCCTTTGAAGTTCGCGTTCAGCTTGTTTTTGAACGCGGGGTCCAGTTCCAGCCGCTGGTCGGTCAAGCTGATTTCCACCGCCCCGGTGATGGTCAGGCGCGTGCCCAGCGAACCCAGGCGGGCCAGCGACCACGCCGAGGGGATTTGCGCGTGGGGAATCGGAAAATTGACCGAGACTTCCCGCCGCGCCCCTGGGGGCAGCGCGTCGAGAGTGGCCGGCGTCACCGCCAAAGGGTATTCAAAGCCTTTCCCGGTGAATTTCGCCGACAGCTTGGACGAGTGGATCGAATACGGATAGAACAGGTTTTCCAAGGCCGCTTTAATGTCCACGCTGGGTTGCAGGTCGGAGGCGTTGACATCCAGCACCGTGGTTTTCTGGTCGTCGGCGAGGCTGATGGCCACCACCGTGGGCGCGTTGACGATTTCCTTCGGGATCAGGTGGACGGATTCCTTGTCCAGCGGCTTGAGCCTGGCGGGCGGCTCGGTGAACACACGCCGGGCGCGGCCCTGGTCGATCAATTCCCGCAGCCTGGACTCCGCCGCTTGGCCATAGGCCAGCGCGTACACCATCAAGCCGTGCGCCTGCGGCTGCTGCTTGCTGCCCTTGACCGTCATCGCCAACGGGAACACCAAGGTTCTGAGGATGGAAGGCTCATGGTGCAGCAAATCGTAGAACGCTTGGTTGTGCTTGGCCGTCTCCGGGCTGTTGTTCGGGCTGTTCTTGTTGTTGGTGAAAATCCAAATGATGCCCGGCTTCCCTTGCAGCGGCCCGGCGATGATTTTGCTGACGGCTTCCTGGAAATCAGTGTCGGCCAAAGCGCCGGATTTCGATTTATGGGCCAGCGCGATGCTGTCGATGGCCTGCCGGGGGGTGGATTTCTGCGCGTCGGGATACACCAGGCGCGGGGATTCGTTTTCCGGTGTGGATTGGTTGAAGGCGGCGATGAACACCGCATCGCCTGGGTCGGCCACCGCCTCGACGACGGCGGCGGCCAAGGGCTTGAGCTTCGACTCGGGGTCGGCGTAGAAAGGTTCCATCCACCCCGAGTTTTGGATCAGGAAGGCTTGCGGAACGCCGGCCCAGGCGCTCGCGGACAGCAACAGCAACGCCAGGCAACAATATATTCGTGACATGGGCTATACCCCGCTCTCGGTCAATGGTCCAAAAGTTCCCAGCCTGGAATGAGGCCATCCGAGGCATCGCTATCATACAGGTATAAATGCCCCTCATACACAAAAGGCCGGACCTGCCAAGGCATTTTCATTTTGAGGGCGAAAAACGGCACCCAGCCACCATCCCCAAGCAACTCAAACTCGGCCAAGTCGTCCAAGCCCTGGCTGAATAATACCGGGTAACCAAGCTCCGATTGAAAGCGGACGCACAACACGGTTTTATTCGCCGCTTCCAGCAACGGTATCACGGTTTCATTGGCCTTGCGCAGCGGACGCAAATCCTTTTCCTTTTCGCCCCAAGGCTCGCCGAGGATTTCCGCTTGCTGGCGAAACAACCGGCTGCCCGAACTGAATCTGGGCGACCGGGCTTTGTGCTTTTCCGGGTCGGCAAAGCCTAGCCGCACATACCAATATTCGGCGGTGGCGAGGTGGCGGCAAAGCTGCCACAACTCCCCCTTGAGCCGGTAGGGGCAGCCAAATTCAAAGCAAGGAGAATACTTCTCGGGCCAAGGAATGAAACGCGGGACAAGCTCGCCTTGGCCGTTGTGTTTGAGCATGACCTGCCCGCCTTGGCCCAGCCAGAGGATCTGGCGGGACTCCACCAAGGGCGGGCGCAGCGGCCCGCATTGCTTGACCCCCTCGCAAGCCAGCCATTCCTGCGTGGCCAGATCCGGGGACACGCTCCACAAACCGCCGTTCCCCGCCTCATCTCGGCAAGGAACCACGATGCGCCCGTCCCAAAAAGCCGGCGCGCCCAGGCAATGGCCGGGGATGCGGCCTTGGATCGCGTAACGCAAAGCCATGGGGTTAAAGTCCAACACGGCCAGCCCCGTGTCCGTCGGCAGGAACAGCCTGCGGCCTGTGGCATCGGCACGCGCCGCGCCCCAATGGGCAAGGTCTAGCGAAGACTCGGGCAAGGGCAGGCCGCTTTTCCTGACTTCCAGCCATTGCCTTGCATGGCGTAAGTAGGCGTGCAACAAGCCCTTGCGCGGGTTGACCGCCAACAGCAAGGCGGCGTGGGTGGCGAAGCGGCCCGCCATGAACACGCAGTCCCCCGACGGTGGCACAGGGATTTCGCTATCCGGGTGCTCCTGGATTTTTCTAGGGCGCAAACTCAGATTCAGCGGGGTCTGCCACAAGCCTTGGCAAGCCAGCGCGGGGCCGTTGCCACGCGGCGGCATCCAGTCCGCCGCCGACGGGTCCGCAAGCTTCGGCAGTTTCGTGCCGGACACGGGCGAATAGAGGAACTCGCCGGGATACAACACCGCCCCGCCGGCCTCTTGCCAATAATGCGCGCCGACCCAATCCGCCAAATCCCGGCCTTGCAATTCGCCGGCGGGCGGGCCTAAGTCGTGGAAAGCGTCAAGCACGCAGCCCCCCGTGCCGGGATCGTGGTGCCACGTCGTGCCGTCATCATCGAAAGTCCAGGATTCTGGTGTGTTGTCGGGCATTATTGTGGGCAACCGGGTATGGCTTTTATCTTTTTCATCTTATCTCTCAAATCCTTATTGATAGCTGAGTCCAATCCTTTGATGTCATAATCCGTTTGTAATTCTTTTAACAATCTTTCTGCCTCGGCATTGCATTTGGGCGGCGGTTTATTCTCTAAAAATGTTTTGGCTGTTTGAAGATCGGCTTTGATTTTATCTTCTTGTGTGGGAGCAGGCTCGCTAGGCGCAGGGTGGGAGATTTGAGAAGCCTTGATTTGCTGGTTGAGCGCCTCAAGAGTGGTTTGCAAAGTTTCTTGTTGCTTGGACAAGGCTTCGATCTGCTGCTTTAGACCGGCCATTTCTTCGGGCTTTGGGCTGGGAGGCTGCGCTGCCGGATGGGGAATAAGCGTGCTAAGGTAATAACTGAGCAAGCCCAAGGCGGCAGCGATGGCCAAAACCGCCGCTTTGCTGCCCAAACCATTGCTAGGGCTTGCCGGCGGCGGCGGCGGGGCGGGATATATTTTCGGGCCTGCCGCCGGAGACGGGGCAAAGCCGGGGGAAGCCGTTGAAGTGTTCTGGCCGGAGTTTTGGCTGGGATTTGGATTCTCGTTCATGGCGTCTAGCTTTTTAGTATGGGCTTCGCTGTTGGCGCCTCTATCCCCGCTTGCTGCCGGGGTCTGCGTCGAGGACCGGGGGGAGGGAATGTCGCCTGCCGGATTTCCTGCTATCTCCCTGTTTTCGGCATCCCTGGCGCTGGCCGGCGTTGCCGACGGGGGGGGCGCTTGAGGGGCGGGGCTAGGTTTTGGGCCGGGAGTGCTAGCTTCATTTTCAGCGGGAAGCGGCGGCGCGTTTCTCCGGGCGTCTCGCTTACGGTCACGCTCATACTTGGCATCTAAACGTATACGTTCAAGCTCCATCTCAAATTCAGGATCAGCCGCATTCTGACGGGGAGTCGTTTGCTTTCCGTCAGTGGGGTTTGAGGTATCGACAGGCTGTTTGGATAGCGTTTCGCCTGTGGACTGTGGACCATCATCAGACATGGCATATATCCTATAACTTCTATACGTTCTTAGTGCTTTAAAGAACCACGATGGTGTTGGGTCTCATGCGGTTTTTTTAGGGTAATTCAAAAACCAAGCCATGGTTAACAAAGGCAGGGCCAAGCCAACAAACTCAATTTGAAAAGAGCCAACATAAGGCTTTAGCTGAGGTACCCCAAAGGCTGCCAATGACACCAACGACAGCGAAACCCAATGCTCCATAATCTGGTCAGAAATTTTCTCAGAAATCTGGTCAGAAAAGAACTTTTTGCCGCCGTCTAGCAAGCGTTTAAAAAATGAGGGCTTTGCAGGCTGAGTTGTCGAGACGGTCGCCTGCTGCGCGGCAGTTGGGTGCGCCGTACCCTGGCGCGGCGCGGCTTCCTGGTTGACAAACTCGGGAATGTTCCTCAAGAATCGCCTGTCCAAATGCTCAAAAGCGGCGGAACGAATGGCTTCGTCGGTAACTTTCCAGTCTTTGAAAATGGGAATCCAATTCTCGCTTTCT
>CAZOTR010000054.1:0-23228 GCA_964582755.1 uncultured Methylococcaceae bacterium | reverse complement strand
GGCCGCAAGCTGTCTAGCGCCATGTGGAAACGCCGCCCTAGCCTAGCGGAACCGCGATGTTCAGCCTCCCATTGCTTCGCTATGCGCCCGCCTGCATTCTTGAAGTTGCGGCGGCGGGCGCTTTCTGCTATCAATACGCGATTTTTTACCAAACCTCAGGTTTAGGAGCCGCTGGATGTCCGACGCTAAAGCAAGCGAAACCCATATCACCCCTTTCAGCTTCACGCCTTACGAGATCAAAGAAGGCGAAGAATACATGAACGAGGCGCAGGTGGAGCATTTCCGCCACATTTTGCAGAACTGGAAAGGCGAACTCATGCGCGAGGTCGACCGCACGGTGCATCACATGCAGGACGAGGCGGCGAATTTCCCCGACCCCAACGACCGCGCCACCCAAGAATCTGAATTTAGCCTCGAACTGCGCACCCGCGACCGCGAGCGCAAGCTCATCAAGAAGATCGAGGAGGCGATGGAGAACCTGGAGCGTGGCGACTACGGCTATTGCGAGACTTGCGGGGTGGAGATCGGCCTGCGCCGGCTGGAAGCCCGCCCCACCGCCACCCAGTGCATAGACTGCAAAACTTTGGACGAAATCCGGGAGAAGCAAATCGGTTGAGCCTCCGCCACCCGGAGCCTGCGGAAAAATACCGGGGCCGGTTCGCGCCATCGCCCACCGGCCCCTTGCATCTGGGCTCGTTGTACACCGCGCTGGCCGGGTTTCTCCAGGCCAAATCCCATGGGGGCGAATGGCTGCTGCGCATCGACGACGCCGACACCCCCCGCGTGGCGGCGGGGGCGGCCGACAGCATCAAGCACACTTTGGAACGGTTCGCCCTGCACTGGGACGGGCCGGTGGTCTACCAAAGCCAAGAAGCCGACGCTTACCCAGCGGCCTTGGAGCAACTAGACCAGGCCGACCTGCTGTATCCCTGCGCCTGCTCCCGCAAAACCCTGGCCGCCCTGCCCCGCGCGGCACTGTCGCCCGCCGCCTATCCCGGCACCTGCCGCCACGCCAGACACCCGCGCAGCCAGCCCCACGCCTTGCGCGTCCTCGTCGGGGATGCCGTCATCCAATTTGCAGACAGGCTGCAAGGTCCGCAGCGTTGGGCGCTTGCCCGCGACTTCGGCGATTTCATCGTATTCCGCCGCGACCATATCGTCGCCTACCACTTGGCGACGGTGGTTGACGATGCGCGGGCCGGCGTCACCGAGGTGCTGCGCGGCTGCGACTTGTTGGACTCCACCCCGCTGCAAATCCACCTGCAAAACCTGCTCGGCCTGCCCACGCCCGCCTACCTGCACATTCCGGTCATCGTGGACAATCTAGGCGTCAAACTGAGCAAGCAGAACTTGGCGGAAGCGGTGGACGGGCGCAATCCCTCCGCCACGCTGCGCCTGCTGCTGCCGCTGCTGGGGCTGTCGCCGCCTGCCACGCTCGACCATGCCCCGCCTGCGGAGATCCTGGCTTGGGCCGTCGCCCATTGGGACCCGGCCCGGCTGTCGGGAACCGCCATTGCCGAGCCTTCTTGGCAAAACCAACGGCCAGAATAAGCCTAGAACTTTAGAGACAGACCGGCTCGGTTTCTAAAACCGAGCCGGTCTTCGCCCCCTGAATTTAATGGCGGTGAGGGTTAAACGAGTAAAGCAGCCAAAGCCGCCTCGACCCGCGCCAACGCCCCCCGTCCGGCCTCGACGAAACGCCTGCCGTTCTCGCCTATTTGCCTGCGCAGCTCCGGCTCTTGCAGCCATGCGCCGACTTGCCGGGCCAGTCCCTCCACGCCATCCACCCGCGCCGCGCCGCCCGCTTCCAGCAACAGCCGCCCGGCCTCCTCGAAATTGAACATATGCGGCCCGAACAGCACCGGCACGCCCGCCAAGGCAGGCTCCAAGACGTTGTGCCCGCCGACGGCAACCAAGCTGCCGCCAACAAAGGCCAGGTCGGCGGCGGCATAGAACAAACGCAACTCGCCCAAGGTATCCACCAGGAACACCTCGGCGTTTGCGGCCCCCTCCCCTAAGCTGCGGCGGGCCAGTCTCAAGCCTTCGCCCAGGCAAAGCTCCGCCACCTTGTCGAAACGCGGCGGATGGCGCGGCACCAACACCAACAGCAAATCGGGGTGCGCCCCGCGCAGCTTGGCAAACGCCTGCAACGCCAAGGACTCCTCTCCCTCATGGGTGCTGGCGGCGATCCACACGGGCCGCCGGCCAAACAAGTCCTCGCGCAAGGCCGCCGCCTGCTGGACATAATCCGCCGGCAATTCCAAGTCGTATTTGATGTTCCCCGCCACCGCCACGGCTTCCGCCCTCGCGCCCACGAGCAGGAAGCGTCCGGCGTCGGCCTGGCTTTGCGCGGCAATCAGGCGGACGCAGGCCAAGGTGTCGCGGGTGAACCCGCCCAGCCGCTGGTAGCCCTGGGCGGAGCGTTCCGACAAACGGGCGTTGACGATGGCCAAGGGGATGCCGCGCAGGGCGCAGGTGCGGTAAAGATTGGGCCAGATTTCGGTTTCCATGATGACCGCCAAGCGGGGCCGGAAAAACCGAAGAAAACGCGCCACCGCGCCGGGCAGGTCGTAGGGAAGGTAGACATGGAGAGCTTCGTCGCCCAAGACTGCGCGGACGCGGGCCGAGCCGGTGGGCGTGGTGGTGGTGACCAAGACGGGGGATGCGGGGAAGCGCCGGGCCATCGCCCGGACCAGCGGGAATGCCGCCTCGGCCTCACCCACGGAAACGGCGTGGAACCAGATGACGCCTTGGCTGGGTTCGGGGCCGGGATAAAAGCCCAAGCGCTCGCGCCAACGTTGCCGGTAAGCCGGTTCGCGCCGCCCGCGCCAAAACAAGCGGGCCAGGATCAGCGGCACCGCCAAATAAAACAGGAGGGTGTAGAGAAACCGCATGGCCCGCCTTTTCTCCGAACTGTGCTGTCACGCGGCCCACCGGGGTGGGACACAGAACTTACGAAACGGCCCCTCTCCCGCACGGGGAGAGGGGCCGGAGAGGGCAAAAGCCTGTGGCTTATTCCCCGACGACCTTCAGCGCCACGACGGCGTCCAAGTCGGCATGGACATGCAGCTTGATTTCGTAATCGCCCACTTGGCGGATCGGGCCGTTGGGCAGGCGGACTTCGTTTTTCTCCACCTTGACACCGGCGGCAGTGATCGCGTCGGCGATGTCCTTGGCCCCGACGGAACCATACAGACGGCCTTCCTCACCAGCCTTTTGGGTGATCGTCACCGCCAGCTTGGCCAAAGCCTCGGCGCGGGCCTGCGCGGCGGCGAGCTCGGCGGCGGCTTTCGCCTCCAACTCCGCCCGGCGCTGCTCGAACTCGGCCAGCTTTTCGGCCGAGGCGCGCACCGCCTTGCCCTTGGGGATCAGAAAGTTGCGGCCATAACCCGGCTTGACGGTGACCTTGTCGCCCAGGTTGCCCAGTTTGGCGATTTTTTCGAGAAGGATGATTTCCATTGTGTGCAATGCCTCAAATCGTTACTAATTCGGAATGTTCGTTGGTATGTTTGTCCGGCCACAGCCATGGCCCCTAGTCTGCGCTTAAATCCGCACGGAACGCTTGCGCCAGTCCAGCCACGCATCGCTAAGGCCCAGCAAGGCGACGGAGGGAAGCAGAAACTGCGGAATAATCAGCAGCGCCACATAAATCCCCGCCATCCAGAAACCCTTGCCGCCCAGCGCGGCGTGCAGGACGGAAAAACCGCCCAGCGTGCACAGCATCAGAAACACGATGTTCAGATTCCAGGCGAATTCCGCCAAGCCTCCGCTCCCCAGCATCCCCGCCGCAAGGCAGGCCAGCGCCGCGTATGCGACCCCGGTGTGCAGGCGCAAAGCCACGAATTCGGCTCGAAACCCGCCCGGATTGAACAGCACGGCCTGTTGCCAACGGGCGATAAGCAGCCCCAGCATGACGCTCATGGCCGAACCGCCCGCCATCACGCCGGTCAGGTAATGGGAGAACAGATCCAGCGCCTTCGCCAAGTTGGTGGCGTCGAAATCCGCCGGCGCGTTATCCAGCATGGGCTGCACGAAAAGCTGCGCCCGCTCCCGCCACAAAGCCGCCGGGTTGTCGGCCAGCAGATAGACGCCGAAGACCGCCAGCAGGCCCAAGCCCGTGGCGGCCTCCAGCGCCCATTCCAGGCGGCGGGTCGCGCGCAACAGCAAGGCCATGGGCCACACCGGCAGCCACAGCAACGCCCCGTACAGGAGGGCGTCCAGGGCGTCACCCGCCAACAAGACGCCACCCAGCCCCAAGCCCAGCAGCGCCAGCGCCAGCACCCAGGCGCTCTCCATGGCACCCTGGCGCAAAGCCACCAAAGCCAGCAACGCGCTACTGAGCAAGCTCAACGGGGGGAGCGCCAAGGAAGCCAAGGCCAAGCCGCAAATCGCGGCCAGCGCCTGGAACCTGCCCCGCATGACGAAAGCCGCCAGGGATCGCATCGCGCTTGAATCCTTGCCTTAAGCGCCTGGCTGTGGCGAATCCCGCCGCTTACTGCGGATGGGAATCGCAGAACGGCAGCAGCGCCAAAAAGCGCGCGCGCTTGATGGCCGTGGCAAGCTGCCTTTGGTATTTCGCCTTGGTGCCGGTGATGCGGCTAGGCACGATTTTTCCGGTTTCGGAAATGAACTCCCGCAGGGTTTCCAGATCCTTGTAATCGATTTCCTTCACCTTGTCGGCGGTGAAGCGGCAAAACTTTCTGCGTTTGAATTGGCGGACCATGTGCTGATTCTCTATCTTAAAGTGGATGACGGCGGAGCCCTAGGGGCGTCTTATGCTTGCTCGGCCTCGACGGCGGCCTCATCGGCCGGCAGATCTTCCTCGCCCTCGTCGGGCTTGATGACCTCGACCTCGCTGGAGCCGGACCGCGACAGCGCCGAAGGCTCGGTGACGGCCTCGTCGCGCACCAGGGTCAGGCTGCGCAGCACCGCGTCGTTGAAGCGGAAGCCGCTCTCCAACTCGTCCAGCGTGGGCTGGTCGATCTCGACGTTCATCAGCACATAATGGGCCTTTTGGACCTTGTTGATCGGGTAGGCCAACTGGCGGCGGCCCCAGTCTTCCAGGCGGTGGATCGCGCCACCGGCGGACTCGATGATGGCGCGGTAGCGCTCGACCATCGCCGGAACCTGCGCGCTTTGGTCGGGATGGACGAGAAAAACGATTTCGTAATGACGCATGGATGCTCCTTTCGGATTAGAAAAGCCTTCCGCCGATGCGGTAAGGCAAGGAGAGGCGGCTGGACACAGCCGCCGCTTAAAAGCCGGACATCATACTAAAGCGGCGGGGAGGAGACAAGCGCGAAGCATGGGTGCCAGCAATCCTCCGTCTCGCCGGATGCGAAGCCCCTCTCAGATCAACGACCGAACCCGCCCCGCCACCGCCTGCCAGTCCACAACCGGCGTGAGATGGCACCAACTAATACGCACACAGGCATGGGCCTCGTCGTCCGTCATGCCCATCGCCCGCAACACATGGCTAGGCGTATAACTGCTAGACGTGCAGGCCGAGCCATTGGAGATGGCAACCAAGTCTTTCAGCGCCAGCATCAAAGCCTCAGAATCCAGCCCCGGAAACGCCAAGTTGATGACATGCTCCATCACCAAAGCCGGATCGCCAGTCAAGCGAGGATGCAGCGGCGACAGAGCCAGCAATGCCTGCTCTTTAACCAAGCCACAGGCTTGCCGCCGCCGGGCATGGTCGCGCAAAGCGATTTCAGCGGCAGCGCCGAGCGCGGCGATTAGCGCGACCGGCAAGGTGCCGGGCCGCAAACCGCGCTCCTGTCCGCCGCCGAACAGCAAAGGCTTCAGCGGCGGGCGCTCATAGCCCCGCCGGCGCATGATTAACGCCCCAATCCCTTTCGGCGCGTAAATCTTGTGGCCGCTGAGGCTGATCAAATCAATGCGGGGATTGCGCAAGGCCTCAATATCCTTGCCGAAGCCCTGCGCGGCGTCGGTGTGGAAATAGGCGGGATGGCCCGCCAACACATCGGCGATGGCCGCCAAGGGCTGGCGCACGCCGGTCTCGTTGTTGGCCTGCATGATGGAAACCAGCCAAGTGTCCGGCCGCAACGCCGCCCGCAGCGCGTCGGGTGCCACATAACCGCCCGCCGTGGCAGGAAGCCGCGTGACATCGAATCCCTCCTGCTCCAAGGCGGCGCAAGGCTCCAGCACGGCTTTATGTTCGATGGCGGCGGTGATGACATGCCGCCTGCCCTGCTCCCGCCCCGCCGAGCGCAACCCCAAGATGGCTATGTTGTTGCTCTCGGTGGCCCCGCTGGTGAATACCACCTCGTCCCGCTTCGCCCCGACCACTGCGGCGACCTGGTCGCGCGCCTTCTGCACCGCCTGTTTGGCCCTGGCCCCAAATTCATGGGTGCGGCTGCCCTCGTTGCCAAACTCTTCCGCCAGGAAATGCCACAACACCTCCTGGACCTCCGGCTCTAGCGGCGTGGTGGCGTTGCAGTCTAGGTAGACAGGTGGCATTGGCGGCTCCGGCATGTATGTTAAACATAAAATAAATTTTGACAAACACTCAAGCGTAAGCAAAAATGTATGTCAATTATACGCTGTAAACAAACGGACTCCCGGCCATGAAGAAGACCAAATTCCTGCACGAAATGATTTGCGAAGCGACGGGAATACCCGCAAAGCTTGCGCCGACCATCGAGCGCATGATGCGTGAAGACATCTTCCACGGCAGCCTTGATGGACACCCCCCCGAAGAACTGGAAAAAGGCGCCTGCGAAGCGTATGCGCTATACAAACGGGCGCCGTCCTATTTTGCAACCGCGACATCTTGGCAGGCGGCATCCCGCAAGCGAAAGAGGGCAGACAAAAAGCTTGCCATCGCCCGAAAACGCGGAAAACCCGAGGCCATCGCCAAAGCCGAGGAACATCTGAACCTGTGCGCATGCCAAGAAGAACAGTTTGGCGGTTTGTGCGCCCACTTGTGCGAGAAATTCTCTGGTGCGCGGGTCTGAGAACCATGGAAACCCAAGCGACGCTGACATTTCCGGTGATCCGCGGCCTCCAGGCCCACCGCGAATATTATGTGACCATGTGGACGCTGCGGATGCTGCGCCGGATTTCGATCTTCGACGAAGACGAACTGCCCCCGGAACTGCGCGCCCAGCGGGTTCTCAACAAAGCCCGCATCCCCGAGATTGCCGGCTACATCCTCGACAACCCCGACGATTATGTATTCTCGGCGCTGACGGTTTCCATCGATGCCGAGGTTTCGTTCGAGCCGCTGCCCGGCCAAGACAAACTCGGCATGCTGCGGGTGCCGACAGAAGCGCACTTCATCATCAACGACGGCCAGCACCGCCGCGCCGCCATCCGGGAAGCCCTGAAACAGCGGCCCGAACTCGAACATGAAACCATCGCCGTGGTGTTCTTCCTCGACATCGGCCTGGAGCGCTGCCAGCAGATGTTCGCCGACCTCAACCGCCACGCCATCCGGCCCAGCCGTTCGCTGGGCTTGCTGTACGACCACCGCGACGACAAGGCCAAACTGGCGAAGCTAGTGGTGATGCAGTCCCTATTCTTCCGCGACATCGTGGAAATGGAAAGATCCTCGCTGGCGAAGCGCTCCCGCAAACTGTTCACCCTGTCCGCCTTCCACAACGCCTGCGCGGATCTCGTCAACGGCATGGCGACCGGCAACTTGGTGGAAGACGCCAACTTGGCCCGGACTTATTGGGAAGCGGTGGCCAGCCAGTTCCCCGCCTGGAGGCAAGTGCAAGAAAGCCGGCTCGCCGCCAGCGAAGTGCGCGAAGGCTACATCCACTCCCACGGCATCGCCCTTCAAGCGCTAGGCAAAGCCGGCAATACCTTGCTCAAACTTCATCCCGATGATTGGCGGGAGCGTCTGGTTGGATTAAGCAGCATTGACTGGTCTAGGAATAATGCCAAGGTTTGGGAGGGGCGAACAATAATCGGCGGCAAGGTGTCCAAAGCCACAAGCAATGTGACGCTTACTGCCAATGCGATTAAGACGGCTCTTTCGCTGCCACTGGACGAGGAAGAGACCCAAGTAGAAACCGCCCATAGCCGCAAATCTGAGCAAATAGATACCCCCCATCAATAGAAACTATCCAATTAGCCAAAGGCACATCAAATGAATATTCACACGACAAAAATATCCCAACCGGATGAGTTTCATTCCGAACAACTGGAACTTCCACTTGAAGCCATTAGCAACGATGGATTGGCCAAGCCAGTCCGCGCCGCCACGCCCCATGCTTCGGCTTTCAACGAACTCGGATTTCAAGCCACTATTGCCGCGCTCCATGAGGAAATCCGCACCCTTTATACCACGGATAATGTGCCTTGGATCATCGGCTACTCCGGTGGCAAGGATTCCACTGCCACGTTGCAATTGATTTGGGGGGCTATTGCCGACTTGCCGACGGAACAACGCCACAAAACAATTCATGTCATTTCCACAGATACTCTAGTTGAAAACCCGATTGTCGCCGCTTGGGTTGCTTCTTCATTGAAAGTAATGGATCGTGCCGCAGTCGAGCAAACCATGCCAATCCATCCGCACCGGCTAACCCCCAAAACCACAGACTCTTTTTGGGTTAATTTAATCGGACGTGGCTACCCAGCCCCACGCCATAAATTTCGTTGGTGTACTGAACGCCTAAAAATACGGCCTTCCAATGCCTTTATCAACAGCATCGTATCTTCTAACGGCGAAGCCATTCTTGTGTTGGGGACTCGGAAGGCGGAAAGCATTCGTCGCGCCGTTAATATGGCTAAACACGAAAAAGGGCGGGTGCGTGACAGACTGAGTCCAAATTCCAGTCTGCCCGGTTCGTTGGTGTATACGCCCATTGAAGATTGGACTAACGACGATGTTTGGTTTTTTCTGATGCAGGCCAAAAATCCTTGGGGATACGACAACCGCGATTTGCTTGGGATGTATGCCGGAGCCTCCGCCGACGGCGAATGTCCGCTCGTTGTGGACGATTCGACGCCAAGCTGTGGCGATTCCCGCTTCGGCTGTTGGGTATGCACGCTCGTGGAACAAGACAAATCCATGACCGCGATGATCCAAAATGATGAGGACAAGGAATGGATGATGCCTCTTTTGGAACTGCGCAATGCGCTTGATTTTCGCGGCGGCAATCCCGCCAGCGATGACATGGAAGGTTCGGATCGCCACCTTCGTGATTTTCGCCGCATGACTGGTGCGGTTCAATTGATGACCGATGGACGCCATATTCCTGGTCCTTATACCCAAAAATCCCGCGAGAACTGGCTGGCTAAATTGCTCACCGCGCAAACCTATATCCGGCGCAACGGGCCAGCCGATGTCAGGCAAATACAACTGATTACGTTGGACGAATTGCAGGAAATACGCCGTATTTGGGTCATGGACAAACACGAACTGGAAGATTCCCTGCCACGCATTTATCACGAATCGACCGGTGAAGCGTATCCAGGCCGCGCCTTGGACGATAATTTGGTGCTAGGCGGACGCGACATGCGGGATTTGGAGGATATCTGCGGCGATGACCGGCTGCACTATGAATTGACCCGCGAACTATTGAGCCTGACGTTGCAACAACGCACGACGGCGCGGCGGGCGGGATTATATGGACAGTTGGAAAAAGCATTTACCCGTCATTTTTATGACAATCGAGAAGATGCCTTGGCGCGCGCCCAAGGCATCGCAGAGAAACGCCAAATCAGCAAACGGGAACGCGAAAACAGGCTGTTGTGTCTTGCCCTAGAAGAGGCTCCGCTGCGGGCGGAGTCGAACGGATGATACTGGAATCCATCGTTCTGGAAAACTTCGGCGCTTATGGAGGCCGTCAAGAAGCGGATTTAACCCCACAACCCGGCAAGCCAATCATTCTATTTGGCGGCATGAATGGCGGCGGCAAAACCACGTTGCTGGACGCGGTGCAATTGGCGTTTTATGGATCAAAAGCCAAAGTCTCCAACCGGGGTCGGCTTAAGTATAAGGAATATCTGCGGGAGTCCATCCATCGTGGTGCCGATCCCAGCGAAGGTGCCAGCATTGCCCTGCGCTATCGCCGCATAATCGAAGGCGAATCCAAAACATATGAACTACAGCGCCATTGGCGCGAAGGGGTCAAAGGCATAGAAGAAACGTTCAGAGTGTTGGTTGATGGACAGTTAGACGACATCTTCACTGAACATTGGGATGAAACCATCGAGGCCTATTTGCCCAATGGCATCGCCCATCTGTTTTTCTTCGATGGCGAGCAAATCAAGGATTTGGCGGAAGGCGGCCATGCCGCCGAAATTCTAGGCACGGCAGTGCATTCCTTGTTGGGTTTGGATTTAGTGGATCGTTTAGAAGCTGACCTCAAGGTGTTTGAACGGCGTAAAAAAGCAGAGGGCCTCGACCCGGAAGCGCTTGCCAAACTCAAGCAAGCAGAAAGCGAATTTCGCTTGATCGACATGGAATGCGAAAGAGTCGCCATGGAAGACGGCACGCTGGCTAACGAAGCCGGATGGCTGGGAAAACAATTGCGCAGCAAAGAGGAACAATTCCGTACGGAAGGCGGCGAACTTTATTTACGCCGTAAACTATTAGATAGTGAATTGGTAAGGCTTAAAGCACAAAAAAACGATATGGAAGCAAAAATCCGCGACTTGGCGGCTGGGCCGCTGCCCTTGTTGATGGTTGAAAACCTGCTACAGGAAGTCGAACGACAAGCTCGCCAAGAAGCCGGAGTGAAACGCGCCCGTGTGCTATGGAATGCCCTGGAAGCCCGTGACGAAGAATTATTGGCTACGTTAAAAAAGCAACAGATCGGTGAAACGCCGATCCGCAAAATCACGGAAATATTGGCGCAAGATCGCAGGGATCGAGTTGGCTTGGCTGAGGAGCAACTTATTCTCGATGCGGGCGAAGATTTAGCCGCATCCGTGGCCCATCTGTTGACCGAGATACTGCCTAAAGCCAAAGAAGAAGTGTGTAGCTTGTCGGCAAAGCTGTCTTCCAAGGATGAAGACATAACCCGTTTGGAAAGCGAAATCGAGCGCATCCCCGCAACAGATCACATGGCCCTGATTCAAGACGAACTGGATGCGGCGCGTAAAGCCCATGATGCGAAACTCGCCGAACGGGAAATTGTCAAGACGCGCCTGCAAGCATTAGAGTTGCAACGCAAAGCCGCGAAAAACCGCCTGGAAAAACTCGGCGAAGATGAGACAGAAGCCCGTATCGAGGAAGATGACCGCCAGCGTATGCTCAAACACTCCCAACGGGTACGGGAAACCTTGGGGCAGTTGCGGAGCAAGGTGGTGCGTCGGCATACCTCAAACATGGAAGTACTAATGCTGGAATCGTTTCGGGAATTATTGCGGAAAACCGAATTGGTCACAGGGCTTGTCATTGATCCCGAAACCTTTGAGCCTACGTTGACCGGCCAAGACGGAAAAACATTGCCCTTCGACCGGCTCTCGGCTGGCGAACGGCAGTTACTGGCCACATCTCTACTATGGGGTTTGGCACGGGCTTCCGGCCGTCCTGTGCCGACGATCATCGACACTCCTTTGGGGCGTCTGGACTCTTCCCACCGCCGACATTTAATTGAACGCTATTTCCCTAACGCATCGCACCAAGTGCTGCTGCTGTCCACCGACGAAGAGATTGTGGGAAATTATTTACAAGCATTGAAACCCTTTATCACCAGAACTTATCTGTTGAAACACAACGAAAGTCTTGGAAAAACTGAAATTATACTGGGATATTTTTCTGCAAATGAAACCGCCTATTGAGTATGTGCGAGTAAGCTCAAAAAACAAAGATATTTTAGCCAAGGTTAAAAAACGCACTGGCTTGGAGCATTGGAATGAATTATGCCGAATCGCATATTGCTTTTCTCTGTCAAACCTCACTTCCCCCCCAATTTTAGAGAAAACTGGAGACAATGGGATTGACATGGAATGGAAGACTTTTGCTGGCCCTTTTCAAAAAGAACTTGCGGCTTTAACTATGTTACGGGCACAACAGCATGGTGTCGATGTGACAAGAAAAGATTTGCTTGCCGAATATTTTAGAGCGCATCTTGAACGAGGCATATCCGGATTGCAGAGTGTCAATGGCATCAGCGACTTGGCAAATTTAACAAAGTTCAACTTAGATAGTTAAATCGAGATTTAAGCTTCGTGCTTTTGCTGAATTTTGACTGTCAATAAAAGCCAACACGCCATCTAAATCCACTGGACGATCAGAAAAAAAGTCTCGAAGAATACTTAACCCACCGTTTGCATACTCCTGAAAAATTGCAATTCTTGTGTCTTCAGCATCTTGTGATCCGGCTAAGGCATCAGAAGCTCCAGATTCTGCCAAGGCCATTAGGTAGAGTATTCCAGGCCATGATGGGCAATTTCCAAAGGTACTTTGATCTATGCCCTTGCCAGAATCGACGGATTTCAATGTATCCCGCTTTTTATTCTGAATACCAACTTGGGCAGCAAACAACAATAAACGCCAAATCTCCTTAAATATGCCGACTTGATCGGCCATAAGCAATTTGATGATTTCTTCCTTATCGGAAGCCCGATGAATTCGTTTCATGCCAGTTGCCATTTTTATTTTGACAGATGCTGTGCTTGACAATGCGTAAATTTCATCTTTGACCATCTCAAATAAGACGATTTCAGAAGAATCTATTCGCTTTACATTGCTGGTATGCCTGCGAATCGTTGTCCTAAGAACATGTTCTGGCGTAGGCGTATTGAACTGATAAAGCTGCTGTCGTTGAATCTCGGCATAAATCTCATCAATCGATGCTGGTCTAGCAAGAGAAACGAGAGCTTTCTGGGCTGCTTCCACAATTGTAAACGTATCGTTCATAATTCTCTGATTTCAGTAAATTCCTCGGCCTGGCATGAAAAATATTGTTGAATAGCTTGGCCGTTGACGACCAATTCAGGATTGGCGCGTTCTGGAATCGTCGGGCCATGGTATGCCAGATAATAGCGTTTGCCGACGCGCCCGGATTCATTGAGCGCGGCTTCTACTTGGCCATTGTATTGCTCGGGACTCACGAACAACAGAACTTGCGGTGCCAATTCGGGGATATAACGGGCCACACCCCGGCGGAAAATGCTGAGTGATCCGAAAGGCGAATCGATGACGACCGGATAGGTAGAACCGGCAAGATCCTTAAGGATGGTTGGAATCTCAGAACGCCGCTGCGCCAAGGCCACCAGACTGGCAATAAACACCAAGGATGTGACAGTACGCTGGCCGGTACTGAGCGCGGCATCGACTTCCACGGCCTTGTCGCTGTCCTCGCCGCCACTGACCCGCTTGCGTATCCGCAAGGTGTAATTCTCGGTGAGTTCCGCCCAATAGTCCCGGTCAATAATCTTGCGAAAATGGCTGTCGATCTCGTCATTCAGCAAGGGGCGGAGATCTTGGGTTTCGGCTTCGAGTATCGCTTCAAGGGTTTTCACGCACTCCTCCACCGCATCGACCCGGCGCTGTGCGCGGGCGGCGGCGTCCTCTTTGTCTTCAATGTGGCGAATCTGCTCTTCCAGCGAATTCATCTCCTCTTTGGCGGCGTCAATCTGTGCGCCGATCCGGCCTAGTGTGGAATTTTGGGTGTCGCGGTCAAGTTCCAAAGCCTTGCGCTTTTCCTCCAGATCGCGGACTTCCTCGTCTTTTTTGCCACCCAAGAGTTGATGGATTTCCTCAATTTCCTCGTCGCGGTTGCGAATTTCGCGGGCCAGTTCCAAGCGTTGCGTATTAAGTAGGCGCAGTTGCTCCTGGGTTTGTGAGGCGACACCTTCAATAAGCCCAATGGCATGGTCGAGCGCCCCTACGGCATTATTAAAATCCTGGTCGCCGGCAATCGTCAGCAGGCTTTCCACTGCGGCGCGTTCCGCTGTGCCGTCGGCCAAGCAGCGGTCACAGATGCATTTGCCGTTTTCAAGCAATTCTTGCAAAAAAGTATTCAACACACGCGCCGGAATTTTCCCCTCGCTGCGCAGTTGGGCCACTATTTCCCGGCCCCGGCTGATAAGACCCGAAGTGAGTAATGTATAGCCATCTTCGGCAACCAGCTTCGACAAACGGCGGACGACCTCGTCGCGGCGTCCGGCAAATTCCTCCCGCTCTGTCGTCAAGCGGACACGCTTGGTTTGCAATTCACGCGCCTCGCGGTTAGCCGCCAGCTTGTTGTCCACCGTCGCCATTTCAGCCGCAACGGCCTTGAGATTCGCCAGGGTCTGGCTACGATTTTCTTCCAGTTCTTTGCCGCGTGCTTCCAACGCGGACAATCGGTCGATGAGTTCCCGCTTTTCCGAACTGGAAGCCTCTTTTAATTCACCACGCAGTTTTCCCCTAACATTCTGATGGCGGAGGTCTTCTATCGTGGTGCGAAGCAACTTCAAGCCGAGCATCTGTTGAATCGCTTCGGTCACTTGGGCGCTGTTTTTTTCTTCGGCAAGATAGTTAATGCGTTCGCCATTGAAAAACAAGAAGCCGCTGATTCCATCGGGAATCATCGACTGAATGCGCTGCTGCGGGCGGGCCTCCAGAAACGTCTGTCCGTCCCGCATCACTTCGAGGCTCAAGCTAGTTTGCTTGGGGTTGAGTTGCTGTTGCGCGAGAGTCAAGCAGCGGGTCAGAATATAGCGTTGATCGCCGTGCTTGAAAGTCAACTCTACGGTTGCGGCCAACTGATTCGGGTCTTTGGCGCGATGGGCCAAACCTTCGTGCAGAATACGGTCAGGCTTTTCAAAATCCTCCCGGAGTCCATCCCGGCCATACAGAGCCCAAAGCAGCGCTTTCAGCAAAGTCGTCTTGCCGAACCCATTTTCCGCATGGACGACCGTGACATTCCGCTCGCGCAGATCGGAGAAAATGATTTCCTGCCGCCCCTTGAACTGGCGGAAGTTTTCGAGGACTAGACGTTCAAGAATCATTTGATCACGCGCTTGATGTGGTCGTAGAGACGTTGATGAATGTCATTACGGCGCTGTAAGTGCATGACATCGCGCTCTTCCTTCAGCATGTCCCGAATTAAGGTTTGGTATTCGGGTTTGGCTTTTTTGAAGATTTCTTGGGCTTGGGTTGGAACAGGTCGCATACTTGGGCTATTTCTTTGATTTGACATACGACTTCCCTCGTAATCCAAGTTTTATATTCGACTATCTTCATCAATTATTGGATTTTCTGCAAAAACCTTTAAGCCCTCACCGAAAACCTGCTCCAAGCGGCGTCTACCAATTTTTCTGCACTCAACTTCGTCTTTCGGCGGTTCAGTTGTCCCCATTATTACTTGGGCAGTAGAACTGCCACTGAACAAGTCAAGTAGTGAGTTGTACTGGTCATTTGCTGTTGGCCATTTGGTTTGAGAGCCTTTCGTGGATAAATATTTCAATATTTCGTTGGGGTGAAGCAGCCCCTCAGTTTTGGCAGTACTGAGAGTGATACCCTTTTTTTCACTGATGGAGTAGCGCCATCCAAAATACCAAAGGGTCAACAATCCTAAAATGCGTGCTTCACTTGTGGCGGTAACCCTAATTTTTTTGCTTCCATAGTTGACCGCAATAAATGTCCACAAATTGTGGGTGGCATCCGTTAAACTTGCATGAACCCGCAGCACATCTGCTGTATATAAGCGATTGAGAAAATCCAAGTAATCATCAATATTTCCAAATCGCTCTTTCTCGTCTTCGGCTGGCTGCACAAAAATGCTTCGCCCTAAACGCACCATGGCCTTTTGAAAAATAGTCTTAAATGCCCATTGCTCCCCTAAATCGCTATCACCGACACCCTTTATTCTTTCTCTAGCCACGCTATGGTCGTCAATTACAATTTTACGCCAATGATCTCCATATTTATAGGCGAGATCCTTTCCAAGCTTTTCTTGATGGCTTTTGGGCTGGGAAAGATATTGGCCGAACTCCCCGGATATCAGATTATTATTTCGAGCATACTCAATTATTTCAGCATAAGGCAAAAACCTTTTTAGCAGAGAGAGCAGCCATGGAGAGAAATATTTCTTAAAGCCTTCCACCGCACTTGGAAGATAGTGCGAAGGAATTCCCGAGAAAGGTGCGATAGGTTCTTCGTCCTCACTTTCCAAAAATTGTGATCGGTAATAATCTTCAAGTGGGACGCCTTGATGCATTAGTTTTCTTGGTGCGCCTGTTCCAAGCAAACCAGAAACATTTCTGATAAAATTTAGCACATCCGATTTGTTCATTGGATCTGGCGCTTTTAATCCTAAAAGCTCTTTAACTAAAAGATGAAGATTTACCAAGGAATTGAGGTAGTATTTTTGATCAAATCGATTATTGGCCTCTTGCCATCTCAACAGTGTCAAAGGAAGCAAATCTTCATCGTCAGCGCAAGTGGTATTCGTAACCAGAGAGCGAACGCAGCATGATTCCACACTCAGATCATCAAGAATAATCTGGGTAGCCAAATCCACTTCTCTTGCATTTTTGTTAAGATCAGTGAATATTTCACGAGCAATACCTTTAATCCCAATAGTTCCACCATTCTCGGCACCTATAAAACCGGCTCCCTCATGCAGCATCAAAAAGATAATCGGAATACGGGTTGGCTTTTCAATCTCGCCAAGCTGCTGGTTTTTCCAATGCATCCATTCTTTTAATGCGCGCAACCTATGCTGCCCATCCACAGCGACTGCATCAACACGGTTTTTATCCCATCGGAGCCTGGCAATATTCTCTGTTTTAGTGGTGACAAATTGGACTCCCCCAAAAATGGCTTTTTTGTCAGCGGCTTGGCTAGCAGAGAAAAACGCATCGAATGGGCCAAATTGTGGATCGGGGATTGGAGGGTCATTGTTTGGGTAGTTTTCAAAAGTCGAAACTATCTTGCCTTCTGTATTTTTTGGCAGCAAAACGATGGTCAAACTATTGAAAAATTTTATTTTATTGGGAACCCTCAAATAGCCGTCAACAATTTCGCGTTGAACGCGATCAATATCAATTTGTCGCTGAAAAAGCTCCACTAAACTATACGTTGTATCAAGTGATGGACTTACTTCTTCATGTGTTTTTAATTCCTGAGTGACTCTATTGAGAACCATCAAACAAGTAAAATATGGCACCTTCACTGACGAGGAAAGGGAAAACTCTCCTTTGATTCCGTAAATTGGCACATTATAGTTGCGTAGATCGGATTGGGTATCGACGACGGGCGGTATAAAGCTCATGTTTTTATCCTAATCTAACTGTGAAAGCGGGATTAAAAAGCCTCGAAAAAACTTCCTCAAACAGTAATTCGTAAGTTAAAAGAGGGGCATCTTCATTCAATTCCGAAGGGTCATTATCTGATGAATCTGCTGCGTCTGGCACGGGCGTTGGCACTAACAAAAGATATGTTTTATCAATATCAACTCGCGCATCCAATAAACGCTGCCGCAGAATACTGTTGCTTTTTAGGTGTTGCCCTATGCGTGTTTTCAAGTCTGCTGACTTGCCGACATACAGAGGAGTCTGAAATAACATAGACCATTCCAAGGCAAATTTCATTGCGCCAAGAAACTCTTCATTTTTTAGCGCATCCCGAAGAGCGCGTTCTTTGCCTGTTGAAATGTAACTTTTTGAACGAAGATTTACTTCATAATATGGAGCTAGGTCGCCTGTGCGGGTTTGAAACTTTGGCGCATGAATAGCGGCCAGTAAATCTTCCGCAAAATCATCTGGCTTATCCCTAAATTGAAATGAGCGAAACCAAGCATAAATTCCACTCTGCTTTTCAGAAATTCTGTCTAGCACCGCTAAGGAACCTGTGGAAAAAGTGGTCAAGTTAAACAGCACGGCACCTTCTGGTTGGTGCAGTTCAAGCACAGAAGTCTTGAACATTTTTATCCCTCCGCCAATAAGTTATATTGGATGCGCAAGTCACGCAAGACTCCCATTGACTCGGCTCCATTCTCCGCCATCCGGCAAAACTCAACAATCCGCTTCAATTCCCTTTGAAAGAAATCCCGCTCCATGTTGAAAGCATTATCATCCAGGCTTCCGCCCAGGTCTGGCGGGCGGATGATGAAGTCGTAGATGATAGCACGGTTCTTGCCCGGCGCATTCCGCAACAAGCGCCCGCGACGCTGGATGAACTGCCGTGGGTTGGTGGAACTGGCCAGCAGAAAACCCATCCGCAGTTCCGGCAGGTCGATGCCTTCGTCCAGACAGCGAATCGCCACCACACCCTCCAAAAACCCGCTGCTTAAGTCGCGCAAGATTTCCTCCCGCTCCTGCGGTGATTCCCGGTAAGTGAAGTTTCTTACCCGCAAGCCATGCTTTTCACCCAACACTCGGGCCACGGCCTGGATCTGGCGGACTTCCTCTTCGGTAATCGTGTCGGTGGTGCGCCCGTCGCCGCAATAAAAAATCGCTTTGTGTGGCCGTTCGGGCATGGCGCTGATGACTTGGTCCAGCGCGTCCAGTTTATTGTCGGCCCCGGCCAGTAGGCGGGCGCGTTTGACTAGCAGGCGCAGCGCGGCTTGCTGGGCTTCTTCGTCAGCGTCGCCGTGGAAGAAACGGGCGAGTTTTGTGGTGATGTCCAGATACTCGTCGGTTTCTTCGCCGGTCAGATCCACCGGCACCGGATAATAGCGGTATGGGCAGAGTCGGCCATCGGCGATGGCTTGGTCGAGCGGGTATTGGTAAACCGGCTTGCCGCCAAAATAGGACAGCACCGCCTGGGTGCCGACGGGGTCGTGGTGGCGTTCCGGCGTCGCGGACAGCCCCAGGCGCAGGCCTATCCCGTCTGGCAGCGCGGCGCGGCTGCGTTCCGCGCCGAGGTTGTGGACTTCGTCGGCAATCAACAGGTGGTGGCTGGTTCCCGCCGCGACCCTTGGCCGCAGATGCGCTTGGAAGGCTTCGCTTTGGAACGTGGCGTTGGTGGTGACGATGGCGTGGACGGGGGCCAGCCCGGCGGACAGCCGCTGGTAGCCTTCCTCCAATTCTTCCTGCCAGTGCTTGCGGTCCTCGAAGCAGGCCACGGCGCCGAGCCCGAACGCGGCGATTTCCCTGATCCATTGGCGGCAGAGGTTGATGAACGGGCAGACGACGATCATCACCAACGGCTGGTTTTTTTCCGCCACTTTGCTGGCCAGGGTCAGCGCGGTCAGGGTTTTGCCTGAGCCGGTCGCCATGGCGAGGATGCCTTTGCCGCCGGCTTTGCTCCAGGCGCGGATGGCGTCGATTTGGTAGGGGCGTGGCTCAAAACCTTTGGGAGGCTGAAAAAGGCGATCCCGTTGAGGTTCCCGCACGGCATAGGGGTTGATGCCGGGCGGCGGCTGGCTTGGATCGCGGTAGCGTTCCAGCAGCGTCCGGCTGGCTGTGGTGAATTCAAGGACACGCAAGCCGGGCGTGGCATCGGCCCATAGCGCCTCGAAATGCTGGATGTCTTCCTGCACCCGGCCTTCGCTATCTTGCCACGAGCGGAACACTTTCAGGCTCTCGAAGTTTTCCAGCAACCCGCCGGCGGTTTCGTTGGCGGAGCCAGAGAAGCTGACATGGTTGCCCGCAGCGTCGCTGAATATGCCCGTTTTTTCGTGGAAAATGCCCCGCGCATAGCCGCCGTTGGCGTCCAACCTAAGCGCGAGTTTGACCTCCAGCAAACCGGAGGCGGCAAGCCAGGCCAGCGCGTTGAGGCGGTCTTTGACAAGCGCGTCTTCGATGTCGGCGAGGCTGCGGGCGGCAATTGCGGTGAGCGCGGCGACGGGGTTTGCGCGGGCGGCAAGCAAGGCTTCGGCGTCGGCGGGTTCCAAGTGGGGCGAGACGACCAGTTGCATCTTGCCGCGCCGCGCCGCCAAACTGGCGACGCCCCGCGCCGCCAGCGCCAGGCCGGCGCTGGTGAAATAGCCGGCGGCGCGGCGGTATAGCACGGCAGACTCCAGACAGGGCACGAAGAAATCCTGCGCCAGGTCGTCGCGGCCAGTGTGGTAGGAGAGGCGCAAGGACAGCCCGGCTAACGGTGGCACCGCAATGCGTCTCCTGGTTGATCCAATGGCCTGGGCATCAATCCTCCGCCGTTTGGAAACATTCGGCCAGTCAAGGCGTTGGCGCTTTCCCGATGTCGCACGGCATGGCTTCGCGCAAGCGGCGAGTGTTTTGGGTGCCCATAGCGCCTGGCTTCCTTTGGACGGGCGCGGCGCGCCGGGATAATGCGGATAAGTTCGCCGCCGTTTTCCCCTTCCTCATATCGTGTGCGCCACCGGCAACAAAACGACGCCATCGGGTTTGCCAGCGGCATAAGCTTGGCCTTCTCTGTGTCCCATTTGCATTGAACATGATGGCATGGGAGTATCGGCGTTCGCGCAAGAATGTTACTACAAAATCGGTGTTCCGCAATTAAGAGGCGAGAAAAGAGGGAAACTCTACCCGCCCGCCTACCTAAACACCCTAGGCACCCTTCTCCCCCCAACCTCCCGCATTTCCCAAGCCTCCCCCGCCGGTGTTTCCGAGTAACTGACATGCACGGGCCGGTCTTTGCCGTAGAAGTACAAGCGGTCGAACGGCAGGTTGGCGGCGATCCAGCGGGCGACTTCCTCCATGTCTTCGTCCTCGACGAGGAAATCCACAGCCGCGCCCAGCCGGGGACAAACAGGCTCGCCTTTGCGGTTTAGCTCGCAGGCGGCGTGTTGGTCTAGCTTGGGGGCGATGCGGCCTTCGATCCGCCGCGCCAGTTCCGGCGAACTGAAACCGTAGGTGAGTTTGACCATACCGTAATAGTCAATCAGCGGATCGAGGATATGGACGGCCAATTCATATAGGGCCGTGTAGCTGGCGGGCTGGGCGGGCCGGTTGGCTAGGCCGGTTTGGGCCTGCGTCTCGCCGCATTTAATAAGATCGCGGTAGCTGAAATGCCGGCCGCAGAGGCTGTCGAGGTCGGGAATGGCTGGGCTGCGGATGAGGTTGAAGCCGTCCACGGCCCAGCGGGCGGCATCCAGCTTGGCGTCGAATTCGGCGGGCGTGGGGCCGTGGCCGTCGAGGTTGAACAGGTTCAGGTTTTCCAGGGCTTCGTCGAAGGCGAGTTGCTCGGCGTAGTTCGGCATCTCTTCGTTGAGGTAGCGCGATTTGCGGTAGAGGTAGGGCGGGGCGAATTCGCCGCCGTAGTCGAACAAATCGAAGTCTTGCTCGCGCAGCTTGAGCTTCACCCGTTGCAGCAGGCGGGGCAAGGGTTTGCCGAGGAAGTCATCGAAGCGCAGCAAGGTGAGCTTGCCGGAGCGGATGTGGATTTTGATGAGATCCGCGCCGCCGGGGTCGCCATACAGGCGCAGGCCGCAGCCCACATAGACGCGCAGCACGGCGGGCAGTTGGGGGATTAGGCGGGTGTGCAGTTGCAGCGATTGGCCTTCCTCCAGCCAGCCCAAGCCTTGCTCGGCGGCGGCGCGGCAGGCTTCGGCCAGGGTTTCCGGGCGTCCGGCGGCGAACAGCAGTTCCCTGCCCTCTTGCAAGGCTTGCCGGTAGTCGCCGAAGAAGGCTTTGACATCGCGTTGCAGGCCTGTTTCCAAATGTTTATAGGGCGGGCGGCGCTGGAATTGGAACTCCGCGAAATAGACTTTCAGGTCGTCAAGCCGGGACAGCCGGGCTTGTTCGAGGATGGCTTCGGCGCTTTCCATGCGCGATTGGACGAAACGCAAGGCCGCAGGCACGGCGCCGAAACGCTGAATGGTCTCGTCAAGATTGGCGACTTCCCCGCTCTCCGGCAACCGCCCCAGCCGGATGCGGGTTTCCCACAGGGCATCCAGCAGTTCGCGGTTTTCTTGGTATTTGGCCTCGCCTTTGCCGACTGCCAGCGGTTTTTGCGGGCGCGACAGCGCGGTGAATTTCAGCACATTGCGCCGGTTTTCCTGCCGTCCGAGCTGGAAGCGCTGTTCCAGATCCGGGTTTTTGAACAGGTAGAAAATGCCGGGGCCGACCGGGAATGGCTCGGCGTCCAAGGCTTCGGCCAGCCAGCCGCGCAACTCGGCTTGGGTGTAGTATTTTTGGAAGGTGTTGCGCGAGGTCAACACGCCGTCGCCATAGGGGACGCCACGCACCGCCTCGGGGTTGGCGACCATCGCCGACACCACCAGCAATTCTTCCGCCAAGGCATAAGCCCCCCGCAAAGCCTCCAGCCGCTCCGCCGGATCTTCGATGACATTGATGACAAAGCCCAGGTTGACGATGTGCGCCGTTTTTTTCGGCTCGGCAGGCGCGTAATACGGATCCCAGCCGCTGACGCGGATGCCGTTCTCGGCCAGGCCGCGCATGTCGCCGCCCCGGCCACAGCCGTAGTCGAACAGCGTTTTCGTCCCGTCCAGGAAGCCGAAGCGGGCCAGGGTTTGCACCGGGGCGGAGAGGCTGTTGCGGCTCAAGGCGGTGAGGTGGCGGGCGACGCCGGCGAAGGTTTCGCCTTCGGTGGCCGCGGCGGTTTCGTCATTGCCGACCGGCACCAATTCATGGCCGGCCACGCGATAGCCACGCCGGGCCAGCAGGTCTTCCCAAGCCCGCAGGAAGCCGATGCGGCGGGGGTCGTCGAACAGGCCGATTTGCTCTGCGGCGCGGGTCAACGTGGAAAAGGCTTCGATGGACGGGTGGCCTTGGGGCAGCAGCAATTCCTTGCGGTGCAGGATCGGCGGGTTCAGCGAGCCGGCGTAACTGCGGAAACGCACGGCGGCCTTGGCAAGATCGACCGTCCAATACCGCCGCAAAACCGGGAAGGCTTCCCCGAAAAAGCCGGGATAATCCAGCAGGCTGACGCCGCCGTCCTGGCCTAGCTTGACGACGTTGAAATCCCGCCCGGCTTCGGCCTTTGCCAATGCGGCGGCTTGCGCCGCCGCCTCGCGCCAAGCGGGGCTGAGAACCCCCAGTGCCTCGATATGGACATAGGTGTTCTGGGCGACGGTCTTGCCGGTTTCCATCTTTGCAAGCTCACGCCGGCAACCGCTGCCGCTTCTCCAACGCCAGCCGCAAGAACCGGCCGGTGTGGGATTCGGGGTTGGCGGCGACATGCTCCGGCGTGCCTTCGGCGACGATCCGCCCTCCCCCATCGCCGCCTTCCGGGCCTAGGTCGATGATCCAATCGGCGGTCTTGATGACGTCGAGGTTGTGTTCGATGACAATCACCGTGTTGCCATGGTCGCGCAACTGGTGCAGCACGGCGAGCAATTGCTTGATGTCGTGGAAATGCAGGCCGGTCGTCGGCTCGTCGAGGATGTACAAGGTGTTGCCGGTGTCGCGCTTGGACAGTTCCT
>CAZOTR010000053.1:0-23442 GCA_964582755.1 uncultured Methylococcaceae bacterium | reverse complement strand
AAGCTCGGCCAGCCGGTGGACGCGCTGTGGCCGGGGCGCTACGGGCATTCCAAGGATACCACGAAGAGCCGCCCGGCCCCGCGCCGGGCGGCGTGAGGGGCGGTCCATGAAGCAGCAATATCTTGTTTTCGCTGGCGACGAATATCTCGGCACCCAAATGGCGGGCCATGCACAACGGGCCGAATACCTATTTGCCAAAAAGCGCGGCCTGGACCACAAGGCGCTGGCCGCTTTGGATTTTAACAAGGGCACAGACAAGCTCGCGGCCCTACGCAAGACCCTCCCGGCCCCGAGCCGGGCGGCGTGAGGGGGGGCGATGAGCGAGCAAATTGAATTGCTTAGGCGCTGCCCGGTTGCGGAATACCGCCCGGCGGTGGCCGGAACTATTCGGCGCTGCCTAAAAAACTGGTCTCGATCTCCTTCACCGCTATTTCCAGATCTGCCATGCGCCTCTGGAAGTTGCGATCAATGGCATTGCCCATGGTCGTCACGAAAACATCGTGCGGCGTTGCGCCTGTGGTGGCGGTCGGGGGCAAGAGGCGCTCGATTAGCTCATGCGTTGCGTCAAGCATGGCCTGCGTTCTGGCTTGCTCTGTCAGGACAAGATGCAGGGCGTCAAGGATGATCCGGGTTTGGTCGGTTTGGTTCTTGTTCATGGAGAGTCCCCCTGTAGGTTGTGGATTAGGCACCCGCAAGCATAGCACGGGGGCGGCTCTCCCCTTTTTCGAGGTTTGACGCGATGCGCGAATGGTTCAGCGCCCTGGAAATTGCCGCCGCCGCCCGCGAGGGCAGCGTGGAGGAGTTTCCCCTTACCAAAAGGAGAGTAACCGACCTTGCCGCCCGCGAGTCCTGGCTCAGCCGGGAGCGGAAGGGCAAGGGCGGCGGGCTGGAGTACGCCCTGTCCGCCCTGCCGAGGGCGGTTCAGAAGGCGCTGGCGGCGGCGGAACTGGCGAAGCATTCGCCCTTGCCCACGGCGGGGCCGGGGCAAACAGGCACCGAGACGGTGCGCTCGAAAAGCCCAAGCGCCTCCACGCTTGGCACATTGGCCCGCGCCCTGCCGAGGGGCGCGGGGTTTTTTCCAGGGCCGGAGGGGGACGGCCCGGCCCTGGAAAAGGCGCAGATTCGGGAAGCGGAGCTTCCGGGGCCGCGTTCCCAAGCGGAGCTTGGGAACGAGGGGAACGAAGGGGACGAGGGGAAGGCGATTTACCACGATCCGCTGAAAGAAAAGCGCGGCGGCGATGCCTGGGACAAGTACGAGGCGCTCAAGCCGTTGCTGGATATCCCCAAAAGCCTGCGCGGGCCTGCCGTGAAGGCATTGGCCCAGCGGCTGGGGGTGCATTTTTCCACGCTGTACCGCCAGCTTGAACGGTATGAGGAAGGCGGCGTCACCGGCCTGGCGAAAGCCCGGCGCAGCGACGTGGGCGAGGCGCGGGCGGACATCTCCTTGCAGTTTGACCGGCTGTCGCCCCTGCCCCATGCCGTTTTGGCGGACATCCGCACGGAGCTGGACGCCTATATCGGCTCCTGCTGGGGCGCGGGCGTCACCGGCTGGCGGCAAGTCCAGGCGTTGGCCGGGGTGGAACTGCACCGGCTGTGCCAAGCGCGGGGCTGGCGGGTCGCTTTGGAGGACTGCCGGGTGCCGAGGCATGTGGTGGACGCGAAAAAGCATTTGAAGATCGTCCACCAGGCCAAGACCGACGCCAAAGGCACCTACGACAAGCACATGCCGAACGTCAAGCGCCACAAGCGCGGGCTGATGCCCTGGGAGCTGGTGTACGGCGACGTGCATCCGCTGGACATCCCGGTGCGCATCGAAGGGCGCGGGCTGGTGTATCCCAAGCTCATCGCCTGGCTTTGCGTGGGCACCGGCCAGGCGGTCGGCTACCCGGTTTTGTGCGGCCCCAACCAAGGCGTGACGCGGGCGGATGTGGCGCAAAGCTTCGCCCATTTGTGCGAACAGTTTTCCATCCCCGACCGGGCGATCGGCTTGGACAACGGCTCCGAATTCAACTGGGACTGCATGGTCGCGGGCTACGCCGAACTGGCGCGGCTGACCGGCAAGGCGCGGTTTGACATCCAGGGGGCGAAAGCGGTGTTGCACGAGGGCAAGGGCGGCAAGCCGGTGCTGCGCAAGCTGCCTTACAACAGCAAGTCATCCCCCTGCGAAGGCTTTTTCTCGGTGCTGGAAAACGCCTATCTCTGCCAGATACCCGGCTGGGTGGGCGGCAACCGCATCACCAAGAAGACCCAGAACCTAGGCAAGGAGCCTGCGGGCTTTCCGGGCGGGGACTGGCTGGAGCTGTGCCGGCAAGTCGGCGTCTGTTTCGACCTGTACAACAACCGCCCCGGCGCGGACGGGTTGTCGCCCAACCAGCGGCTGAACCGGGCCAGGGAGCTATGGGGCTGGCGTCCGGCCCAGGCCGATGCCGCCGCCGTGCTGCTGTCGTTTGCCGAGGCGGACGTGCGGACGGTGAAGGCCGGCCGGCTGACTTGGAACGGTCTGAGCTATTACGACGACCGCCTGCTCGGCGTCAACGGGCGGCGGCTGGTCAAGGTGGCCGGGCATGACCCCCGCCTCGCCTTCGTGTTCGAGCGGGCGGACGGCGGCAGGCTGGAATGCGTCGCGGCGCTGGAGCCGAGCTACGGCTTTTTGGACAAGACAGGCGCGAAGGAGCGCGGGCGGCGGCTGAAGGCGTTCAAGCAGGTGCTGCGGGACTACGGCAAGCAGGTTTTCCCGCTGGTGCCGATGGTGGAACAACTGAGATGGCTGGACGCCTTCCGCGAAGACGCCGACTACGGCGGGGCCATCATGGTCCAGCTATCGGAAGAGGCGCGGGCCATGCGGGCGGCGGTGGACCGTGAGGCGGAGGCGTTGGCCGGGCGGTTTGAGCGCAAGCCCCAGGCGGACATCCTCAGCCAGTGGGGCGAGGAAGATGACCCGGAGATTTTGGAATTGCGCCGGTCGCTCGGCGAGTGAACCCCCCGTGTTGCCATGGGGCGGTGTTTGAAAACGATGAAAACGAGGTGAACCCATGAACGAGAAAGACCTGATCGACGCGGCGAAGGCGGATGCTATGTCCGCTTACGAAAATCATAGTCCCATCGCAATCTCCAGGCGACGTATTCACGCAGAAAGCCAGTTGATTGGCGGATGCTTTCCGCATCCGTCACAGACAGGCTTGGATGGTCAAGACCTGCTTCAAGATGGAATTCAACTCGGGCAAGGGACTGCTCGAACTCGTCCGGCGTGATGATCTGCTTGTTGAGCAGCACGGCGAACAGTTCGCCCTGCACCGCCAAGGCGGTGGTGTTCTGCTGGTTGACGCCGTTGATTATGCCGTCGATGTCGAAATCTTCGTCCACGGGCTTCCCCTGGGCTGGCGAATAGGCGGGCCTTGTGAGCCTGGCCGGGGAAGTTCTTGCGGAATGCCACCCCGGCGGGGCCAAGGCCCTGAAACGTGAACTTGAGCAAATGCAACAAGAGGTATTGCGCGATGAGCAGCTTAACGTATCAAGAGTGGAAAGGGCAAGTGGTGGGCGGGATCGTCCGCGAGTACGGCGTCAGCCGGGAGATTGCCGACGATTACGGCGACGAGTGCGGCTGGCTGGAGATTTACCAGACGGGCGCAAGCGTCGAGGAGACCTTGGACGCCATTGCCAAGGAAGTGGTCAAGCAGGCGTTGGGAGGCAGGCCATGAACCGCGAAGACGCCTTGCGCAAGATCAAAGCCTGCTGGGCGCTGTCGGAAAGCGCCAACGAAGAGGAAGCGGCGCGGGCGCTGTTCCAGGCCATTGCCTTGATGAAGAAGTTTGACTTGGACAACGAGGACGTGCTGGCGGCGGATGTCAACGAACTGTCCGCCAAGGCGGGCGGGGCGAAAAAGCCGCCGGAATGGGAGGCCGTGCTGGCCGCTGCCTGCGCCCGCGCCTTTGGCTGCAAGACGGTTTACAGCGTCAGTTTCTTCAACCCGGCGCAATGGCAGTTTATTGGCGTCGAACCGGCCACTACCCAGGCGCAGTATGCCTTCACCGTGCTGTTCCGCCGCGCCGGCAAGGCCAGGGCGGAGTATGTGAAGAAAAAGCTCTCCCGCTGCAAACCGGCCAACAAGACGGCGCGGGGCAATTCATTTGCCGAGGGCTGGGTGCAAAAGGTGGTCAGCGCGGTTTACCAAATGCCGAAAACCGGGCGGCATGACGATGCCATTGAGGCGTATTTGAAAAAGGCAAAGCCCCGATTGGGCGCGTTGGAAACGCGCCCGGCAGCGCCCCAGGGCCGGACGGCGGTTAATGACCGCCACGCGGGCAACCAAGCCGCCCAGGGCGTGGAATGGACGCGGGGGATTGGCGGCACACAACAAAAGAGGCTGGGCCATGGCTAAAGAATACGCGCAAACGAAATCCATCAAAGACGCCGTCAAGCTGGCCAAGCAACTTGTCCAGGCGGAGGACGCCGCGATTGGCGAGGTCATCGGCGAAACCGGCACCGGCAAGTCGGCTGCGGGCCTGCACTTGGCGCAGACCATCGAGCAATCCTGGCGGATATGCTGCTATGACGGCATGGGCCATGACAAGCTGATGCGGGCGATATTCAAGGCGGTTTTTGGAAACGCCAAGGGGGTCGCCGACTGGGAGAACCTGTTGAAAGAAATGGCGGGCGATGGCCCGGCCCGGCCCCTGCTGGTGGTGGACGAGTGCAACTCGATCACCTGGAGGATATTGGAGCGGCTGCGCTACCTCGCCGACGAATGCGGCTGGGCGGTGCTGCTGGTCGGCACCGAGCTTTACACCAACCAGTTTGCTGATGCCCGCACCAAGCCTTTGTTGAAGCAGCTCGGGCGGCGGATCGGGGCGAAGCGGGTGAAGCTGAAGCACCTCGACCGGGCGGAGACCCTGAAATACATCCTCAAGCCCCGGTTTGGCGAGGTGGACAAGGAGGTCTTGACCAAGTTCTGGGGCGGCTGCCGCAAGGGCAACTGGGGCGAGGCGGTGGAGCTGGCGAATGCCTGCAAACGGGTCATGGACGCCAACAACAAGACCTTGCTGGGCATGGATGTGCTGAACGCGGCCATGGCCGACCAGGCCAACGCCCCGGCGGAGGATGGCACGGGGGGCGAATAATCCATCCTGCTTGGTTGGCAGACGGAGCCGTGGCGCGGCGGTCAATCCGCGCCAAACCCCGAGGGTTTTGCGCGATGGCCGGGGCCATCGCGGAGGGCCTTCCAAGACGCGGGACGCCGCGATTTTCAACCCTTCTTAAAGAGACAGAGCAATGGACATTTTGAATAGATTGATAGGCGGACATCCCGACATGCCAGGGCTGGCCTTGGGCGGCGATGAGTTGCCGCCCTCGCCAAAATTGCGGCTGGCCTTGCAATGCGTGGCGAAGAAGCGCGCCTTGGAACAGGGTGCGCGGGAGCTGGCGGCGCTGGAAGACCGGCTGGCGAAATTATGCGACTCGGGCGATGTGATCGACATGGGCGAAGGGGAATGTGTGCTGGTGAGCCAGATGCACAGGCTGGATATTGTGAATCCAAGCCTGCTGCATGAAACGCTTGGCTCGGAAGCCTTCGGGGAACTGGTATGCGGCGTGATGGCCTTCCAGGCGAAAGACGATGGCATCGGGCTGATGGCGTTGCTGACGGATGCCGACCATCCGCGCCAAGAGGCATTGCGCCAGAGCTGCGAACTCAACTCCGAATGGACGGTGGGCTATGTGTCCGTTGGCGATGCGGACCAGTAGGTGGCCTTAAGGCCACCCTACCACCCCGAAAGGTTGACGGCATGAACGAGATGACGCTGGCCGACATCGCATTGGTGCTAGATGTCGCAAAGCCGACCGCCAGTTTGCTAAAGAACGGCAAATACCACGAAGTGGCAAAAAACTCGGAACTCCCGAAACGCTACCAGCGCCTGGCCGAACTTATCGGCCAGGCCCAACAATCCTTTGACCCAACGGCCCTGTGCAATGCTTGCCCGAGGCAAGATTGCACGGGGTGCCGGGTCGCCGAACTGATTTGAGGTGAAACCATGATTAAAGTCGAAGACAACACGTACAAAAAGAACAGCCTGGGACATTTGGTCCCGGTCGCGCAGATTCCCGCCCGCATCCTGGCCGAGGATGAACTGGTGACCGAGTTGTTCGCGCAGGCCCGCTGGCTGCAAAACATCCTGGCGACGTGGAAATACAGCGCCATGTCGTCAATCGCCTGTTTTGTGAACGACGTGGGCGAGGAATTGGGCGTTGACAACGCTTCCCAGGCTGAAGCCTTCGTCACCCTGAGCAATTACGAGGGAAATCTGAAAGTCAAGATTGCCAAGGGGACGCACATGTTCTTTGGCTGCGACTTGAGCGCGGCGAAGGCGTTGGTGCAAGCCTGCATCCGCGATTGGGAGGTGGGGGCGATGCCGCAATACCAGGCCATCGCGCAACACGCCTTTCCGACCGACAAGGAGGGCGACATCAACCCGGCGAAGCTTTGGGAACTGACCAGCCTGTTTATCGAAGGCGACGACCGCTGGAACAACGCCATGAAGGCCATCCGGCAATCCGTGCGGTATGAGTTCAAAAAACCGTATCTGCGCCTGCATTGCCGCGAGAAGGATACCAGGTGGGAGATGCTGACGCTGGATCTGGCCGCAATCAACAAGGGGGACGGGGCCGGGGCCGCGCCGGTGGACTTGCCCGGCCTATTGACGCCGGTCAAGCCGATCCGCACCGAGGAGGATTACCGCAAGGCTATGGAGCAGGTTAAGGCGATGATGGCCGGCAACCCGGAGGCCGACAGCCCGGAGGGCGAAAAGCTGGAAGTGTTGGCGTCACTGTGCGAGGGGTGGGAATTGCGCTCGGCGCTGGCCGTTGGGGGCTTGTCATGAGCGCCCCCGCCAAATCCAAAAGCTCAAGCCGCGCCAAGCTCCTCGCCCAAGTCCACCTGGGGACGGCCAAGCTGTTTGGCCGGAACGATGAAGACGCGCACCGCGATTACCTGGAGGCGCACACCGGCGGCGAAGGCAAGGGCAAGCGCAGTTGCGAAGACTTGACCGACTTGGAGCTTGCCCATGTCGCCAAGCAACTGCGCCAGGCCGGGGCGCTGGACGGCGACGGCAACAAGCGCGGCGGCGCGGGGCCGGACAGGCCGACGCGCCAGCAATGGGCCAAGCTCGGCGGGCTGGCGCGGCAAAAGGGCTGGAAGAAAGGCTTGGAAAGCGAGGAGCTGCAAGCCTTCGTCAAGCGCACGGCGAAAGTCACCAGCAGCCGGTTTTTGACCAGGGCCAGCATGACGGCGGTCATCAGCGGGCTGGAGCAATGGATTGCGCAAGGGGAGGCCAAGCCATGAGCTTTGTGTCCGACGAACGGCCCTCGCGCATCTTCCAGCGCATGGCGTCTCCGCAGGGGGTGCGGGTGGAAAACAAGACCTACTGGCATGATCTCTTGGCGCCGTACCGCTGGAAGGTCGTCAACTTGAAATGGGTCGGTGACACCTTGGTCGTCCTGCTGCCCGGCCAAGACGGGCCGGTCACGCTGGAAGCTGTGCCACAAGAGAGGCTATAAGATGCAATGCCCGCACTGCCATGGCGAAACGACGGTCTACTTGTCGCGGGAGGATGCCAGCATCCGGCTGCGCTACCGGGTATGCCTGGGCTGCGGGCATCGCTTTACCACTGCGGAGGAATATCTGCGGGATGTAAAGCCCCAGAAAAAGACGGTTGCGAAGCTGAAGCCTGCCAATACCAACCAAGTTGATTGGGTGAACGATGGACGCTGAACGGGCCGTTTTGAAGGCCGTCGCCCGCCGCAAGCTCATGGCGGCGGTGGTCAAGGACGACGCGGCCTGGCAGGCGCTGTACGACAAGCTGCGCGACGCCTACACCCGCGCCTTCGACGCGCAGGCCCAGGCGGCATTGGCCAATGCCTTGGAGCGGGTGCGCATGGTGCCGGAAGGGGCCGACTCGGCGGAGTTCGAGGCGGTCATCATGCCAGCATTGGAAAAGGAGCTGGGGCCGGACGCCCTGCAAGCCGTGCTGCGCGGGCCGGTGCTGAACCTCTCCGAGGCGCTGTTCCGCGTCGGCGTGGCCGAGGTGGGCAAGGCCGTGGGCGTGGACATCCTGTTCGGGCGTCCGGATCTGGACGCCCTGGACATCGTAGGCCGCGCCAACCTGTATTGGGTAGGCAATAGCTGGAACACCCTGGTGGACGGGCTGTTCCGGGGTGCCTTACAAGATTACTTCGACAAGGGGATGACCAGGGCGCAACTCACCGAGCGCTTCGCCAAGGACTTTGCCGGTTTGACCGAGCGCGGCATTACCTATTATGAATTGCTGGCCGACCACACGGCGACCCGGACGCGGGAAATGGGCCGGGTGACGGGCTATGAACGCGCCGCTATTGAATACATTCAAGTAAGGGCGCACCTGGATGAGCGCACTACCCAATTTTGCCGCCATATGCACGGGCGGGTAATAGCCGTTAAACGATTGTCCGAGCAACGCGCCGAGTATCTCAACGCAGTATCCACGCGCAACATGGAAGCCGCCAAGAATGCCTGGGTCATGCACGGCCAGGCCGACGATTTCAGCCGGGTCAAAACCAGCGAACTGCCCAAAGGCACCGCCAACCCGCCTTACCATTTCCGCTGCCGCACCATTACCGTGGCCTACTTCGAGCCTGCGGGCCAATCCTCGCCCGGCGATGGCGGAGGCACCGGCCCGGCCCGCTGGCTGGTGGACGCCTACAACCGCGAAAGCCTCACCCACCAGGCCACGGAAGCCTTGATAGAACGCTGCAAAGCGGCGGAATGGGGGACGCACTTGATCGACGGCAAGGCTCCCTTGCGCAGGCATTATGAACGGCATGGGAAAATGTTTGGCTCCATGGACGAGTACAACCAGTTTGCCATTGACCTGATCCGCCGCGCCAACCGCGATGTCTACCTCGCGGTGCGCAGGGGCAGGCTCAAGGCGCTGTTCGTGCAAGAGCGAAGCCGCGCCACTGCGTACATCGCCACGGTGGACGTGGCGGACAACGCCCTGGAAACCCTGCACATCCGCGACACCAAGCGGCTGTCCGCATTGGCTGACGACGTGCCGGCCATCAAACAACCCGGAAGAGGCATCCAAAAATGGCTAGGCAAATGGTTTGGCAGGCGCGGTTGACGGAACTGCCCTTCGGCGACCCCGAGAACTTCGGGGCCAGGGCTTGGGAATGGGCGGACATGATCCTTGCCGGGAAGGATGGGGAGCAAGCGCGGAACCTTTGGAGCTACGAGGGCGACTTGATCCTGGGATACCGCTCCGCCGCCGAGTTCGTCCGCGCCGCCCTGCCCGCCGACATCCTGGCGAAGCTGGACGCGGCGGATAGGATTTGGCGCGAAAACCCGTCCAGGTTCAACGCCTTCTTCAAGTACGAACATGCGAGGAAGGACGTGCAGACGGCCTTGGAGGGCTTCGTCTGGGACCAAGACGGCCAGACGCCGGAAATCCCCAGGGCGCATTGGTGGTGGTGGCCGCTTGAGGCATAAGCCGCTTTGGTGAATATTACCGATGCGGATTGACAAGGATGGTAGAAAATGGGCGCTTTGAACGGAGGCCGAAATGAAATGCCCAAAATGCGGTTATGAAAGACAACCCGGCGATAGTCATTCGGCAATAGAATGCCCGAAATGCGGGATTGTCTATGCCAAGTACAAGCCACAAGAGCCTCAGAATGGACTCAAGCCAGGGGCTGAAATCAAAGTCAAGCTGGTTGGCATTGACATCCCTTTTGGTGATCTGGTCATGTTTCAAGTGAAGCTTGCCCTTGCTTCAATCCCCGCAATTATCATCGTCTCATTAGTGGTGATCGGGGTGTTTGTTGTGTTTGGCATTGGTGCTGGCTTCATCGAAATGTTGGTCAAGCTGTCCAGCCTGAAACACTGACGCCCATATGGAATTGGCTCGTTCCCCGGCGCGGCAAGAAGAAGTAGGCGTAGGGCGGGCAGGCGTCTTTTGGCCTGCCCGCCGATCCGTCCGGTTCCGCGTGGGCAAACGATGGAGCCGTTTGCCAACCGGGCTAAAACGGTGAATATTACCGGGACTGTTTCATCCGGATGTTTGACAATGGCACTTTTTGGATGGAGGTTTTTATGAAGCGCCATGCATTCGCAGCCATGGCCTTGGCTTTCCTGCTGGCGCAGGCGGCACAGGCCGATACGGCAAGCTGGGAGGACGAAAACGGCGTCACCCATTTCTACCAAAAACCCGCGCTACACACTCCAAGCCCAGGCTCAGGCAACTACGGGGCGGTGGACAAGGCCAATGAGGCCAGGGCAGCGCAAAAGCTGGAGGCCGACAAGAAACGCTGGGCCGAGGAGGACGCCGCCGCTGCCAAGGCCGCGCAGGAATTGCGGACGCGGCAACTGGAGGAAATGAAGGCCAGGGCGGCGGTGGCCCAAGCCCAAGAAACCCGACGCCAGGCCGACGCCCAGGCGGAGCAGGCCCGCCAGGAAGCCATAGCAAACGAGATCCGGGCGCGGCAGATCGTGGTTCCCGTGCGGTATTAGCCGCGCCGGACGGTGGGTACGATGAGTCCGTGTCCACCCTACGCCTACCCCAACCGAATGAACCCAGTGCCACGGATGGCCTTCTCCAGCTCCTCCCGCACTGCCGCCCCGACCGGCTTCTCCAAGAAGCCTAGCCCATCCCTCCGCAACTCCCCCACCGCGTCCCGCAAGAACGGCCTGCCCGTCCGCGCCTTTTGGCGGACGCGCTTGGCGAACACATCCTTTCCCCCGATCTTGAACTTTAGCGCCTTGCCGTTTTTCGGGAAGATGGTCAGCGCGGGTCTGCCGTCATGCACGGCGCGGGCATAGGGCAGGTTCGAGCCGACCGCCGCGCCGTCTTGGCCGTAAGGCTGCACGACGATGGACTTGCGCAAATCGCCTTTGCGGAACGGGATATTCCCCTGCCGCGTCGCAATCTCGCGGACCTTCTCGGCTATTGCCAAGGCGATTTGCTGGGGTTCCAGCATTAAGCTAATTCACCGCCAAAGCGCACATAGGCATCGCGCAAGCGTTTCAGGCTGTTCTCGCTCTGCCCGTACCCGGCCCCCGGCAAGCTGGCCCAGATGTTGGCGACCTTGCGCACCGCCGCGTCGAACTGGCCCGCCTCGATGTCATCCAGCGCCTTGCGCCCTTGATCTGCTGGACGGCGATGGCATCCTGCGAGGAGGGCTTAAAGTCCGCCAGGCCCAGTTGCTTTCTATAGTCGTCGTAGTATCTCGCCAGCAGTTGGTAGCGGCCTGCGGCGGTGGAGGACAGCGTTGCGCTCAACTTGACGAGCTTGCGCGGGTGGTCGGCATAGCCGTTGTCGAACAGCGTGCCGCCCACCAGCACGTTGTAACCGTTGGCACCCTTGCCGTAAGTGCCTTCGGAGAAGGCGATCATGTCTAGGAAAGCTTGGAGGTTTTTGCTCATGGAAGTGCCACCTTGGGTTGCATCACAGAAAAGCCCTCTCCCCCGGCATCTTCCCCCACAGGGGGAGGGGAGAAAGAGGGGAATTAAAGAATCTTCACCATCCCGCCGCCCTGCCCGCCGCCAGCCCTGGCCGCGCCGTCCGCCGCCAAGGCCAGCGCCCAAAACAGGTCGCCGTGGCCGAGGTCGTCGCGCACCGCGTCGTAGCGGATTTTGTTGCCGGAGGCGAGCTTCTTGACCGCATGAAGCTTCGCCAGCACGTCAGGCTCGTTGGGCAGGATGAGTTGGCCTTGCTCGGCCAGCTTGAGAATATTGAGCGCCAGGCGCTCTTTGTACGGCGCCGAGAACGTGCGCCCCGCGCATCGCTCGGGCCATTCGGCGGCAAAGTCCTTGGCGATTTCAATTCCGACGCCGGTGCGGTCGATCTGCCAGCGGGCGATGTCGTACCGCTTGTCCACGCCCCGGATGATTTGCCGCAGTTCCGCGCCGGTCTTCTTTTTGTGTTCCTCGTGGTGGAACAGGACGTGTTCCGGGCAGAAGGCCGACGTGGCCGGGTCGAGCCGTTGCCCCAGCAAGGCCAAGGCGAACCAATCGCTCTCGAAGGCGATGTCCACGCCCGCCCGGTTGTTGCCGGTCTTGTGCTGCCGCACGTCGGCGACCGCCAGCTTTTGCAGCGACTCCCAGGACAGCAGCGCCGAGCCGTCCTCGGCCCACTGGCACAGGTAAAACATGTTCCAGGATTCCAGGTCGAAGTTAAGCTGTAGCTCTTCGAGCCCGCCCGGCACTTCCATGCCTTGGTTGATGGCATCATGGATGGTGATTTTCGAGCGGTGGAAATGGCTCCAGCGCCCGCCGTCGTTTTCGGCGATTTCCCAGAACAGGTTGCCCGGCACGAACGGAGTGCTGCACACGGTGACGCGCCCGCCGACCGCCGTGATCGAAGGCAAGATGGCGCTCCAGATGCGTTTGGGTTTGAGGTGCCATGCAAACTCATCTAGCCAGACATCGCCCGCCTCGCCTTGGATCGTGCGGAAATTCGCGGGCATGGCGACGATCTTCGCGCCCTGCACAAACAGCGTTTTTTTCTTCAGTTCGTAGGGGATGCCCAGCCGTTCCATATGCCCCATGGCATGGCCCAGGACAATATCCGACTGGTATTGCGAGGCCGAGATAATCAGTTGGTTGCGCCCGACCATCGCGCCCAAGACGCAAGCCAGCGCCATGATCCACGAAAAGCCGATTTGCCGGGCCTTCAAGATGCAGCGGTAGCGGTCGTCATCCAGCAGGAATTCCCGCTGATATTCCCGCAGGCCGTAATCCTCGTCCAATACCCTATGCAGCAATTCGCGGCAGGTCGCCTCGGCCACCTTCGGCCTCGGCTTGGGCGTGGGCGCATAGTGCCGCATCCTATCCAGGCTCTTGGTCAGCAGGTTAATGCGCCGGTCACGCGCCGCTGTCGCCTTTTGCGTCAACAGCCTTTGGATTTCCTTTTCCAAGTTGTCCGGCGTCTTCCGCCGGGCTTGCAGCTCCTTGTCCCAGTCGCTTTCCCTGACCCAGTTGCGGATAGTCTTCGCCGTGCAGCCAATGTCTCCGGCAATGTCCTCCGGCCTGTCGCCCAGCAGGTAGCGCCGCCGGGCTACTTCGCGGTCTTCGGCGGCTTGGCGGGCATCGGGGCGATAGGGGGCTTTGCGGGCGATTCGCAAAGATTGTTGTCCGGTTTTTGCGGCCATCACTCGCGCAACAGTAGGTCGAGCAAGGTCGAAAGCCTGTCCGGGGGCGGGCGCTCGGATTTTCGCGCCCTGGCCGGCAGGTTGAGGGTTTCCCGCGCCTCGGCCTCGTCCATGATGCCGGCGGCTACCCATTCGGCGATGTGGTCGGTGTTGGCGCGGTCGTCTTCGGGCGGCGTCAGGTCGATCCCGGCGAATTCAAACGATTGCCAGTCAATGCCTTCCCGTTTCAGCAAGGGCCGCAACGCGCCCTTGTAACGGGCGCGCTTGGGCTTGTTCGACAGCTCCTCAAACACATGCAACTGGCTAGTGACTTCCGATCCGCCGCCCAGCGCCCCGGCGGTCACAATCCCGGCCATCCGGGGCGGAACGCCATGGGCCATGACGATGCGGTCGCGGCCCGCGTCCAGCAGCTTGAGGAATTCGCCGTCCTGCGTGTCGGTCAGCTTCTTGAATTCAATCTTGCCGTTGGTGGGATCGTCGATGTGCAGGTACAAGGTCTTGTGCGCGTTCATCGTCCCCGAGTACTGCGTCGAGAAGAATGCCTGGACGGCCTTTTCCTCAGGCTCCGTCAGCTTCTTGTCGCCATAGGTGACGATGGCGTATTGCGGCAGGGCGTTGTTCTTGAAGAAACCGCGGTTGTAGTCCGTCGCCGACTTGACCAGATCCAGCATGCCGTTGCCGCCCAGCCAGTCCGGCAGGCTGTAGAAATGGCCGCTGGGGCAAGGCGCTTTGATGTGGACAATCTCATCCTCCCGGTAAAACTGGTTGAAATGGTTGCCCATCGGATCGTACAGCGTCTGGATGTAGCCGCCGCCCAAGGCGCGGTGCATGGTCAAGGCCGGGCGGCGCTCCCAGCCGGCAGGCCCGGCGTAGAGGAAGGCGTTGCCGTAAGTGTTGTAATCGACATCGAGCAGGCCGAACAGGTCAGCCGCGCCGGTGGGGCATCGCGCCTCGACGGCCTTGGCGGCGTCCCCGGTGACGCCGTTGCCGAACGCGGCGGCGGCGCGGACATGGATGCAGCGGCCATGCTCGGCGCTGGCCGAGTACAGCGTGAACAGCGACAGCGGGTCGATGGGCCAGGCGATGGCATTCTCGACGGTGAGGCTGTAGGGCATGAACAGCAGGCCGGAGCCAAGCTGCGCCAATGTCGTGCTAGATTTGATTACCGATACGTTCATGGACAATACTGTATCGGTTAATGATTAGACGCATGGAACGTATTTACTATAAGTAGTAACTCCGCCACCTTTTGCCCGTGAAAACATGGAAAATAAACCCATGGGCAAAATCACTGATCTACACGTCAATTACCTCTCCCTGGTCAAGCGTCCAGCCACCGGCAAGCACGTTATTCTGCGCTCGAAAGACGCGGGTACTCCTCGCTTGTTTGAAGTCGCCAAGATGGATTCTGCGCTACAGCGGGCATATGGAATCGTCTATGCGCCTGGTCAAGTGGATTCGCAAGGCGATTTTGCCGACGCGGATGTCATCCGCCGCGCTTCTACCAATTTCATGCGCAGTTATAACCAACAGAATGTTGACGTAGAACATTCGTTTAGCTCTGAAATGGCCTGTGTCGCCGAGACTTGGCTGGTACGCAAAGGCGACCCGCTTTTTCCGGAAGAGCCGGAAGGGGCTTGGGCGGTGGGTATCCAGATTTATGACCCGGATATTTGGAAACGGCTGGAATCGGGGGAACTGACCGGATTAAGCCTAGCCGGAATGGCCGAATATGAACAGCCGCCTATCGCGCAGAAAAGCGACGAAGCACCAAACTGGTTTACCCAGTTTTTAACCAAGGCCGGGCTGGTCCCGGAAAAACAAGAGGAGCCTATTACGGCCATGAAAGAAGAAGAATTGAAAGCGTTGATTGCCGCTGAAATTGCAAAGGGCGTTGCCGCCGCCTTGGTCGAAGCGAAGAAAACCGAAACCCAAAAGGCGGATGCCTGCAACGGCAAATGTTTGAAATCGGACGGCACTTGTCCGCACGGCCTGGCCGCGAAGAGCGCCGACCCGGTTGAATCCAAAAAGGAAATGGACGATCTGAAAAAAGGCATGGCCGACTTGACTGAACTGGTGAAGTCGATGGCGCAGAAAGGCGGCGGCGAAAGCGGAGCGCCGGGTGCTGGCGTCAAGAAGTCGTTCTTAGACTAACCCTTCCAATCTACATCCTAGTACAAAGGCAAAAGCCATGGCAAAAACCCCATCCGAGCAAATGCAAGAGTTGGTCAACCTCCACAAGTCCGAGTCTATCGCATCGCTGATCCTGGTGGCGAAGGATGTGGTGGGGCCGGAGCAACTGCGCTTCGGCGGCACATTGATCCCCGAGGCCGCACAGACTTTCATCACGCTGATGTTTGAAGATCCGTTCCTCGACAAGGTGACGCGCCGCCCGATGACGACGATCAACGCTGAGGGCGGCGTATTGGACATCCCCAACCGGGGCTTGCAGAACTGGCCGGAAGGCACCGAGCCGACAGGAACCGTTTCCGCCTCCAACCACAACTACATGCTGACTGCGAAACCGGCGAAGCTGCCGGTCAACCTGGGCTACTCCTTTTTCATTGACAACCAGAACAACCCGAACTTTCGGACGGAGTTGGAGAACGCCTTCGCCTCGCGCATCCGGGGCGAGTTGACGGATCTCGCCTTCAACGGCGACGAGTCCACCGATTCCGGCGACGCAGATTATAAGTTCCTCAAGTTGAACAATGGCTGGCTGAAAGTCGCCGCCGCGTCGTCGGATGTCAAGAAGGTCACGATTGACCCGGTTAATGACGGATGGATGGATTCGCTAGAGGCCGTTCTGGACAAGATGCCCAGCCTGTACCGCCCGAACGCCAGTTTCATCATGGAAACCGCCGACCGCGACAAGTACGCCATCGAAGTCGGGCGGCATGTGACCGGCGTGTCCGCCGTCGCCAACGAGCGGGCCTCTTCGCTCATCAGCTATCCGATGATGCCGAATGCGTTCATGCGGTCGAAGTCGGTGCTGTTCACCAATCCGAAGAACCTAATCTTCGGCGTGGCGCAGGATATCAAGAAGTCGGTCATGGACTATCCGCGCAAAAGCTGCTTCGAGTTTACCTGGGAGATGTGGGTGGACTTTGACATCGCGGTGAAGACCGGCACCGTGCTGGCTACGCCGAGATAAGCCATGCCGGACGTGGCCGCCTTCCGCACCCGCTTCAACCTCTCGGACAAGACGCCCGAGGCGATGCTGCAAGCGCACCTGGACGCGGCCCTGCGGCGGCTTAGGCAGGACAGCGGCCAATCGTCGGCACCGGCGGGCCGGGAAGCGGCCTGGGATGACGCGGTGCTGCATGCCGCGCTCAAGACGGCCATTCCTTATATGCATCTGTTTGCCTTCGACGCCATGGCCCCGGTGATGCGGTTCGTGGAGAACGGCCCGGCGGTGCGGTTCCTGACACCCGAAGATACCAAGGCCCTGGCCGACAACGCCGAGCGGGAATACCAGACGCAACTGGCCCTCATCAATCCTAACGCGGCGGGGGACAAAGTCCATGCCGGTTCATTTTCGTGGATGGCGATCAACAATGCCTGACAAGCAACTGCCCGGCTGGGTGTCTATTTTGGCGTTCGCGCTGTGGGGCGGCGGGGTAGCGTATTTGCAGCAAATTGCCGCCGAGCGCCGCCGCTTCCAGTGGGGCGCGTTCGCGGCCAAGCTGGCCGTCGCCGGTTTCGCCGGCGAGATGGTGGTATTGCTGGGCGACGCAACCGGGATCTCGCCCGCCTGGCACGAGGTGGCGGCGGGCATCGCCGGGTTCCTCGGCACGGAGGCGGTCAACGGCATCAAACTGGTGGTTTTGCGCAAATTTGCGATAAGCCCGCCAGAGGCGCGTGAAGGCGATCAATAAGGCGACCCGCCATCACCCTATAGGGAAAGCCAGAAACCGGCCCGCTAAACGGCGCTAAACGGGTAAAAACGGCATCCACAGAGTTACACACGGAGAAAAACATCATGAAACGCGAAAATCTTGTCAACCAAACTTTTCACCGCCAGTTTTCCATTGGCGTATCCGCTGCCAGCGCGGCCCAATCGACCGACATCATCGACCTGGGCCAACGGCACAATTTCCGCGAGATTGTCGGCATCAAGCGCGGCGCTCCGTCTGCGGGCGAAACCTTGCTGGTCTGGCAGTCCTTTGACGGCGACGCCGAGACGCCGACTTGGGCGCTGGCCCCGAAGGCCGACCTGTCGGGTTTCTGCTCCTCGCCCGCCAGCGCCGCGATCATGGTCGCCAGCGCGGCCCCCGCCGCCCGCTGGATCAAGTTGGTCCACACCAACGGCGAGACCGCGCAGACGGCTTTGTCGCTTGAATTCACCGCGTACCCGGCGGGCTAGGCCATGTTGCGCCAGGCGCTGCGGGCGGCGTTGCTGCCCAAAATCAAAGAACTGGCCCCGGACGGCCTGATCGACCTGGGCGGGGCGGATAGCTTGCAGGTGTTTTTGGAGGATGTGCAGGTGTCCGCCGATCCCCGCGCCCAGGCCACGCAATGGACAGACAGTATCGCGGTGGCCGTGCTTTACGCGGTCGATGACATCGAACGGCTGATCCATCACCTGGCCTTGGCGAATCTAAATCTGGCATTTGAGGCCAACGGCCTGGCGGCTACCGGCGCGGCGCGGTTCAAAAGCCTCAAGGAAGGCATCATCAACGGCGAGATGTACGCCGAACTCCGCTTCACCCTCAACGGCACTATAAGAGGAGTAGCCCATGGCTAAGAAATCTACCCCCGCCGCCGGCGCGGCCACGCAGGAAGACCCCGCCGCGCCCGCCCCCTTCTTTTTGGAAAACTGGCACCACGACGGCAAGGATTACCGCCGGTTGGACTGCGCCGATGGCCTGGACCCGGATACCCTGGCCCGCCTGCTCAAGGCCCGTGTCGTATACATGCCCAATCCCCAACCGCCGGTCCACGCCTTTCCCAAGGACGGCTACATTGCGCAGCATCTGCCCGCACAGGGCGGCGCGGCAACTGACTCCCACCCTGTCGGGGAGCCCTCTGATTAACACGGCCTTAAGGCCACCCCATAACACAAAAGGCAACGCACATGGCAGACCAAACTCCCGACGCACTCTTTGAAGGCACCCTGGAAATCACCCTGCTGGACGAACCGGCCCCGCAAGGCTGGCGGCCTATCCTCGGATCCTCGCAGATCCTGATTGACCAGAAGTCCAGCCAGATCGACGTGCAGACTACCGACCGGGGCGGATTCCAGGCGGTGGTGGCATCCGTGACCAAGCCGAACCCGGCGGATCTGAAGGTGAAGCTGGCGCGCACCACGGGCGTCTCCCTGGCGATGTCGCTGATGGGCGATGAGACCGGCTACACCCAATCCGCCGGCACGATGACCGCCGTGGAGATTGTCGCCATTGTCGGCCAGGGCGTTGACCTGCCAAAGGGCTATGTGTCCGGCCTGACGGTCAAGAGCAAGGTCGTTGCCCCCGCCGTGCCAGTGACATATGTGGAGGGGGTCGATTATTCGGTCAATCCCCGCTTCGGCACCATTACCGCCCTGCCGGGCGGACAAATCACGACTGGCGAGACACTGGTAGTGGACGGCGCCGCCGCCGCCGTCCAGGGCCGCATCATCCAAGGCGGGACGCGCACCCAGTGGAATGTGGCAATGCGGCTGGACTTGCTGAACAAGTTCGACGACAAGGATGCGGCGTTGATTATCCCCAAGGCCATTTTGACTTCGGACGGCGGCATCGACTTCAAGAGCGAAAAGCCCATCGAGCCGTCGTTCACCGGGCGCTTTATCTATACCGCCGGACAGCCGCCGTATTACTTCCGGCATGGCCTGGAGGCGGTTACTTAATCCCCCGCCACCACCCGGATAGCATTCCCCCCACCCCGGAGTTCCGGGGCGGGTTGTGCCAACCCCTCATGATATAGGCTACCGACATGTTTAATTTAGACGACCTGCGCGACGATCTTTACACCGAACTGGAAGCGTTCCGGTTTTCCGAAACCCGCCATTATGTTTTGGCGGCGTTGGTTGTGGCGGTTGTGGCAGTTGTGGTTTTGTTGATTATTTAACCACGCCACCGGACATAGGCACCCCGGCAGACCGGATGCATAACCCGGCCTGCCGATTTAATCTAAATCTCGCTATCAAACCATGGCCGACAATTTGAAACTAGCCGTTGAGATCTCCGCCGACCCGTCTAGGGCGGTAAAAGGTGTCATTGAGCTGGAAGAAAATATCGGCGAGCTTTCTAAGGGCTTGGCGGCAGAGCAGGCAAGGGCCACTGAATTGGGCGATGCTTGGGCGGTCGCGGGTGGCAAGGCAGATCATCTTGGATTGCAAGTCGCCTTAGCCAAAGCCGCGCTCAAAGACATGGCGGAACAAGGAATTTCCAAGACCCACGCAGACTATCAAGCCCTCGCGGGCGAAATACAAATCAACGAGGCCGCGCTCAAGCGGCTGCTCCCCTCCGTGCGTGACGCGGAAAACGCCTATCTCCAAGCCCAAAACGGCGTATCCCGGCTGGAACACCAGCTAGGCACAAACTCTGCCGCCCTGGACGCGCAAAAGCAAGCCTTGAAGTCTGCCGGTGTCGATGTTGACCGACTCGCCGACGAGTACGCCAGGCTGCGTCAAGAGATGCAAAAGGCATCCGATATTAAGATGGCCTTTCAATCTCTTGGGATAACGCCCCTTAAAGAGGCTGATGCGGAGATAACACGCCTACGCCAAAACTACCAATTACTTAAGGATTCTGGCGAACTATCAGATCAACAGCTTGAAATTGCCAATAAGGCACTGGCCGAGAGCATTGCCCGAATCAACGCCAGCACGGGCCGGATGGCGCAAACCACCGCGCAAGCCGGAGGGGCGCAGCATGATCTAGCCTCCTCTTTGGCTGGCACCGCGACAGCGGCGGCAAAAGCTGCCGCCGAGGTTAGCGATCTGGATGCGGCCTTAAAGAAAGAAAGCCATGGGGCAGACCAGGCCGCGCAAAGCACCGACACGCTCAATACATCCATCGCCCAGGCCGTGCGGTCGGCGCTGGGCTGGACGGCGGCGACGGTCGGGATCTATGAAGTCAAGGCCGCATTTGAATCGTTCTTTGCGCTGGGCGACAAGTGGGAAAACCTCAAGTCCCGCATCAAGCTGGCGTCCGCCAGCCAAGCCGAATTCAACACGGCCCAACAGGCACTCTTCGACATCGCACAACATGTGCGTGGCGAACTGGAGCCGCTGGCCGGGTTTTACCAGCGCACGGAGGAGGCGGTCAAAAAGCTGGGGCAGACCCAGCATGCCGCCCTGGATCTGACCAAGCTGGTCGCCGAGTCTTACAAAATCTCCGGCGCATCCGCCGTCGAATCTACCGATGGCATCCAGCAGCTTACCCAGGCTTTTCAGTCCGGCGTGTTGAGCGGCGACGAATTCCGCACGATGATGGAATCCTCGCCGCGTTTGTCCAAGGCGCTGACGGATGCCTTGCATGTGTCGATTGGCGAATTGCGCAAAATGGCGGAGGATCAAACGCTGACAACGGAGGTCGTTATCAACGCCCTGTTGAGTCAAAAGGATGTGATTGAGCGGGAATATGCGCAGATGCCCGCCACGGTGGAAGGCGCAATGCAGCAGGCCAAAAACAGCCTGTTGAAATACATCGGCGAACTGAACGAAAGCACCAAGACCACGCAAAAGGTGGCGGGGGCGATCAATGCGGTCGGCGAAAACTTGCCGGCCATTGGCGAAGGCGTCAAGGCGCTGGCGGAAGGCATCGCCGTGGGCATCGGGGCCAAGGCTGTGCTGGCCGTCAACGGGTTTATCAGCGCCCTGGGCAATGCGGCAGTTGCCAAGGTTGAGGCTGCGCGGCAGGCCAAAATCATGGCTGAAACCGAAACCGTGCTGGCGGCGGCAGAAGTGAGGGCGGCAGAAGCGGCCATTGCCGAAACCAAGGCGTTGATTGCCCGTAACCTTGCCGCCAATGCCGGCATGACTGTAGGCGCGGAATCCCTTGCGCTCAAGGCCCGGCTGGCAAAGCAGGAAGAGGATCTAGCCTCTGCCTGGGCTAAAACCGATTACGCGGTTGGAAAGGCTACTGCCGCCACGGTTGAGGGGACGGCCAAGCTGGGGCTGCTGGGCCGCGCCATTGCCGCCATCCCCGGCTGGGTCAAGCTTGCCGTCGTCATCACCGGCATCGAATTGTTGCCGGAGGCCATCGAAAAGCTGGACAAGTTCGTCAAGAAGCACTCCGAGGCGCAAAAGGCCGTCGAGGCCAACACGGCGAAGAACAACGAAGCCACCCGCAAGCAAATCGGGGAGCTGGAAGACCTTATCACCACCCTGGGCCGCTACCGGGATGTGCAAATCAAATCCGCCGACGAAGTCTCGCGGCTGTCCGACTCCGAGCGGGCCGCGTATGCGGAAAAGCTGGACGGCGCCCAGCGGTATCAAAAGGCATTGCTGGACCTGGCCAACAAGCAAATGCTGCTGGGAAGTGACACCCAATCGGCACAAGAGCAGGCGACCGCCGCTTATGAGAAGCTGGTCAACGCCATGGACGACGTGGACAAGGCGGCGGCATTGAGCGCCGAGGCTGTGCGTAATTTGCTGAGCCTGGACGCTGCCAAGCTCATCGTCCAGTTCGACCAAGTGAAGGCCAAAGGCAAGGACACGGCCCAGGCGCTGGCGGAAATCGGCAAGGGCTTTGATCCGGGTGATCCGGCCAAAATACAGGCGTTCGGACAGGCGCTGGTGGAACTCAAAAACACCGGCAAGATTTCGGCCGGCGAGATGAAAGCCGAGTTTGACGCCTTCGTCGGCAAGTTGAACCCGGCCCAGTTGGACGCTTTCGCAGCCGCGATGAATGCGGCATTTGGCGACGGCAAGCGCGACCTCGAAGCCCTAGGCGCTGCGGCTGAAGCAGTGGCTAACAGCGGCGCATTGCAACGGCTGGGAGTGGATGCGTCGCAAGTCCTGACCGGCCTCAGTTCGCCCGTCCGCGCCCTGCTGGCCGATTTTGACGCGGTCGAAAGCACCATCAACACAACCGGGCGGTCGGCGACCGAGGCGGGCAAGCTGTTGCTGTCCGCCTTTTCCGGGCTGCTGGAAAAGGCCAAGACCCGCGAAGACCTGGACGCCATCAAAGCCAGGATGGACGCGCTATGGCAAAGCGGCAAGGTCGGCGTTGCCGCGATGACGGACGCTTACCAGAAATGGTATCAGGCCAGTGGCAAGGTCAAGGCGACGGCGGCGGAACTGGGCGCAGCCCAAGCCAAAGCCGCGCAAAGCGCCGCCGCCGTCGCGGAGGCATATAAAAACGGTGCGTTGACCGCCGAACTGCTGGCGAAGGCGGCGGCGGACGCCTCCGCCGCGCAGGCCATGGTCGGCAAGTCATCCGACGACGCCGCCACGTCGCTACAGGCAGCCTCGGCCACCGAGCGCGAATATGCCCAAGCCGCCGCCGGACGTGCCGCCGCCGCCCGCCAAGCCGCCGCCGAGCAGTCCGCCCAGGCGCAGGCTGCGCGGGCAGAAGCCGCCGCGACGATCCACGATGGCGAACAGGTGACCGTGTTGATCGACAGCTTCTCGGCAAAAATGCTGGAGTTTGGCGAGAAGGGCCGGGCCGCGATAGACCGCCTGGCAGGCGGGGTGCAGGGTTTCACAGTCGATTGGGAAGAATATGGCCGGCGGGTCAACGTCTGGACGAAAGCCGCCCAGGCCGAGCTGGACCGCGTGGCCTCGTGGACCGAAGAGTTGCAACGGGCAACCGCGACCGGAGAAAACCTAGCCGGCGTGGTCGGCGACGGCGCGATCCCGGCGTTCGAGCACCTGGACGAACAGCGCCTCCAGGGATTGCAACAAGCTCTGGATGCGGCCAGACAAAAAATGTTGGCGTTGACCGACGCGGCCCAAGCCGCCGAGGCGGCGAGCCTGGACCGCCTGTACCAAATGCAGGGCGACAAAACCGCGTCGGAAAATCTCAGATATGAGCAAGAAATCGCCGACCTGAAGAAAAAACAAGCGGAGGCGGAAAAGGCAAACTCTAAAGAGGCGGCAGACGCCTATGCCCGCACCCTGGCCAATGTGCAAGCCGTGCATGAGGCAACCTTGGCGAACATCCAAAAAGAACAGCAAGCCGCCCAAGCCGCCCAGGCGGAGAAGGCCCAGGCGGAGAAGGCCGGGCCTTCCGGCCCCGACAGGTTGCCGGCCAGTCCGCCATCCACCAATCCAGGCCCGATCTACGAGCGGGAGCGGGTCATCCCGCTGACGATCTCGAC
>CAZOTR010000052.1:0-23593 GCA_964582755.1 uncultured Methylococcaceae bacterium | reverse complement strand
GCATGGGAGCCGAATAGGCAAGCATGGCGGTCCATGTGTGGCAGATGATTCAAGCCCGTCTCGGGCGTTTCACCCTCCGAAACGCCTGAAACGGCCCAATCCTGCCGCATCCCGCCAAACCTTAGGCGTAGCCAGCGGCCCCGTCTGTGCGCCAGGCAGGCACAGGCTTTGCTATCCTGTATGGCAATATCCCTTTATTAAGCGAGCACGCCGCCATGATTTTCAAACAATTCTTTGAGTCCGACACCTGCACTTATTCTTATCTCATAGGCTGCGAACGCAGCCGCAAGGCTGTGCTGATCGATCCGGTCGCCAGCGAGGTCGAGGAGTATGTCCGGCTTTTAAATGAATTAGGGCTGGCGCTTTGTTACACCTTGGAAACCCATGTCCATGCCGACCATATCACCGGTTCCGGCCTGCTGCGCGAACGGCTGGGCAGCAAGAGCGTGGTGCATAGGGACGGCGGCGCGGCTTGCGCCGATGTGCAGGTTTCCGGCGGGGTGAAATTGCAAGTGGGCGATTTGGAGTTTGAAGTGCGGCACACGCCGGGCCATACCCAGGGCTGCGTCAGTTATGTGATGGCCGACCGGGTGTTTACCGGCGATGCCTTGCTGATTAACGGTTGCGGGCGCACCGATTTTCAACAGGGCGACGCGGGCCGGCTTTACGATAGCATCCACAGCCAGTTGTTCACCCTGCCGCCGGACACCTTGGTTTACCCTGGGCATGATTACCAGGGCAACACCGTTTCCACGATCAAGCAGGAGATGGAGAAAAACCCGCGCTTGGGGCAGGGCAAGAGCCGCGCGGAGTTTATCCGCATCATGGAGGGTTTGAAGCTGGATTATCCGCGCCATATCGACCAGGCTTTGCCGGCCAACCAGGGCTGCGGCAAGCTTCCCGGTTTGGCCGGCCACGCTTAGGGCTGCGCCATGCTCACGCTGGTCCTGTTGTCGTTGTTGATTGGCCTGCTGCTGGGCTTGCTGGGCGGCGGCGGGTCGATCTTGACCGTGCCGGTGTTGGTTTACGTGGCGGGGCTGGAGCCGAAAGCGGCCATCGCTTCGTCGCTGGTGGTGGTCGGCATCACTAGCTTGGTGGCGATGTCCCGCCACGCCCGCTGCGGGCGGGTGTGCTGGAAGACCGGCCTGCTGTTCGGTGCGGCGGGGATGCTGGGCGCTTATGGCGGCGGGCGCGTCGCCGCGTTCATTCCCGGCGGGGTGTTGTTGGTCCTGTTCGCCGGTTTGATGTTGGGCACGGCTTACGCGATGTTGCGCTCCAGCAAGCGTGTTGACGCGCCGGCGCGGGCCGGTTTGCCGCTTTGCCCGCTGCGTTTGCCATTGTTGCCGATCTTGTTTGACGGGCTGTTGGTGGGGGCTGGCACTGGCTTGGTGGGGGCGGGCGGCGGTTTCTTGGTCGTCCCGGCGTTGAATTTGCTGGGCGGCTTGCCGATGCATGCGGCGGTGGGGACTTCGTTGCTGGTGATTGCGCTGAAATCTTTCGCCGCCTTGGCCGGTTACGTCAGCCATGTGGAAATCGATTTTGAATTGGTGGGCGTGGTGACCGGCGCTGCGATGGTCGGCGGTTTTGCGGGTGAAATGCTGTCCAGCCGGGTCAGCGGGCGGATGTTGCGCCGGGGCTTTGGCATGTTCGTGGCGCTGGTGGCCGTTTATGTGCTGCATCGGGAGTTGCAATGGGCGATGTTGGCGGAGCTGTTGCAAGTCTTGCTGGCCCATGCCGAGTTTTTCTTGGGGGCTTTGAGCTTGTTCCTGCTGCACGGCCTTTACCGCTTGGGCCATTGGATACACGGGCCGGGCGGCAGGGCGGGGTGATCGCGGGCTTTATGGGCGGCATAGCGCCATGAATTCGCGGCAGAGGATGTCCACGCGCCGGTCCCAGGCGTTTTCCTCCGCATAGCGGATGATGGCGGCGCGGTCCCAGCGGGTGTCCAGGGCGGCGCGCAGGCCGTCCAGCAGGGCTTGCGGGTCGCCGAAGGGGGCGATGCGCCCCAGCCCGCCGTCGCAGACGACTTCGCGGTTGCCGCCGACATCGGTCGCCACCACCGGCAGGCCGCAGGCCATCGCCTCCAGGAACACGTTGGCCCAGCCTTCGTTGGCGGTCGCCAGCACGAAGACATCGGCGGCGGACAGCGGCGTCTTCAATTCACTGGGCGGCAATTGGCCTAGGAAACGCACATGCCCGGCGAGGTTTGCCTGGGCCACTTGCGCTTGCAACTGCGCCGTCATATCGCCTTCGGGCGACGCGCCGCCGACGATGAGATACAGCAGCTTGGGGTGCTGGTCTATGAGTTGCGGCAAGATTTCGATGACGCGGTGGAATCCCTTTCTGGGCACCAGTCCGCCCACGGAAATCAAGACTTGGGCATCGGGCGGGATGGCGTATTGCCGCCGCGCCGCGTCCTTGTCCACCGGGTGGAATTTCTGCGTGTCGATGCCGTTGCCCACGACCACTATCTTGTCGGCGGGAATGCCCAGCCCCGTCGCATGGTCCTTGAGCGATTGGGACACCGAAAACACCCGGCTGGCCCGCTCCAGGGCTTGGATGATGCGCAGGCGGCGGCCGGGAATCTTCGCCAAGGGGATTTCCGTCCCACGCATCGTGATGGTGACGGGAACCTGGAGCCAGCTCCCTAGCAGGGTGGCCGCATAGCCGTCGGGGTAGGCGAAATGCGCGTCGATCAGGTCGAAGCCTGCGGTTTTGCGGATTTTCCTCAGCGTCGCCCAACTGCACAGGGCCATGGACAGCCCATCCAGATTTCTGAACAGTCCGGGCAGGGAAAGAAAGCGCGGGAAATACACGGCAAAGCCGTCTTGTTCCTCGAAGCGCGGGGCGGCGGGGCGGTAGTTGGGCTTCCAGCGGCGCAGCAGGTGCTGGAACGGAAACCAAGGGACCGGCACGACCACGGTGAGCGGTAGCCGCGCCCCCACTTTGAACATTCTTTCGCGGATGAACAGGCCGGCGTTGGGCCGGCCCGCATGGGGGAAGAGGCTGGAAAACACAAGGAGGCGGGGAGGATTCATCGGCAAACCTGTCAAACTGGGTGGTGTTAAGAGGGCGAGGGGAAGCGATGGTATCCTTCCAACGGGATGCTATCGCTTAACTTAAGCCCGCACGGTAAAGGGTATTGCGAGTTTGTGTTGGCGGCAACGCCTTGCGCCCGTAGGAGCGCCCCATGGGCGCGACCTATCCCCCCGCCCGTGCCGGGTTTGTCGCGGGCGCGGCCCGCTCCTACGCTAGGCTTGCAAAGCGCCCGTCTTTAGATGCGCCCTACCGTATGGAATGTGGCGACGATTCGGCTTGCGCAATTTCGATCCAGGCCGCAAAATTCCAACACTTTAAAATATCCAATGAGGAGAGTTAGCCATGCGTTTCGATTTCAAGAAAGCCTTGCAGAAACAGGTCAATGTCGGGTTGAAGGAGCAGAAGATCCGCTATGCCGCAGGCAGCGCCTTGCTGTTGATTTCCGTGTTCCTGGGCAACATCCCGCTGCTGGTGCTGGGCGGCGTCCTGGTTTACACCGGCTTCACCCGTTGGTGCCCGGCCTATTCCGGCCTGGACAAAAGCACCGTCGATCCCAACGAGCCGCCGTCGGCTTGCTGCGGCCACGGCCACTAATTCGGCCCGTCGGCAGACGAAGGGCGGCGGTTTGCGCCGCCCTTGTTGTTTCTGCGGCCTAGCCCGTCAATCCTCCCGCTTGAACTCCCCTTCGATCACCTTGGACTCTTCGGCCCCTGCTTGGCCGGGGCGCGCACCCAGGCGGTTCTTCACCAGCCAGGCGGCAAGCAGGCGGCGGGTGAACGGAATCAGGCAGAGCAAGCCCGCCACGTCCGACAGAAAACCGGGCAGCAACAGCAAAGCCCCGCCGGCCACGACCATCGCTCCGTCCACCAGTTCTGCCGCCGGCAATTCGCCACGCGCCAGGCTCTGTTGCAGGCGCATCCAGGTTGACCAGCCCTGGGTTTGCAGCAGATAGGTTCCCAGTCCCGCCGCGCCGAACAGCAGCAACAGCGTCGGCAGGAAACCGACGATTCCACCGATTTGGATCAGCAGGTAAATCTCCAGGATGGGCAGGGCCAGCAAGGCCAGCAAAACCCCTTGCGCTATGTTCATCAAAACCTCGCAGCGTTTACAATGGTAAAAAACCCAGCATTCATGCCAGACCCATGGAATATTGTCTAGTCTTATGCACTTGCCCCGAGGGCGAGACGGCCAAATCCCTGGCCGAAACCTTGGTCGGGGAGCATCTTGCCGCCTGCGTCAACATCCTGCCGGGGCTGGTTTCGGTCTATGCCTGGCAGGGCGCGGTGGAATCCGCGCAGGAAGCGTTGCTGCTCGTCAAGACCGAGCGGCAGGCTTATCCCCGGCTGGAAGCGCGTTTGCGCGAACTCCACCCTTACGAACTGCCCGAGATTGTCGCCATCGATTTGGCGCGCGGCCTTCCCGATTATCTCAATTGGATCAGCCAATGGCTTACCACCGCATCGCATCCCTGATCGTCGTCGCCGTCTTGCTGGGGTTTCCGGGCTTGGCCACCGCCTTGGACTCCGGCAATTTCCTGCCGCCGGAGCAAGCCTTCCGGCTGGCCGTCAAGCCAGCCGCAGGCGAGGCGGTGCTGGCCTGGGACATCGCGCCAGGGTATTACCTCTACCGTGGCAAGTTCAAGTTCGCCGCGAAAACCCCCGGCCTGGGTTTGGGCGAGGCGCGGTTTCCCCCGGCTGAGAAAAAGCACGACGAATATTTCGGCGAGATGGAGATTTACCGGGGCCATGTCGAAATTGCGCTGCCGCTCAAGCGCGACCCGCCTTCGCTCCCGGCGGCGGAGTTGGAAATCACCGCGCAGGGCTGCGCCGACGCCGGCTTGTGCTTCCCGCCCTACAAGCAGAAAGTGTCGCTGGCTTTGCCCGCCGCCGGGGACGGCGCGGCGGCGCAGCCTTCGTCCGACCCTTTGGCCGGGTTGGGCCGGAGCGCCTTCAAGGGTGTGGAGCAGGACAAGCTGCTGCCGCCGGAGCAGGCGTTCCGTTTCAACGCGGCGGTGAAGGATGCCGACACCCTGCATGTGGAGTGGCAAATCGCCCCCGGCTATTACCTCTACCGCGAGCGTTTCAAATTCGCCTTGTTGGACAAGTCGGGGGTGGAACTGGGCGCTGCCGACATTCCCCGTGGCGAGGTCAAGCAGGAAGAAGACGGCCCAATGGAGGTGTTCCATGAGGCGGTCGGCTTCGACCTGCCGCTGCAACGCAGTGCCGTCGGCCCTGTTGCCATCCGCTTGCAGGCGAAATACCAAGGCTGCGCGGAGCAGGGTGTGTGCTACCTGCCGCAGGAAAGCGTCGCCAGCCTGGATTTGCCGGCGCTGGCGGGCGGTGCGAAACCCGCGCAGCCCGCCGCCACGGCCAAGCCTTCGGCGCCACGCGCCGAGCAAGACCGCATCGCCGATTCGCTGAAAAACGATTCTATTTGGCTAGTCGCGGCGAGTTTCTTCGGCTTCGGCCTGTTGATGGCGTTCAGCCCGTGCATCTTCCCGATGATCCCCATCCTTTCCGGCATCATCGTCGGCCACGGCCATCAAATCACCACCGCCCGCGCCTTCGCGCTCTCTTCGGTGTATGTGTTGGCGGCTGCCTTGGCCTATAGCGTGTTCGGCGTGTTGGCCGGGCTGTTCGGCGGCAACCTCCAGGCGGTGTTCCAGAACCCTTGGGTGATCGGCTCTTTCAGCGGCTTGTTTGTGCTGTTGTCGCTGTCGATGTTCGGATTTTACGAGTTGCAAATGCCGTCCTTCATCCAGTCCAAGGTGACGGAACTCAGCCACAAGCAGAAAGGCGGCACCTTGGCCGGGGCGGCGGCGATGGGCGCGTTGTCGGCGCTGATTGTCGGGCCGTGCATGGCCGCGCCTTTGGCCGGGGCGCTGATTTACATCGGCCAGACCGGCGATGCCGTGCTGGGTTGGCTGGCCTTGTTCGCCTTAGGGCTAGGCATGGGCGTTCCTCTGCTCGCCGTCGGCCTGTCGGCGGGCAAGTTGTTGCCCCGTGCCGGGGTGTGGATGAACACGGTCAAGTCGGTGTTTGGCGTTGGCATGTTGGCGGTGGCGGTATGGCTGCTGGACCGCATCTTGCCGCCTGCGGTAATCCTGTTTTTGTGGGCCTTGCTGCTGATTATTCCGGCGATTTACCTGAATGCCTTGGATGCCTTGTCGGCTGGCGCTTCCGGTTGGCGCAGGCTGTGGAAGGGCGTGGGCGTCGCCATGCTGGCCTACGGCGTGTTGATGCTCATCGGCGTGGCCAACGGCAGCGGCGATCCCTTGCGGCCTCTGAAAGCCACGGTTTCGACCGGGGCTTGCGGGGAAACTCAGCCTGCCGCCACGCCCTTCCGCCGCGTCGCCACGGTCGCCGAGCTGGATGCCGCGCTGCAAGCCGCGCAGGCCCAAGGGCGTTGGGCGATGTTGGATTATTACGCCGACTGGTGCGTGTCCTGCAAGGAGATGGAGCGCGAGACCTTCGCCGACCCTGCGGTGCGCCGCGAGTTCGAGAAAATCGTCCTGCTCCAGGCCGACGTGACCGCCAATTCGGACGCGGACGGGGCGCTGCTGCGGCGCTATGGCTTGTTTGGCCCCCCTGCCACCTTGTTCTTCGGCCCGGACGGAATGGAACGGCAGGATTACCGGATGGTGGGTTTCAAGGGAGCGGAGGAGTTTCTCGCCCATTTGCGGCAGGCCATGGAATGATGCGCAAGGCCTTGCTAATGCTCGTCGCCCTCGCCGCCCTGGCCGGCGGCGTGTTCGCGCAACGCTGGCTGAACGCCGTGGCCGTGCAGGAGGGCGCGTCCAGCCTGGAAGCCGCCTTTCCCGACCTGGCCGGCCAGCCCCATCTGTTGAGCGAATGGAAGGGCAAGATTCTCATCGTCAATTTCTGGGCGAGTTGGTGTCCGCCCTGCGTGGAGGAAATGCCGGAATTCGTCAAGCTGCAAAACGAACTGGGGGCCAAGGGTGTGCAGTTCGTCGGCATCCTCGTCGATGACGAGGCCGAGTATGCGCGGAAATTCCTCGCCGCCAGCCCGGTGAATTATCCCATCCTAGACGGCACCGTCGGCGGGCGGGAATGGGCGGCCAAACAGGGCAATAGTGCCGGGGTCTTGCCTTACTCGGTGGTGTTCGACGCCACCGGCAAGCAAGTCCATGTGGAGGCGGGGAGGTTCACCCGCGAGGAAGTGCTGGAGCGGATACGGCCTTTGTTGAAGTAGGCCGGAGATGCCTATCCGGTGCAGCCCCGTCAAAAATCCAGCGGATCGTCAAAGCCGTCGTCCGACGTCCTCTCCTCCGCGCCCGCCGCTTTCACCGTTTTGGGCCTGGCTTTGGCGGGGGCGCGGAATGCGGGCTTTGGCTCGTGCCGAGGTTGCAGGGGGAGGACGTGGGATGCCGTCAGTTGCAGGCTGGGCCGCGCTTCGTTGTCTTTCATGTAGACTTTCGGCGTGGCCTTGCCCTGGACGCTGAGGGCGTCGCCCGCGTTCAGCCGCAGCAACTCCCCCTGCGCCACCTCGTCGAAGCAAATCACGTTGGCCCACAAGGTTTGCCCGTCTTGTTCGGCGCGCACGCTACAGGTGACATAGCTGCCGCCGTTCTGGCTGATGCGCGAGACGGCGTCCTTGTGCAGAATTCCGGTGACTAGGGCGTGGATGCTCATGGGGCGCTAAGGGTTTGGTTTTTTACGGGCGTGTTTGAAGTGTCGTTGCCATGGCTCCCCAGCCCATCTCCCTGAGGACGGGGAGATGGGCCGGCAAAACATTAAGGGACCGGGGTGGTTTCCAGTGTCGAGGAAGGCTCCCTGGCAGGGCCGGCGTCGGCCTTGACCACGGGCTCCTTGTCGTCGGCCAAGCCGGCCTCTGTCTTGTCCGGCGCGTTGCCGTTGCTTGCCTGCAAAGGTGCGGCCTCCTTGGGTGCTTGTTTGGGCGATTGCGCCGACACCGTCACCGGCACGCCCAGCGCCGCCCAGCGGTACAGCCAGCCGGCGTCCTCGGGGGCGTTGGGCCAGCGTGCGTTATGGTCCTTGGTGGCCATGTTGACGCAGCCATGGCTAGCGGGATGGCCGAAGCCGTTATGCCAAAACGCGCCGTGGAAGGCGTAATCCTTGTGGAAGAACTGCGTATAGGGGACGTTTTCCACTTCGTACCAGCCTTTCTGGCCGCGGCCCACGTCGCTGCGCATGGTTTTGTGGGGGTAGCGGTCGTAGATATAGAAATTGCCGGTGACAGTCGGCGTCTTGGCCTTGCCGGTGCTGACTTTGAAGCTGCGCACGATTTGGCCGTTTTCCACCGCGTCCACCCGCTGGGCGTCGAGGTAGACGAACAGCTTCCGGTCCGAGCCGGTGCTAAAGCGGGTGGCCATCGGCTTGTCCAAGGTGCCGCCCCGCACGGTTTTCAGGGCTTGCGGCTCGATGTTGACTTCGATGGTGCTGGAGGCGGGCCAGCCCGGTTGCGGGGTGAATTTTATCTGGCGCTGTCCTTGCCAGTCCCAGCGGCCGGACACGGCCTTGCCGTCGGCGGTGCGCACCTGGATGTTGCTGCCGACCGTGGCGCGGTCGGCCAGCGCCTCGCTGAATTTCACTTGCAGCGGCAGGGCCAGCCCCAGGTTGGTCAATCCCTTCATGTTGGTTTCGACGGACAGCGGCGGCGCGGTCGTCACTTCCAGCGCCAGCGGCGGCAAGGGCACACCCGTGGCGGTTTGCCAGTTCAATTGCACCGGATAGGTTTTGTCCTGGGCATAATCGCTGGCGAGCAGCCGGACCGTCTGGCGGGACGGGTCGAATTCCGCCGTCAGCCGCAGGTCGCCTGTGGCCTGTACCTCGCCGACCGGGCGGTCGAAATGCAGCGTCACCGAGGCGTCCGGGGCCAACATGCGCAGCGTCGGGCCTTCGAGCTTGGGCATTGCCACGGTCGTGAAGCTGAGTTCCTGGGTCTGGCTTTGCCCGGACCAGTCGCGTTCCGCCGTCACTTTGAGCGTGTGGCGGGTGCCGAAGGCCAGGGGTTGGTTGAAGGTGACGCGGCTCTGGCCGGTCGCCTCGGCGAGGATCTTGCCGGTGTCGTCGCGCAGCTCTGCCTTGGCAATGTGTGTGCCCAGCCCCACGGCTTCCACAGTGATGGGGTTGCGCGGATCAACCCCGTCTTTGCCGTCCAAAGCCGGCAAGTCTATCCCGAACGGCACCAGTTGCTGGTCGGCAAAGGTTTTCGCCGGCACATACAGCGTGACCACCGCCCCCACGCCGCCCGCCACAAGCAGCCAGCGGAGCAGTCTTTTGGCGTTGCCAATAGGATTTGCAATCTTCATCGTGTCACCTCTTGCCCGCGGCGGGCGTCGATATAGTTTCCTGCGGGGCCGGGGCCTGCCGCCTTTGGATGGGGCCGGGGGAACGGCTGGCCCACGCCGGCCAATGTTCATTGGCGGGTGGCGCTTGGAACCTGCGCCGCAGGTCTTCAGCGCACAAGCACCCTTGCCCATTCTACTACAATGGGCTCTAAGGGCCAAAGCTGCGAGATGGCACTGTGGCAGTCGCGGCGGGAGTGTTGGCGTCCGGGTTCCCTTCCGCCTTTGCCTGCGGGCCGGGCGGGGGGCGGGGTGCCGACTTGCAACGGCTGTTTCGCCGGGGGCCGGGGCATAAAGCCGGCTATCCCATTGGCGGCCTCCGCAAGCTTGCCGCCGAATATTCCGGGGCTGGAATAATCGAGGAGGGCGATGTATTGTTACCCGCGAGGCGGCAAGCGGCAAGGTATTGGCGGTCCTCCCGCCGGCCATGTCCACGCTTTCGTATAGTCAGGACAGTCATCCGTTAAACGTGTGCCATGAAGAATCTTACCTTCGCCGCTTGGTTGGCCTTTGCGCTAGTCGTGGCCTGGTTCGCTTACCAGCGCTCGCAACCCAAACCCATGGACGATTGCCAGCACTATGATCGCCTCGGCAACGGCATAGGTTGCGAGGGGCCGGATCTTGGCGACAGGTGACGTCCTTGCCGGGAACACTGCAACCCAACACTTACTCCACGCACCATGAAATCGAACACACTATTGACACTGGCGTTGACGGCTTTGCTGGCCGCCTGCGCCGGACACCCGCCGCAAGACAAAGCCGTCAAGGTTTCCCCCAAGCCATCTTCTCGCGGCAACCACGCCATGAATTTTCCGCCACCGCCCAAGTTGCCCGGCCAATGGACCGTCGAGGATGTGCTTGACGATTTCGGCGCTTACGCGGGGAGCAAGATGAGTCCTTATTTCGCCAAGGCCAAAGTGGCCTATCCGCCTAGCGAGGTCATCCTGCTGGCTTTGAAGGAGGAAAGGAAGCTGGAACTTTGGGCCAGGTCGGACGGCGAATACCGTTTTATCCGTGATTATGACATCCAGGCCGCGAGTGGCGCGGCGGGTCCGAAATTGCGCCAAGGTGACAGGCAGGTGCCGGAGGGAATATACCGCATCGTCGGGCTGAATCCGAACAGCCATTACCACCTGTCAATGAAAATAAACTATCCCAACGAATTCGACTCGTTTCATGCCGAACAGGAGGGCCGCTACGATCCGGGGTCGGACATTTTCATCCATGGCAAGGCCGCCTCCATCGGTTGTCTGGCGATGGGCGACGAGACCATCGAAGAGTTGTTCGTGCTGACGGCGCAGGTGGGCAAGGAAAACGTGAGGGTCGTGATCGCCCCGCGTGATTTCCGCAAATATCCTCTGGATTCCGTGGAGGGTGAGGGATTGCCGGAATGGACCCCCGAACTCTACGACATTATCTCCCGCGAGATGCAGGCGTTGGCCTCTCCGGTCAGGGTGTCGAGCAGCGGGCCGTCATCGCTACAGTATCGCCCGCAGGCAAAACCCTAAAGGGACAGCCCCACCCGGCGGCGGGCATCCAGGCAGTTTTCGCTGCCTAGCGTGAATTCCCGGCAGGTGCGCGGACGGTCCTCGTAAATGGCGCAGGCATAAGCCTCGTGCGGCGTGTGCCCGCCCGACAAGGCGGCGCAGCGGTTGCCTTCGCGGCGCAGCTTCCGATGCGTGCTCTGGATCACCACCAGCTCCGGGTGGCGCTTGTTCACCGGCTCGCGGCTGGAGATCTCCACGGAATGATAGGCTTCGCGGCAGCAGGCGCCGCAGGTGAGGCAATCCAATTCTGCGGCCGGTTCCCAGCGGTTGCAGGCCCAGGCGTCTTTGGGCAGGCGCAAGTCGGGCGCATGCCGGCAATGTTGCCCTTGACGGTCCGCGAAACCCCAGGCGCAATCCGCGCAGCCGTGGCCGGCAAAATAGCTGGCCAGGTTGGCATGGCCTGCCGGATGCCTGCCTGGCGGGGTGGCTACCTCCGCCCACAGCGATGGCATGGAGCCATTTTCGGGCAGGCCGCCGTCGGCTCCGGCCAAAGCTTCCGCCCGTATCTCGGCGGGGATGGAGCGGGGCGTCGCCGCCGCGATCACCGCGCTGGAGGCGAGCGCCTGTTTCAGCGGCGCCCAACGCGGCAGCGAGGCCCGCCAAGCGCCTAGCCGCGCCGCCACGCAACTGCGCTCGCGGCGGCCGCCGTCCTCGGGCGGGGCCGCGAAAGGATCGGCGGGCAGGGAATTCCAAAACCGCACACGGAAATCGGTGGTCGGCGCGAAAAAGTCACGCAGCCCCACGCCGCCCGCCAGATAGGCTTGTAGCCGCAGGCAGGCGTGTTCCCGCCACGGATTCCCTCCGCCGCTGCGGCCCAAGCCCCAGTCTTCCCGGTTTTCCCCGTCCTCGCCCTCGATCAGGGCGTGGCATAGCTCGTGGAAAATCATTTGCGCCAGGGAGTCGTCGGGGTCGAACATCCCGTCGACCGCGATACGGATCGTTCCGCGCCCGTCGGTCGAGGCATAGGCGTCGGCCGTGCGCTCGATGTGGAAGCCGACGCGCTCGGCGCAGGCGATCCACACCCGCGCCAGCGGGTCTTGGTAGCGGTGGGTGGCTTGGCGGATGAAGTCGTTCATGGCTCTTTGGGGAGGTCGTGTCGGTTGTTTGGGGAATCGCGTCGATGGGGGAATTGTGTGTCGAAACGCCGCGGAAAACACCTAGTGAATTTACTTAGGTTTTGGGCGTGAATCGTCCATGCCGGAGAATCGCCGCCGCTGCGTCCGCTGGCAAAAACGGTGCGGCGTTGCGGGTTGGCCTGGAAAGGCGGAAATTCAAGATACTTCGTCTGGGGCGCCAGCGCTCTCTTGCCGACCAAGGGCGGGTGTTGCCTGAGAGTCACGGATAATTCCGTCCAGGATATTGTCCGCCGAATTTGCTGCGGCCATTGCGATGGCCGCGCCCGGACGGGTTTGCCGGTTATTGCGGCGCTTTATTTGGGTGTTTGGATGTGTCTGGCAATGGCTATTGCCGGAATGCGCGACTTGGCTGGCACCAAGGCGGCATTCCGGCATCATTGGGAGAGCCGGGCTTCTCCCCTCCGGGGGCGGACCCGCCGGCTTGGACTTTAGTTTAGCGTAGGCAGTTAAACTAAAAATTCCTCAATGCTGCGGCCAGAGTCGAGCAGGGCTTTCAACCAGCGCGGCTTCATACCACGGCCAGTCCAGACATGCTTGGCATTGGACGGATCCCGATACTTCACGGCGACTTTAGAGCCAGCCCGCGAAGTTTTATTTCCCGCGTCGGTGATTTCGACCTGCACGCCGATAGAGGCTGCCAGTTCTTTGATTTGGGCGATGGTTTCGCGCTTCTTGCTGCCGCGCTTATGCTCCAAATGTTTGGACGCGGTGGCAATCAACTCGGCAAGTTCTTGTTCGGACAGGTTGCTAATGTTGTCGGTCATAAAAGTACCCTTAGGTTAGGTTGGAGTGCTGATAATGGTAAATCGTTTTGTATAACTAATCAACATGCGCGGCAAAACATTTAGAGCAAAATTGTTTTAGGGGGTGTGTTGGCGATATCGGCTAAATCATGGAGGTTTGGTGTGGCGGGGACGGGAAAAGGGGGAATGTGGCGAATGGGGAGGGGGCGGTTGGGGGCTTGCGCGGGGCCACTGGGAATGTCGGCAACAATGGGGCATCGCGCAGTATTGCGCTAGATTGTGCCGCGCCGGAAGCGTCAGCTTCGCGCCGGGCAGGATGGCTGGACTATCCAATAGTCAGTGGATATTGGCGGAGGAGAAAAGTTTCGGAATGAAAAGCGAGGGGGCGGTTTTCGCAGGCGGGGCTGCGTTGCTTAATCCGCAATGCCAGGAGTGCGGCGTTCGCCGCAGCAAAACACGCTACGGCGGACCCTTAGAAGAATGGTGGGCGGTATAGGGATTGAACCTATGACCCCTGCCGTGTGAAGGCAGTGCTCTCCCGCTGAGCTAACCGCCCGGAAGAATGCGCACAATAATGCAATGCCCGGCAGCTGTCAATAGAAAAATCTTTTGGTTCTTGGCCGCCGGCCTTTTGCCGGTTCTGTCGTGGCGGCGTTGGGGGTCTTGGTCAGGCTCACGCCGGTCCGAGGGTGTATTCATCCAGCCAATTTTCCAGGGCGTCGGCGTCGAGGCGGCGGGCGACGGTCTGGCCTGCGGACTTCTCCAAGGCGATCACGTTGGCTGGCGTCTTGATGAACGCTTCCGCCAGCAAGTCGGAATGGGTCGTGACGAGCAATTGTGTCCGCGTCGAGGCGTCGCGCAGTAAATCCGCCAGGGCAGGCATCACGTCCGGGTGCAGGCCCGATTCCGGCTCCTCGATGCAGACCAAGGGTGGCGGTTCGGGGTGGCACAGAATCGCCAGCAGGCAGAGGAAGCGCAGGGTGCCGTCCGACAGGCGGCTGGCCGGCATGGCGAAGCCGCCTTCCATGAGCAGCACCTGCTCCGTGCCGCCGAGGATGTCGATATCGAAATCCTCGGTGGCGGGCGAGAACATGCGCAAGTAGCCGCGGATTTTCTGCCTGGCCTCTGGCAGGTGGCGCAGCTTGTTTAAGACCGGCCCTAGGTTTTCGAGGTTTTCAGAGAGGAAGTCGGCGGGCATGTCCGCTTTCTGCGGCGGGGCAGGGCGTCCGCAGGGCCGGTTCCGGTACAGGCGGATCTTGCCTAGCGTGTCGCCCAGCCAGGTGATTTCGGGGTAGGCGTCGGGGTTTCTGCGCTGGGACAGGATGGACGCCGCAGGATTGACCTCTTCCCGTTTCAACTGCCGCCGCCCGTTTTTGACGTTGACTACCGGCCAGCCATTTTGGTGGGCGAAATAGAAATAAGGCTTGTCATGGCCGGGATCGGGGTGCTCGTTTTCAACGCGCTCGTCGGTCAATGCGAAGCGGTCGCCGGAGGCGGTGAATTCCATCCAATAACGCAGATCCTTCGGCCCGTTGGGGTTGGCGATCACTGCCTCCAGCCGGGCGGCGGGCTGGTCTTTGCCGCCTTGCCACAGCCAATCCATGGCCGGGGCGGAAAGGCCGCAGGGGGCGGATTGCAACAGGCTGACGCATTCGAGCAGGTTCGATTTGCCGCTGCCGTTGGGGCCGATCAGGAGGGTGAGCGGGGTCAGTTCGATAGGGGGTTGGCTGTCGCCGAAAGAGAGAATGTTTTTGGGGGCGATACTTTTAAGGAGCATATTTTCGAGCGGGCGGTCCTGGATAGGTTTGGTGGGTTTGGGCGGGCGGCGGGGGTAGGCGGACAATCAGCGCGCCTTGTCGCGGGGTGGCTTTGTAAAGCCGCGCATTGTAACGATAATCGCAGTGCCATGGCTAGGTTCCCATCGGCCCTCTTGCTACCCGTAGGAGCGGGCCATGCCCGCGGCGGGCCAGGGCCGGGCGCCCATGGGGGCGGCCCATTCCGTGCCTGCCGCCGGATTTGCCGCAGGCCAATGCGAATTGCCAGAGGCCATTGGGCCTTGGACGCGGCCCGCGCCGCCGTTGCCAGGCTGTCGGGGTCCGGTATAATCCGCGCACGAAAAACACTAAGCGTCGGAGCAAAGCATGGGCAAGAAAGTGTGGGGGCGGGCGGCATTGGCGGCGGTTTTACTCGGCCTGTTGGGCGGTTGTCCAAAGGTCGATCCCGCGCAAAACAAGCGGGCGGGCGAGGCATTTTTGGCGGAGAACGCCAAGAAGGAAGGCGTGTCGGTCACGCCCAGCGGTTTGCAGTACCAGATACTGAAGGCCGGCGACGGCCGGCAGCCCACCGCCTCGGACAGCGTCACGGTCGATTACAAGGGTTCGTTGATCGACGGCAAGGAGTTCGACAGCGGCAAGGGCATTTCCTTCCCGTTGAACGGCGTCATCTCCGGCTGGACCGAGGGTTTGCAGTTGATGAAGGAAGGCGCGAAATACCGCTTTTTCATCCCGTCCGACTTGGCTTATGGGGAAAGCGGGGCGGCGCGGGTGATCCCCCCCCACTCGGCGTTGATTTTCGAGGTGGATTTGCTCAAGGTCAACCGTTGAGATTCCCCAGCTTGGCAGAGAGGATGGCGTGATGGACGCAAGCGACGAAGAACTGGCCCGCATCGCCCAGAGCCTGGGCTTGGCGGGGATCAGGCGGCATATTTTCCTGTGCTGCGACCAGACCAAGCCAAAATGCTGCGGCAAGGCCGAGAGCCTGCAATCGTGGGACTACCTGAAGCGCCGCATCAACGAACTGCGGTTGGAGGGCGCGGTTGGCCTCTACCGCAGCAAGGCCAATTGCTTGCAAGTGTGCGCGTCCGGCCCCGTGGCCGTCGTCTACCCGGAGGGCGTTTGGTACCGCTCCTGCACCCCGGAGATCCTTGAGCGCATCATCCGCGAACACTTGCTGGCCGGGAATCCGGTCGAGGAATATGTCATCGCGGTCCGCCAGGACGGCGGGGACCACGGATAAGCATCCCTGGATGGGGTGTTATCCGCAGCCCCGGCCCGTCAGATACATGCGCATTGGTTGCCGCCTGCGGCCCTTGCTTGGCTAATGCCGACGCGGGCGCGGTTCAACAGGGCTCTTACATGCTCTCTGGTGTCGGCGGAGACGATGCCGGCGCTGACCGTGCAGCGGAGCTTGCCGGTTTTCGCCGTCGCGCAGGCAAACTCCTTGCTGGCGACGAGTTCCCGGAAACGTTCGGCGATCTCGAAGGCTTTTTCCCTGGACACATGCTGCAAAATGCAGACGAATTCATTGCCGGGGCTGGCGGTGACATCGCGCCCCCGGAACGAGACATCGACGGTTTGGCCAATCTGCCAGCGCAATGAGCGGGCAAAGTCGTCGCCATACGTCCGCCGGATCTCGTCCCAGCCGTCTATCTCGATGAGCAGCAAAAACTGTTGCAAAGGCTTGGCCGTGCCCAGCTTGACCAAACGCTGAAACGCCTGTTCCAATCCACGCATATTCAACAGCCCAGTCACCGGATCGATGGCTGTCGATGACTCGATTTCCTGCCGCAGCTTGATGTTTTCGACCAATATAGGCCGGACCCACCAATGGACCAGCACGGTCAGCAGGCTGGCCGGCCAGATGACCGCGGCATAGAGGATGTGGGGGAAGTCGGGTATGAGCAAAACGCCGCAAAGATGCGGAACCAGCACAAGGGTGGCGCAACCGTACAGATTCAGCTTGAACGAGTAAAGGGCGCAGAACGCCAGGGAGCCAATAAAAAAATAAAGGAATTGCCCCGCCATGGCGGCCCTTCCACCCTCCAGATCCTTAAACAAGCCTACCAGCACGGCTTCGCACAGGGCCAAGGAAACATAGGCGGCGATATAGTTGAACCAAAGCGACGTCGACAGCCACTTTGCCAGCGCGGAAAGCAGCAACAGCGCGGCGATGCACAAACGGAAAGCCAGCGCCTTTTTGGCCTGGCTGGCGTCCATGGCCAAATCTCCCGCCCACAGAAACAGCCCCAGCACGGCGAATATGACCGTGTGCTGCGCGGAGCGTATGCGCCATTCGGAAAATATCCTGGTCCTCATGCCTTGCCTGGCCTGCCGGGTGGAGTGGGCAAATGTGTCCGCAATGCCTATTCCCAATTGAGCGCCCCCCCTGTCTGATATTCGGTCACGCGGGTTTCAAAGAAATTCTTTTCCTTCTTGAGATCCAGCACCTCGCTCATCCACGGAAACGGATTGCTGGCCCCTGGGTATTGCTCGGGCAGGCCGATTTGGGCGCAGCGGCGGTTGGCGATGAACTCCAGGTATTCCTTGAACATCGGCGCGTTCAAGCCGAGTATGCCACGCGGCATAGTGTCGTAGGCGTATTGGGTTTCGATGTCCACCGCCTCGCGGATCATTTTGATCATGTCGGCCTTGAAGCTCTCGGACCAAAGCTGCGGATTCTCGATTTTGATCTGGTTGATGACGTCGATGCCGAAGTTCATGTGCATGGATTCGTCGCGCAGAATGTATTGGAATTGCTCGGCGGTGCCGGTCATCTTGTTGCGCCGGCCCATGGACAGGATTTGGGTGAAGCCGACATAAAAGAAGATGCCCTCGAAAATCACATAAAAGGCGATCAATTCGCGCAATAGCCTTTGGTCGTTTTCCGGCGTGCCGGTGTGGAAATGCGGGTCGGCCAGATACTTCGTGAACGGCAGCGCCCATTCCGCCTTGCGTGCCACCGCCGGGACTTCCCGGTACATGTTGAACACCTCGCCCTCGTCCATGCCCAGCGATTCCACCACATATTGGTAGGCGTGGGTGTGCAGGGCTTCCTCGAAAGCCTGGCGCAGCAGGTATTGCCGACATTCGGGATTGGTGATGTGGCGGTAGACCGCCAGCACCAGATTGTTCGCCACCAGCGAATCGGCGGTGGAGAAAAACCCCAGGTTGCGCATGATGACGGCGCGTTCGTCCTCCGTCAACCCGTCCGCGCTTTTCCACAAGGCGATGTCGGCGGTCATGTTGATCTCCTGCGGCATCCAGTGGTTGGCGCAGGCGTCCAGGTATTTCTGCCAAGCCCATTGGTACTTGAACGGCACCAGTTGGTTCAGGTCGGCGCGGCAGTTGATGATTTTCTTGTCATCGACCTGGATGCGCCGGGCGCCCATTTCGATGGCTTCTAGGCCGGTGGCGCCGACATTGAAAGGGGTGTCTTGGTTCGCCGCGAAGGGCTGGGGCGCCGCCCTGTCCATGGGGCGGAACTCCGCTGCCGCGCCGGCAGCGCCGCCCTCTTTGTAAGGCTTGGGAGCGTCGGCGGCTGCCGTGCGGAACGGAGGAAGCGGCGCCTCCTGTCGTTCCGCCAGGGTGGGCGGCATCGGCAGTTTCTGGGGTTTGGCTCTGGACAGGTCGGCGAGTGGGTCGTCCCAATTTAGCATAATGGTTTCCTCAGTTTGTTTTCAGGGGTGGATTGATAAAAGAGCCTCTCCTGGCGGGGGCTTTATGGCGGTGTTGACTCGCGTTGAGTGCGCCACTGGAGCGCCGGCGTCTCGCCGGCCATGGCCCGGGTCGGCGAGACGCCGGCGCTCCGCGTATCGAATGCATATGCAAGCCGCTATAGGGTGTTGGCCGGACAGGCTGGCCTTAACTTTGTAGCCGATGTCCTCTAGGCACAAGGGGCAGTCTTGCCATAACAGAATATTGCACCAACATGACCGCCACAATCACGGCCGAATGCAAAATCAGATAGCGCTTGAGCAAGGCCCAGCCGTGCAGGTAATTTGACCGGTCGGGGCTTAACAGAAATTGCAATGCCGAAAATACCTGGCCGTATTTCACGATGGCCTCCTCTGTTCCGTAGGAAACCAGCATATAGGCGGCGGGGTAAGAAACTATAATCCACGCAGCCCCCGGCCAACTGCGGCCAGCCATGCCCAGATGGATTCGGGTGGCCAGCCAAGAGCCTGAGGTTAGCAGCAGCGCCAAAAAACCGGCAAGCAACGCGGCGGAAGCCAAAGTGCCGCCGCCCGCCATCAACTCGGTCAGGTTGTCGGTTGCTGCTTCCGCAACCACAATCCAATAAAACACCGGATACAGGGCCACAGAGGCCATTGTCAAAGCCGCAAAACCCCGTGCGGCCCCTCTTTTGTATACCCCGGCCATGACCGCAAACGTGCCACATGTCATCGTCAACGAAACGGCACTGAACAAGGCGAGGAAGCGCCCGGCTATCTCCCAATGCCAAGGCCATCCAAGGACAGGGGATCCGACAATGTCATGGATACTTTCGAGGGGGGCGAAAATGCCCACCATAACCAAGGCAATGACACCGTGAAATATGAGCGTCAGCGGATAAAGCTGGACTCTCGCGCCCGGCTTGGACAGCCAGTAAGCGATTGCCACCGGGAATCCCAAAGTCCAAAACACACAAGTGGATAGCACCAAAACGGCCAGCAATGGATAGCTTGGGTTGAGCAACTCTCTTATGTTGTAGGGCACCGCTGGGGAGTGTACGGCGAGCCAAGCCGCCATTGCCAGCAAAATAATGCCGGCAAACAGGGGAAGCCAAGTTTTGTTATTGTGCGGCATTCCGGGAGCGCCGGATGCCAAACGATGCTTAGGCGTGGCAACGCCCCTGGGATGGTTGATTATGGCATTAAGTAGTTTGCGGAAGCTGGCGGCCCCTTGCCACTCCTGGGGGGGGCGGGCTGATGATGGGTTTCGAGTTGACGCAGAATGCAAGGGCGTCTGCGTGGCTGAAGCGTCCATCGCGCCGATCTCCGCTTGGATCATCTGTAAGCCTTGATACCCTATCAGACCGCTGGCGGCTTCCATGATAAAGTCGGTCATATCCGCGTTCTTGCCCGGCAAAAACATCTGTCCCAGTTCAATCCCGAATGCGCTCAGCACAATCAGAGAAAAGGCCCCGTACTCGATAAGCCGCGCCTGCGCGGAATGGCGGAGAGAGCCAACGAAGATCCTGGAAATAGCCCCTAGAGGCAAGAAAAAAAGAACCTTGTGGAATACTTCGGTGAGGGCGCGGAATTCGCTGCCATAGTAATAGGCATAAAACGGAACCCAGTGCATGGACTCCAGCCGATCCCCGAACGTCCCGCCCGCAAAGCGAAAATCAAAAGGATACCAAAAAACCCCCGCCAGCACCATGCACCACAACACAAAACCTGCGGCGGCCATGGGCGGCAGGCTGGAATAAACCACGCCAGTGTTTTCACGCGCTTTGCCGAAAACCGGCCCGCCACGCGTGGCAACCCAAGCCCCAAGCGCCGCGCCGGGCAGCGCCAACAAAATATCGGAAACATCGGTGACGCGGCTGTACACAAACAACTGGAATAGTTCAAGTATTAGTGCGCAGGCAATCGACCATGCTATTGCGGCCTGTGGCGGTTTTTTCCCCGACCACACCAACAAAAATGCGACGGGTGTCCAAATGATGGCATCGACGAAAAGATTGTATGACCACTGATAAAGGTCTGAAAAATGGGCGCCAAAAGGCAATAATATAATCCGCCCCTCATGCCACTTATGGTATAGCTCGACAGGGCTGATTGTCAGGTCGAGCGGCATGACATTGTAAAAGAACAGAAAGGCTAGGTAAGCCTGCAATAGTTTCAGGCCAAAGCCCGCCTGTCCGTTCCGTTCCCGCCACTGCCGCAACCAGAACGAAAACTGTTCCCCGAACATCCGCCAAGCCAATACGCCAATGGCGGAGCCGAGGGTTTCCGCCATAACGTCATTCAAAGAAACCGTCCGTGGGGGGAAAAACACTTGGGTGAACTCAATGCCGACCGCAAGCGAGGCACACAGCGCCACCACCAAAACGGATGACAAAACTTGCGCGACGGCATTGAAACGCCGCCACACGACGCCCAGCCAAATAAACGACAATGGAATGAATAGCAAGATATTGGCCACCCAATCCGCCAATGATCCAATGCCGAGATGGAGATAAGGCATCTCCGCGAATCGCCTTGTCGCCTCGCCCATTGGCAAGGCGCGAAATTCAAGCGGAACCAAACTCCCATAAATCACGAAGCACAAATACAGCGCGCCTGCGGCAGGAAAATAGTTTGATCGGGATTGCATGAGACTGGACCAATGCCGTTAAGTAAGGCTTTAAGGCCAAGCGCCGGCGGGAATGGGCTATTCCGTCGGCCTGCGCTTGGCTTCCAACTGGTCCTGCCGCTCGTGCAGGCGTTTGATTTCCGCCAAAATCTGGCTGTCCTCGCTGGGCCTCTCGCCCATATTGCGTCCGCTATGGATGGCGGAAAAAGTCGCGGTGAGCTGGACCAACCCGAACAGGATCAACAGGGAGGACAGCAGGCGTCCGACCAAGGAAGTCGGCACCACGTCGCCATAGCCCACATGGGTGATGGTCGCCCAGGCATACCACACGCCGTCGGAAAACGAACGCACATTGGGATCGAAGAGGAAAACCGCCAGCCCGGACAGCACGCTCGCGCCAACCGCCAAGAACAGCACATAGCCCAGGCTCTTCTGCTTCATTATGTCGGCTTTCAAGCCTTGCGACCAAGCCAGGGCGTTTTGCAGGTAAGGGCAGTTGCTCATGGGGGCTCCTAATAAAATCAATGTGTTGATTGTGGTTGGCGAGGGTTTTCAGTAGGTTTATTGTACCCAATCCGGTGGGGATTATCCCTCTTTACCGAAGCTCCGCGCCGGCCGGCGGCCAGGGTTTTCCGTCAATGCCCCCAATGTTTTTCGACCCACGCGCCGGGCGCGTGGGCGGCGGGGTCGTCGCTGATGTCGATGCTGACCGGGCCGATGGAAACCCCGTCGATTTTCACCTCCGCCACCCCCTTGCCTTGCTCGTAGCGACAAATGACGGCATGGGGCGATTCCGGCGAAGCATTCCAAGCCAACACCACCGCGTTTGCGCCTTCGGGCTTGGTTTCAGACGGCATGTATAGCGGCGTCTGCAACTTAGGCTTCGCCGCCTTGACGCACGCCTCGCGGGCGTAGGTGTGCAATTGGTAATTCACCAACATCATGCCATGCTCCCCCTTGTCCTCCTCGGCCATGCGCCCGAAGAAAATCACCAGAAAGCCGGCAAGCATAAAGCCGATGAAAGCAAAAACAGTTTTGGTGTGGTCCATGGGGGGTATTCGTGGGGTTGGGTTGGTTTTCGCGTTTTCTCGTTCCCGCGCGCCGCACGGGAACCAAAAAATATACGATAAAGCCGCTATGTAGCCCTGCGGCCTTTACGCCAGATAAAACATGCGGGTTGCATCGCAGAAGAGCAGCGTTGCCGTGGGATTTGCGCTGGTCAAGGTCACGGCGCAAACCGGTTCGTTGATCGAGCTAATGATAGTGCCGCTATTGTTACACTGGCTGAGGTATAGATAGACTGTCACTTCGGGGGTGAACGATACCTCCCCGCCATTTGATACCGACACGGCATTCAGCGGCATGAATAGGGGTTCGCCATTGACCCTGGCGTTCCGCGCCAAGCCCATGGTCACGGATTCGCCTTGCTTGTTCAGGGCATTATAAGCGCCTGCCTGTCCCCCCGGTTCGCCAGTAAAAGCTCCTGCGCTCAACGCATAAACATAACCCGTTTGCGCTGCGCCCGTCTGCGCGGTTAGCGCGGGGCAAGCTCCTGGCTGGACGGCTGTTGTCGAAGCGTAAATTTCATACTCTTCCTGCCAAGTCACGCTATTGGACGCGCAAGGCTGGAATGTGATCCAAGCGACATTCAGCAACGAGTTCACGCTTTGTGAGAGCGTCACATATTGTCCATTTGCATGAATTTGATCCAGGCCCGCTTGGTCAATGTTGATAATAAGCTCGTATTGCATTGTGGTCGCCTTCAAAGCAAAGGGATGGAGGGCCGGTAGGCGTCTTTTGCTTGCCCGTTCTTTAGTCGGTTCTGTATCCGGGTAGTCCGTAGGATGTGCCGACGCAGGAGGCGCATCAATCGAGTCACGCGAACGATGCGGGCTGGTTTACGAAAGATTTACAGATTTTGCGACATGAGCAATATGTCAACCAACGCTTTAATAGAGGGTATGATCCTCAAGCCTTCCAGGATGCTCTTTACGATCCCAGGGTTCCTTTCAGTCTTGCTAAGTTGTCCTTGCTAGCGTTTTTAAATCTATCATCGCGTCCTTCTTCCGCTGAGGATCAATTTTCTTATCAATTTCTAGCAAGTGACGGATTTCTTCAATAAGCTGCGTTTCATTGGATTGAAGGGGGGCAACAGATTGCGTGGTGTTTGCGGAATTGACAGCAATCGCGCTTTGGTTGATTGAGCCATTGATGTTTATACTTTGGTCGGTAAAGGCTATCAAAGATGACCTTTTTACTTCTGCTTCATAGTATTTTTCGTATGTTCCGAAGCTAATAACCTTCTCGCCGGGATATTTTAACCCATCCACAAGAGCAAGAAGGTACTTGAATCCTGATAGGCCATTATCCTTCTGTATGCATCCATCGCGACAATCAATATAGCCGTGATCCCGCAACCAGATGACCATATTCACTTGGCGATCAAAGTTTTTTCTCGAAATAGGGTCATCTCCTTCTGGTCTAAGCGGAGTTCGGGTTTTGTTGCCTAAAAATTGCAATAACTCGAAAAGGTCTCTGTCCATCGTCCGTTCCTATTGCTTTTGAAAGTATTAATTGAATTTGCTGTCGTTAGTTTCTGGTGTGTGCCGGAAACGCCGATTCTCGCTCACGCTCGAACCGGCTTTTTCCGGCCTACGAATTCATTGCCATGCAATCGCAGCCGTCATGGAGTTTGTGGAATGCGGGGTAATCATGGCCTGCA
>CAZOTR010000051.1:0-23665 GCA_964582755.1 uncultured Methylococcaceae bacterium | reverse complement strand
CGCCCGGACCCAGCGCAAAGGCCCCCTCCGGGAAACCGGAGGGGGTTTTTTTATGGCTGAAAAAAAGATGGGCAGCCCTGCGCGTGGCGCCAAAAGATGTTCCTGCCCCTAAGATACGGAAAATGGAATTATCGATAACGGATTCGGTCAAAAACCAGTGTTCGGGAAGCTAATAGTGCGGAAAGCGCCGTTAGCCGGCTAGTTTTATGATTGTGGTTTTCTTGGCGCGAGGCAGTCTGAAAATGTGGTCGCTCATGATAAAGATTTTTAAAGATCTACGGCAAGGGCATGCCAATGTCTTTCAATATATTACGGGCGGGAAGAAACCAAACTATTTTGCCAGGGTAACCGACGGCATGCCCAGCGCTTTGCTGTGGACAGGGCTGGCAGTGGGTGTGATGAGCGTGGGTTTCGGTTTTGATTTTCTAGGGGAAGTTGCGCAGAGTTTTTTGGAAACACTGTGCGAGTTGGTTCAGGAAAGCCTGGAATCATTGTATCGAAACAAATTCAAGTTGGATCAGTATCATGCGCAAATGGCCACCGCGTATACCAGTTTTTTTATGATAATGGCGGGGGGGTATTTTGTCGCTAAAAAATGTTTGGCAATGCTTAAAAGCGTCCGCAATGTCTGGAATGCCGAGCGGGAAAAGGTGGCGGCCATATGTTTTAAGCAATGGCATAATTGCTTGGGTATTTGGGAGTCGATGGATGGATTCAATAAATGTTTCGCCTTGCTCGGATTAGTGGTTGTCGCCGTTCCCGTGGTTTCGCTAGTGTGCGTTGCGCTAGGCAAGATAGTCGCTGAACTAATCTGATGGTGGATAAGGAAGAGAACCGTCCCTCCGGGGGGAATTGTGAGGGCATTTCGTCGCCTGGCTCCTTGAATTTAAATTTTATTGCAGACCCTAAGTGCGGGTTGGATGGCATCGGGCAACAGCAGGCTGAGGAAAACATAAAGCGGCTCAACCATGAGTTGCAAAGCCGGCTGGATGAACTGCAAACCGTATTGGACGTGGTTCCGGTTGCCATCGCCATCACTTACGATCCCGCCTGCCAAAATATCCGCTTGAATCGGGCGGGAGAAGCCATGCTCGGACTCGGCTCTGGCGCCAATGCCTCGAAAAGCGCGGACCACGACCGCCGCTTGCCGTTCAAAGCGTTGCGCAACGGCATCGAGCTTGACCCGCAAGATTTGCCGATTCAGTATGCGGCACGCCATGCGACCGATGTCCGTGATGTCGAGGTTGAAATCATCCGCGAAGACGGCAAGGCATTGACCTTGTTTGAATGCGCTTCGCCGCTGTACGACGAAGCGGGGAAGGTGCGCGGTTGCGTGGGCGTCTTCGTGGACATCACCGAGCGCAAGCGCGCGGAAGAAGCCTTGCGCGAGGCCGACCGCCGCAAAGACGAATTTCTCGCCATGCTGGCCCACGAATTGCGCAGTCCCTTGGCGCCCATCCGCAACGCGCTACAGGTTTTAAAGGCACTGGGTCCGATAGAGCCTCGGTTTGCATGGGGAATCGAGGTTATCGACCGGCAGGTAAGCCAGATGGCGCGTTTGCTCGATGATCTGCTTGATGTCGCCCGCATTATGCAGGGCAAGGTCAGCTTGAAAGCCGAAAGGATCGCGTTGGCCGATATCGTCGAATGTGCGGTGGAGTCCAGTATGCCGCTGATCGAGGCGCGCCGGCAGGAATTCGACATCAAGCTGCCAGAAATCCCGCTTTGCGTGCAAGGCGACAGGCTCAGGCTGGCGCAAGTGTTGGCGAACCTGCTCAATAATGCGGCGAAATACACCGGGGAGGGCGGGCGCATCAGCCTAAGCGTGGGCCGGGAGGAGGGTGAGGCGGTTTTCCGTGTGCGCGACAATGGCATCGGCATTTCCCCGGATCTGTTGCCGAAGGTGTTCGGATTGTTCGCCCAGGCTGACCAATCCCTGGCCCATGCCCAAGGCGGTTTGGGGCTGGGCCTGCCGTTGGCTAGGCAATTGGCGGAACTGCATGGCGGCACGGTGGCAGGTTCCAGCGCGGGGCTAGGCCAGGGCAGCGAATTTACCTTGCGCCTGCCTTTGCCTCAGGAGCCGCAAATACCCGTGGCCGAATCCACGCCTGCCGGCCAGCCATTTGCGGCACTTCGCCATTTGCGGATTCTCGTGGTGGACGATCATGCCGACACGGTGGAAACCCTTGCCATCTGGCTCCGCCTCGCCGGCCACGAGGTCAGGTCGGCCGACAATGGCGCAACGGCCTTGCGATGCGCGGCGGAATTCCGTCCCCATGCCGTGTTGCTAGATATCGGCCTGCCCGATATGGACGGTTATGTGGTCGCACGGGAATTGCGCCAAGGCGGGCAAACCCGGCAGGCGGTGTTGATTGCCCTGAGCGGTTATGGGCGGGACGCGGATATCCGGCAATCTAGCGCGGCTGGCTTTGACCGCCATTTGCTCAAGCCGGTGGATGCGCAGGAATTGTCCGCTTTGCTGGCATCCATTGCGGCGGAGCGGGATGCCGGCGGCGGCATAGTGGGGGGTTAAGCATAATCAATTCGTGCTATCCAAGCCCATGAGCATGGCGTGGGAAATGAGGCCGGCCAAGGTTTTGGTTTGCATTTTTTCCATGATCTTGGCACGGTATACCTCGACGGTGCGGTGGCTGATGGATAAGTTTTTGGCGATCTGCTTTGAGGAATGGCCTTTGACGACCAAGCTCATGACCTCCAATTCTCGACTGGTCAATTTGGCGCCGCGCTCGCTGGATGCCTTGCGATGTTGCTTTTGCTGGTAATGCTTGAGATCCGCCGCGAAGGCTTCCTTGATCCTATCCAGCAGAATACCGTTGTCGGCGGGCTTTTCCAGAAAATCCACGGCGCCTAGGCGGAAGGCTTGGGAAGCCGAAGGGATGTCACCGTGGCCGGTCAGGAAAATGATGGGGATATCGATGCCGCGTTTTAGCAGGGTCTGTTGCAATTCCATGCCGCCCATCTCCGGCATGTCCAAGTCCAGGAGAATGCAGCCGCGCAATTCATGATGGCAGATATCCAATAGCGCATGGGCGCTGGCAAAGGATTCCGCGTTTAGTCCTTCGCTGGCAAACAGGCGGACCAACACTGCGCGAATGTCGTCGTCGTCATCGACGATATAAATTTTCATTTTCGGTGGAGACATGGCCCGCTGGATAGCCTGCAAATAATCAGGGGAGTGTTTGGGTAGGCGGGAAAGCGGTGGAGCCAGCCAAAGGCAGGCGCAAAGTGATTGCCTGCCAGGGGTTTCCCGCTTCCGTTCCGTGGCAAACCAAGCTCCCTCCCTGTTGTTCGATCAGTGTTTTTGCCAGCCTAATGCCCATGCCCAGTGGGTGTCCGGCATCCTCCCCGCTGGGCGGCGTCCACGCCGGCGGGCTGTTATCACGGGCAAGGCTGTCCGAGCGATGGCCGCTGATGGTGAGTGCCGCTTGGCCGGCTTCCGTATGCGTGGCTATGTCCAGGGCATTAGTTTGGCGGGCGGTTTTCAGCAGACAGAGGCTGACGGGATGAAGCAGGCAGGCAGGGTCGCCGAGTATCCAGGCGGCATGGCTTGGCAAAGACAGGCGGTGCCGCGACAGCAGCGGGCGGAGGGATTCCATGGCTTGGCTGGCTATCTGCCGCAAATCCACGGGGGTTGGCGGCGGGCCGTCGCCAGGAACTGTCCCGGCATTTTGCAGGGAGTTCGCCAGTCCGGACAATCCCAAAATTTGTTTTTCCATGGATTGCCCGGCCCAGGCCAGCGTCGCCGGATCGAGTTTGTCTGCCTTCTTCAGTATGTGCGCCAAGGTCAGCATGGGGGTCAGGCGGTTGCGCAGTTCATGGGCCAGTTCCCTGCGCAGCTTGCCGCCGAGTGATAGGGACATGAGCTCGAATATGCGCTGCTCATGAAAATGTTCGGCCCAGGCCCAGGCGATGGCGTCTTCCTTGCTGTGATCGGCAACCACTAGGGCGATTCCCGGCGGCTCGCCGCCTTGTCGTCAGAGGGGAATGCCCGACGCTTGGGCGGTGCGCAAACGCTGACGCGCTCTTCCAAGGGCGAAACTTGGGGTGTTGGACACACGGAAAGGGAACGGAGGAGCATGGGGGCCATGGATTGGACGTGTGCATCCAATGGTACGCGCCAGCCATGGAAAATCAACCGCTTTGGCTAAAATCCCGCTTGTCTCAACAGCAAATTCCAGCACAATAAGCCCTTTCGTTTGCCTTTCCTGACCGATGGAAGCCCCCCTTGCCTTTCAACCGGCTTTTGCCGAATTCGATATTCACCGGGCGCTTGCGTGGATAGCCCGCGAAGCCGATTGGGTCGGTTTGCGCTACGTCCGGGAGGACACCCATCACCGCCGTGTGCGCAACCTGCGGGCCGATCATAATGCCATCGGCTGCGAGCGGGGCGCCATGGTGGAGGCCTTGGTGGACGGCCAAATCGCCTATGCCGGAACTGGCGACCTTTCCGCGTCGGGCTTGCGCGAGGCGGCCCGCCGAGCCGCCGGCTTGGCCAAGGCCAGCGCCCACCGCAAGCCGTTGGATCTGTCGCCGGCGCACAGGCCACCCAGCCGGGGGCGGTTCGTAGGTCCGATGCTGCGTGGCCTGGATTCGCTTTCCTTAAAAGAGTTCACCGACCGCTTGATGGAGGCTTGCCGCCATCTCCAGGTTTCCGGCAAGATCATCAATGCCAGCGCCGAGGCGACGCTGGTGGAAACCCACAGCCACTATGCCAGCAGCAACGGCGCCGACATCAGCCAACACTTCTTGCTGGTTGCCAGCAATTTTGCCGTCACCGCCAGGGACGGGCCGGAAACCCAGCGCCGCTCCCGCAACGGCCCGGTGGCCTGTTGCGCCCAGGGGGGCTTGGAGCATTTCGATTTCGCGGCGATTTTCGCCGACTGTGAGCGGGTCGGACGCCAAGCCTTGGAGTTGCTGGAGGCGGAAAACTGCCCCGCCGAAACCCTGGATTTGATACTCGCCCCGGACCAGATGCTATTGCAGATCCACGAATCCATCGGCCACCCCTTGGAGCTGGACCGCATCTTGGGCGACGAGCGCAATTACGCCGGCTGGAGCTTCGTGCAGCCTGCGGATTTCGGGCGGCTGCGCTATGGCTCGCCCTTGTTGAATGTGGTTTTCGACCCGGGTTTGGCCGGCGAATTCGCCTCCTACGGCTTCGACGACGGCGGCAACCCGGCCAGCCGCGAATACCTGATCAAAGACGGCTTGCTGTTGCGCGGCCTGGGCGGCCTGGAAAGCCAGGCGCGTTCGGGCCTTCCCGGTGTCGCCAATTTCCGCGCCGCAAGCTGGAACCGCGCCCCGGTGGACCGCATGGCGAATATCAACCTGGAGCCCGGCGACAGTTGCCTGGACGATATGGTCGCCTCCGTGGGGCGCGGGGTGTATATGGAGTCGAATATTTCCTGGTCCATCGACGACTACCGCAACAAATTTCAGTTTGGTTGTGAATACGCCCGTCTGATCGAAGATGGCCGTTTCACCCGCGTCCTGAAAAATCCCAATTACCGGGGCGTCACCGTGCCGTTTTGGCATTCTTTGCAAAGGGTAGGCGGCATCGGGGAATTCCGGGTTTTCGGCACGCCGTATTGCGGCAAGGGGGAGCCGAACCAAATGATCCGCGTCGGCCATGCCTCGCCGCCTTGCCTGTTTGCGCAAGTGGACGTGTTCGGGGGCGGCTGATGGGGTTCGTCGAAACCAGCCGCGAATTGTTCGGCCGGATTGCCGATGCCGCCTTGGCCGAACTCAGGCAGGGCGAGGAGTTGAATCTGCGCCTGAGCGCCGAGGAGCAGGCGTATGTCCGTTTTAACAACACCCATGTCCGCCAAGCCACCAGCGTGGCGCAAAGGCGGTTGGGGCTGGTCTTCCAAAGCGCGGGCCGGAAACTGCGCCTGTCTGTGGATTTGGGCGGTGGATTGCGGACGGATCTGGCCGCCGTGCGCTCGTTGCTGGCCCGCGCCCGCGCCGAGGCCCAGGTGTTGCCCGCAGACCCGTTCATCGTCGCCATGGCGAACAACGGCACTAGCGACAACCACCATGGCGGCGACTATCCAGGCGCGGAGGACTGGATGGGGCAAATCGCCGACGCGGCGGCGGGCATGGATTTCGCGGGGCTTCTGGCGGCGGGGCCGCAAATCCGCGCCGTCCGCAACTCGGCCGGGCAGGACCACTGGTTTTGCTGCGATTCGTTTTTCATCGACTACTCCCTGTTCACCGTCAACGGCGCGGGGGAAAACAAGGCCGTCAAGGGGTTGCACGCAGACCGTGTTTGGCGGCCTGTCACTTTCGCCCATGCCTTGGAAGCCGGCAAAAGCCAACTTGAGCGGTTGCGACGCCCTGCCCGCAGCCTGCCGCCCGGCGAATACCGGGTTTATCTGGCCCCTGCCGCCGTGGAGAAGCTCGTCGGGATGTTCTCCTGGGGAGCGGTCAGTTACGATGACTGGAAAAAAGGCAATTCCGCTTTGCAAAAGCTGATCGAAGGCGAGGCGGGCTTCTCGGAACAATTCAACCTGAGGGAAAACTTCCGGCTGGGGCTGGCGCCGCGCTTCAACAACTTGGGGGAGGTGGGGCCGGCGGAATTGCCGATTATTGGGCAAGGCCGGCTGGAAAACTTGCGGGTCAGCTCGCGCAGCGCGCAGGAGCATGGCGTTCCCGGCAACGGGGCGGACGACGGCGAAGGCTTGCGTTCCCCCGAGGTGCGCGGCGGCGGCTTGGCCGAGGCCGAGGTCTTGCGGGCTTTGGACACTGGCCTGTATGTCGGTGACCTGCATTATCTAAACTGGAGCGATACGCACACGGCCCGCCTCACCGGCATGACCCGCTACGCTTGCTTCTGGGTGGAAAACGGCGAAATCGCCGCGCCGATCCGCGACTTGCGTTTTGACGAAAGCCTCTACCGCATCTTCGGCACGGGCCTGGAGGCGCTCACCCGCGAAAGCCAGATGTTCCCCGCCACCGACACCTACCGCCGCCGCGCGCTGGGCGGTTGCAAAGTTCCAGGGGCGATGATCGGGACGTTTCGTTTCACCCTGTGATGTGTCCATTGTGGGGCGGTCCCTGCCTAAGCCTGCCTGTTCAAGCACATGCCGCAAAAAGTCGCCACTTGACAAAGAAAACCATTATAATCACGCCGCAACCGGGTTTTGACAAAGGCCTAAAGCCAGGCAAGGCTTTGCTTCAGGGCGAAACCGCCGTGAGGCCGCTTGCTAGCAGGAGGGAAACCAATAAATGAACACTTGGGCTGAAAGCCAGCATATCAACGGCAGTGGCTGAATTTTCTCTATCAACCGTAGGGTTTGGCGAACCGAAAGAGCAGGCATTGAGGGCGGTATTAACCTTGTCGGAACGGGCGCTTTCCGACTCGTGGAGCTACTTCCGGGATTTCAAGGCTGCCGATGTTGTCCTGGTTTCCCTGGACAGCGCCGAAGGCGAGGATTTCTGGGCAAACCATCTGTCGGAATACCCTGCCGTGTGTTTTGTGGCCTGCTCAAGCCAGACCGATTTCGACTCCCCCTGGAAGTTGAACCTGTCAGCCAACCTGTTGCCCAGCCGGAAAGAACTGGTCGAATTGCTTAACGCCTTGTCCCGGCATATTGCCGAACGGGCGGAGGCGGTGGTGGACGGGCGGCCCCTGCCGCCACCTGTCGCCAGCGCGCCGCCGGACGGATCCGAAGACTGGTCCGTGGCGAGCCCTGCCGGGCCTGCGGAAGACGCCGCCCGTGGCGAAACGGAGGCGGAAACCGTCCCGTCCCCCGCCAAGGCCACGCCCCGTCCCGGCGCGGAGCTTGCCCGCCAACCCGGGTTCGATCCCAGTCTCCATTTTCTAGGGCTGCTGCAAAAAGCCATCGCCGCGGACGAAGATGCAATTTTTGTCCTGCCAAACCACGTTTGGCTGGCGGTGTCCCCGCAAAACCGACGCTATTACAGCATTGTCCCTGCCGACAGCTTGCAACCTCTGTTCCTAGCCGACCCCGGTGACATCCAGGTGCGCAACGTGCTGATGGAAAAAGTGTTGGAATCCCCAATGGGCAAGGAAATGAACAGCCATCCCTTGGCCGAACTGGTCTGGCACGCGGTTTTGGCCGCATCCGGCGGACGGCTGCTGGCAGGTTGCCAGCCTGTAGACATTGTGCGCTTGAAGCATTGGCCGGAAATCGCGCATTTGCCGGGCTACCGGAAATTTTTACGCATTGCCGCCTTCATGAACCACAACGCGGCCAGCCTGGAAAGCATCGCCGAACACACGGGTGCGCCCATCGGGCAGGTCTTTGACTTTCACAACGCCTGCGAGGCGATGGGGCTGCTGGAACGCCATGCGCAGCCGGACATGGTCAAGAAATCCTCGGCGGGCATGGTGAAAGATTTGTACCGCAAAATATCATCCCGTCTCGCCCGCAATGGCAATGCCGACGACGATGCCCGATGACCAATGACAACAAAAAGCAAATCAAGCTGGTCTTCACCGGTAGCGTGGGCGCGGGCAAGACCACGGCGATTGGCGTAATCAGCGAGGTTCCGGTGTTGTCCACCGAGGCCAAGCCCAGCGAGACGGAGGTTGCCCGGCGCAAGGCAACCACCACCGTGGCCATGGATTACGGGGAAATCACCCTGGATGACGGCCAAAAGCTTTTTCTTTATGGCACGCCGGGACAGCGGCGTTTCGATTTCATGTGCCATATCCTGTGCCGGGGCGCGTTGGGGTTAATCATCCTCATCGACAACACCCACCCCGACCCTTTGTCCGAACTGGACTATTATTTAAACCTTAACGCCGATTTCCTCAGCAAGAGCATGGCGGTGATCGGCGTGACGCACTATGATGAAAGCGGCAGGCCCAGCATCGAAGACTATTGCCAATGCCTTTACGAGCGGGGCGAGTTCTGGCCGGTGGTGCGCGCCGACGCGCGCAGTAGCGAAGACGTGGTCATGTTGATCGACACGTTGCTGGCAAGCCTGGAGTACGGCTAAAGTACTGCCAAACAGCTTCCCCTAAACCCGGAAGAAACATCTTTCCCTTAACTGACAAAAAGCAAGGAAACAACCATGGCAAAATTAGACGACATTCTAAACAGTGTATTGAGAGACGTGGACGGCGCCTTGGGCATAGCGGTGGTGGATCTGCAAAGCGGGTTGTTGCTGAGTGTGTCCCACAATGTGCCTTACTTCACCCAGTCCTACTTGGAGGCAGTGGCGGCGGCGGCGGTGGACATGTTGCGCGGCAAGAATGTGCTGGCGGTGGAAAGCCTGTTGTCCAGCACACGCGGCACGAAGGTGGAAAACACCATCAAGGAAGTGCAGATGACCACCGACAACACCTTGCACTTCATGGCGGTGGTTCCGCAAAAACCCAACAATCTGGTGGTGTTGATCACCAACCGCAAGACCAACCTGGGCATGGGCTGGGCGGCGGTGCGCAATGTACTGCCGAAAGTCGCCCCGCTCTGCCCGTAAGCGCTTCCAGGCGTTGCCGCTTCACAGGCCGGCCAGCAACCGGTTGCCCAACCCTGCTGGGAAGCCGGCCTGCTCCATGTCCCGCAAAGTGTTTTCCACGGCGTAGGGCAGGTTGATGAAATTCACGCACCGCGTTTCCCAATCCAGCACCGCCAGTTGCGCGCCGGGTTCGCGGTTGCGCGGCTGGCCGACCGATCCGGGGCAGACCAGGCAATGGCGGTAGTCTGCCAAGGCGACCTGCTTCTGCCGCGCCAGCCCATCCTCGCCCCGCCGGTTGCGGGTGTAGACCCCCGGCATATGGGTATGGCCATGGAAACACAGGGCAATGCCTCGCTGCTCCAAGACATCCAGATTTTGGGGATAGGTCATGTCGTAGACATAGCCCCTGAAAAACGCAGGATCCATTGGCGCGCCATGCACCGCCAGCCAACCCTCCCCCTCCAAAAACGCCGGCAGCCCCAGCAACCAAGCCTTCTGCGCCTCGCTTAGGCGGGGAATGCTCCATTCGATGCACCAACGCGAGGCGCTGCCGAAGCCTTGTTCTGTCAAACCCGTCGCGGCGGCGTGGTCGTGGTTGCCGCGCAGCAGGGCCAAGCCCAGCCTTTCGTCCTGCAAACGTTCGATGCATTCCACAGGATGCGGGCCGTAGCCTACGATGTCGCCGAGGACCAGCCCGTCGCGAATGTTCTCCTTGCGCAGAAAAGCCAGGGCGGCTTCCAGGGCCGGCAAATTGGCGTGTATGTCGGCCAGCAGCGCGAAATAGCGTTGCTTGGGCGGCCTCGCCGCCGGGGCGGCTGGCTGGGCCGCCGCCGGGCGGTGCAGCCGGTCGACCAACGCATCCAAGACCGCCTGCTTGCCCGCGTTGGGCATGAACAAGATCCGCAACTGCCCTGCCAACATGGTGAGGCAATGCGGATCGGCGAAATAGCGTGGCAACAGGCCGTGCACGATGTCGCCCAGTCTGGCGGCGAAGTCCTCGTCGATCCACGCATGGTTGCGCAGCCAGACGCCCAACATCTGCGCCAGCGAGACGTAACCGTCCGTCGAGTAAAAGTCGTCGTCCAGATAGTAAACCCGGCTTTCCCCGTCCAGGCCGAAATTGGACAAGCCCAGGTCTAGCCGCAAGCCCTCCTCGTGCTTCAGGCTGAAATCCATTTCCAGCGCGGCCGCCAGCCAGCGCAGCCGCTCTTCCCGCGCCTGCTGGGAGGCCGGTGGCGATTGCAGCAAGATGTGCAAAGGCGTCAAGCGGGGGCAAATATTGCCGACGCGCACCTCGCCGCCGTCGCCTTCCGCCGGGCCGATCAGGAACCAGGCTTTGCTGGGATGATGCATGGCGAAGCGGTGTTCCCGCTCCACGGCATGGGCGCACCAGCGCCGGGCGACTTTTTCCTGCAAACGCAGTTCGCTGCGCAACTTGACGACATGCCGCTCACAGGAGTAAACCTTGGTGCCAGGCCGCCCCATGAAGTCCGCGCCATAGCTTAAACCGATGTCCTGTGTCGCCAACAGGCGCGAAACGTCTGCCAACAAAGAGGCGGCTTCATCCGCTTTGGCGCCGATAAATTCGATTTTAGGGTCCATGCTGCTTGCTTGCTTGATTTGAAGAGCGCAATTTAAGCCATCTTTAAGCAAATGGCACTATCCTATTCTTAAATTGATGATTCCTAGACCCTCAACCAACCCCTGGAGCTTGTCCATGAACAAACTGTCCGTCTTGTCCTTTGCCGCGATGCTTGCTTTAGCCTCGGGCCTGTTCGCGCCCGCCGCGTCCGCCGCCGAAGACCCCCATGCCGCCCACGCCGCCCAAGGTGGCCAGCCCGGCGCCGGCGGGCATGGCGGCGGGATGCATGAGATGATGATGCAACACATGCAAGGGATGCGCGAGCATGGCCGCAAGGAACACAAGGGCTATGCCGATGTCGTGCTCAAATACGCCGACGAACTCAAACTGAGCGACGAGCAAGTCGGCAAAATCACCCGCATTCATCAAGGCAGCCAGAAGAAGATAGAGGAGTTGGGGCCGAAGCTGCACGAAAGCCTGAAGGCGGCCCACGATGTGTTCCTCGCCCCGGCTTCCGACGAGGCCGCCATCCGCCAGGCGGCGAAAGAACACTCCGCCGTGTTTGACCAATTGGTGGAAACCGCGCTGAAGGCCCGCAACGAGATCAATGCGGTGCTCACCGCCGAGCAGTTGAAGCAGTTGCAAACGAAAAAAGTGGGGCCTTGAGGCATAGGGGCCGGGGGGCAAAGCGTGCCGCGCTTTTTCCGGGCTGCGGCCATGGCCTGCCGGCGCGGAGAACGCTGGCAATGACGGCGCACCCTTCGGCCAGGCATTGACAAGGCGCGGCGTTCTGCCAATCATACCCCTCGCCTTAAGCGGGGTGGGCCGGGCGGAGGCCGCCATCGCCGCCGCCGGCCCCCAACCTTCGACTTAAAGCCTGATGATGCGCCCGTCAATCCCCGCTTCGCGCCTGTCCCGTCGGACCGGCATCCCCTTGGTCCCTCCTCGCCCTAGTCTCTGTTCCATCCAATCCCTGCCTTTGTTATTCCTGTGCGCGGTGTTGTCGCTGTTTGGCGGCAAAGGCCAAGCCGTGGAATTGTCGCAAGAAATCCCCCAGACCCAGCAAAAGATAGAGCAATTGGGCAAGCTTGAGGCCACGCCAGCCAACCAGCAGCTTAAAGAAATCTATCAGCAGATCCTGTCCGTCCAACAAGAAGAGCAAGGCTATCTCGACAAGGCCCAGAGCCTCAAGCAGCAACTGAAGGAACATGCGGTGCGCAGCAGCGAGATGAAGCAGTCCGTGGCGGAACTGGGCGCTCCCCAGCCCGAGCCTGCTTTCGAGGGCAAGTCCCTGAGGGAGTTGGAAAGGCTGCAAGAAACGGCTGCGGCCGAGAAGATCGCGCTGCAAAACCAGATCGATGAAATCCAGAATCGGCTGGCCCAACTCCAGGCCCGGCTGGTTCCCGCGCAAACCGAACTGTCCGAGGCCAAAAAGAACCTGGGCCCGGACGGCTTGGAAGCCAAGATTTCCGCCGCGCCCCTGGAAGGTGACTTGGGCAATGCGCTGTTGCTGAAGAAGCGGAAGATCCATGATGCGCGGGCCGCGCAGATTCAAGCGCTGGGCCTTGAGTTGCTGGCCATCCCCAACCAGATCGAGCTGGCCGGGCTGCAAAAGGAATTGCTGGGCCAGAAGCTGAAAAATCTCAACTGGCGGCAGGAAAAATTGCAAAGCCAGTTGCGGCAGTTGAGGCAGGCAGAATCCGACAGCATCCTGGATGAATCCCTGAAATTGCGTAAAGACACCCAGGAAGATCCCGCCCTGGCGTGGCTGGCCGAGGAAAACGTCGCGCTCGGCAACCAACTGGCCCTGTATGCCGAGAAAAGCCAGGCCGTTGCGGACCGGCGTTCCGCCATCGAGCAGATGGCCCAGCTAATCGACCAACGCTATACGATGATGAAGCAGCAACTGGATCTGGGCGGGGAAAGCGCCGACGTCGGCGAACTCATGCGGCAGACGCTGATACAGTTGAAATCTTTGGGGGCCGAGGATGCGCCGGGGACTATCGGCGACATCCAGAAGGCGCAAATCCAGTCGCTGACCTATGAACGCCAGAAAAGCGAGGCGCTAGACAAGGCGGGCTTTGTCCAGGCGGTCGTCGGGCGCTTTCCCGATTCGCAATTGACGATCTCCAACCCCGACATGCGCGAGCGCTTGGCCACGCTGCTCGACCTGCGCGCCAACCTCATCGGCAAGCTGCTGGAGCGCAACCAGCAACTCCTCAAGCACATGAGCCTGCTGCTCAACGCCCAAAACCAGTTCAACGACCAGCGGGAGCAATTCGGCAAGCTGCTCATGGAAAACTTGCTGTGGACGGCGACCCATCGGGCGATGGGCTTTGCCTGGTTCGCCGACCTGGCCGGCGGCATGGATCGGGCGGGCCTGGGCGAGCCGTGGAAAAGCCTGCCGGGGCAGCTAGGCCAATACGGCGGGCCGTTGGCCGGGCTGTCGCTGGCCTATGCGGCTTTGCTGGCTTTGCTGAATTTTTCCGCGCGCCCGCGCTTCCAGGCTTGGCGGGAGGCGGCCAACGGCACTGTCGGCAACGTCCGCCGCGACCTGTTCCGCAACACGCTGTTCATGCTGGCCGGGGAATTCCTCCTCAGCCTGCCCGCCCCCCTGTTCTTGCTGGGCTTGGGGAAAATCCTGCTCCGCTCCGGGGCGGATGACGCCTTTGCCTTGCTGCTGGGCGAAAGTTTGAAGGTGGCCGCGCTAGCCGGACTCGTGTTGGAGTTTTTGCGTCGGCTGGCGAAACCCGGTGGCTTCCTGGAAGGCCAATTGCGCTGGCCTGGCGTGTTGGCCGCGGCGCTGCACGGGGCGATGCGTTTCCGCTGGCTGCTAATCCTGTTGACCGCCTACATCTATGTCACTGAAACACAAACCAAAAATCTTTTCCTCTATGAATTCGGACGGCTGCCGTTTCTGGCGCTCTGCTTGGCGCTTGCGGCCATTGCCCGCAAACCCACACGGGCCTGGCGTTCCGCCGTCGGCGGCGAGGCCGCGACGGCCTGGAATGTCAACGAGTCGCCGCACTTGCTGGGCAATCTGTTCGTCCTGTGCGAAATCGGGTTGGCGGGCATGGAGGTTTTCGGGTTCCACTTGGGCGCGCTCGTCTTGCAGGTGCGGCTGTTGAAGACGCTGGGATGGGCGCTGGCCATCGTGCTGGCCCACCAGATGCTCCAGCGCTGGCTGCTGCTCGAACAACACCGCATGGCCTATGCGCGCGCCCAGGCCATGCGCGAGGAGCGGCGCCAGGCCGGGGGGGGCGACGATGTTGATGAAGCGGACCTGCTAGACAAGCGCAGGCAGTTTGCCGAAATCCAAAGCATCAGCCTGCAATCGAAGACTTTGCTAAACCTGTTGTCCGGGGCGGCTTTTCTGGTCGCGGCAGGTTGGATTTGGCAGGGGTTGATTCCGGCCTTCCATCTCCTCGATCAAGTGGCGCTGTGGGAAAGCGCGGCATCCGGGGCGGGCGGTGCCAGCATCGAGACCGTCACGCTGAAATCCCTGTTGTTGGCCCTCGTGGCGTTGGGGCTGATGGCGGCGGCGGCGCGCAACCTGCCCGGCATGTTGCAGCTGTTGGTGCTGCAACATTTGAATTTGGCGCCGGGCAGCGACTTTGCGGTGACCAGCCTGCTCAAATACGTCATTTATGTGGCGGGCCTGGTGGTTGCCTGCCAACTCTTGGGGTTGCAATGGAATGATTTGCAATGGCTGGTCGCGGCTTTGAGCGTCGGCTTGGGCTTCGGCTTGCAGGAGATTTTCGCCAATTTCGTCTCCGGCCTCATCATCCTGTTCGAGAAGCCGGTGCGCATCGGCGACACCGTGACCCTGGGCAACGGCGTCACCGGCACGGTGGATGCCATCAACACGCGGGCGACCACGCTGACCGACTGGGACAACAAGGAGGTCATCATCCCCAACAAGACGCTGATTACCGCGCAATTGACCAACTGGTCTTTGTCCAGCCGGATCATCCGCGTCATCATCCCGGTCGGGATTGGCTACGGCGCGGACACGGAACTGGCCCAGCGCCTGCTCCTCCAAGCCGCAGAGGAACATCCGCTGGTGCTGGACAAGCCTGAAAAAGCGGCATTCTTCCGGGCTTTCGGGGCCAGTTCCTTGGATTTCGAGCTGCGCTGTTTTGTCGCCAATCCGGGGGTCAGGGCGGGCGTGGTCCACGACTTGAACATGCGCATCGACAAGCTATTCCGCGAACACGGGGTGGAAATCGCCTTCCCGCAGATGGATGTGCATATCAAGGGCGATGCGCCGGCTCCGCCAGCAGCCAGGCGCGGGCCAGATCCATCCCGGCCGGCGTGAAAAAGGCGACCTCGGCCTCGCGCAGCCCGGCCCCGAGAAACATCAGCAAATCATCGCGCCAGCGTTCCTCGGCGACCACGGCGATCTTGTCGATATCGTCGTCGTGTTCCATCATGAAGTCGATGTCCCCCCAGCCGGCGGCGCGCTCCCAGCCGAGGAAATCTTCAGCGACGATCAATATCTTGGCTTGGCCAGATTGCGCGATGGCGTTCCCCGCGCCTGCCAGCAGGCGGTCGAACTCCTCTTTTTTCAACTGGCCGGTCAACTTGACGGCGAGCATCTGCTCCGAGTTTTCGAGGATGGCGGTGGTCATGGTGTTCCCCTGGTTAAGGTTTAATGGCGCGGCTGGACAACGGAATTCTACCGAATATCCTTTGGCCTTGTGGCCCGGCCAGCAAATTTTTACAGGGTGTTGGAGTACAATGGCCCGCCCCCACGGCCCGCGCGGGCATGGCGGCAGCCATTTGTTTTCTCAAACCTTGGAGAACCCCTAAAGGTGGATGGATTGGCCGGATCATACAGCGAGCGGACGCTCATTAAGGCAAGCGCCGGGCCAGCGTCCGTCGCGGTGTCGCGGTTGGCCCGGCTGAAAGCCGCCCCACCGCCTGCCGTGGCCCCTGCCTTATTTCAGGAACGCTTGGGCCTAGCCCCATCCAAAGCAACCCGCTAAGGTTTTCGTTGGAGCCAAGATGACTTTGGAGAATCCCGCCCTGTCTTTCAAAACCGAGGATCTTGATGCGATTTGCCGGGTTGCCACGATCAGGGCGTATGCGGCGGGCGAGACGATTTTTTCCAGGGGCGACGATGACCGCAGGATGCTGTATGTCTCCGAGGGCGAGGTGGAGTTGACCTTTGCCGAGGGGGCGGCCCGCAAGACGGTGGCGCAGGGCAGCTTTTTTGGCGAGCTGGCGTTCATCCTTGGCTGCGTCCGCAGGACCGCCACTGCGAAGGCCAAATCCGATTGCCGGCTGGCTTGCCTGGAGCCGTCCATTTACGACGTGCTGATCCAGGAAAACCCCCATCTTCTCTGCACCTTGCTGCGCAACACCTGCCACTATTTGCTGGCCTCTGAGCAGGATCTCATCGCCTCCCTCAGCCAAAAAAACCGGGAGCTTGAAAACACACTGGATTACTTGCGGAAAACTCGGGAAGAGCTGGACTACAAGGAGATCATGGCGCGGACGGATGATCTGACCGGGCTTTTCAACCGGCGCGGGCTGAACGCCTTCATGGAGGATTTGGTCGGCCAGGCCCGCTCGCGGGAAACCGAGTTGGGCCTCATCATGCTCGATCTGGACAACTTCAAGCAAGTCAACGACACCTGGGGCCACCACCTCGGCGATGAGGTCTTGCAGAAGGTGGCAGACATTCTCCGCCACGAAACCCGCCATTCCGATGTGGCCTGCCGCCGGGGCGGGGACGAATTCGTCATTCTTCTGCCCGGGATCACCATCGAGCGCGGGTTGGTCGTGGCGGAAAACATCCGTCAGCGCATCGACCGGGAATTCCCGGCGGATGCCTCCGGCAACAAGCTGACTGGAAGCCTGGGGCTGGCGTTTTTTGCCGGGGACGATTCGGTAGGCGACCTATTGCTCCGGGCCGACCGCAATCTTTACCGGGCCAAGAACCGGGGACGCAACCAAGTGGTTTTCGGCCAGCCTTGAGCCCGCCTTCCCCCTTGCGCTTCCATAACCGGGTCGCGGCCTTCCTGTGGGGGTTCGCCGCCGTGTTCATGCTGTTACTCGTGGCCATGGGCCACGTCTTCCTGCGCGACGGCCCGCCGCCCGGCCATTCTCTCGAATTCACCGTCGCCATCTTCGCTGGCTTCTGGACGGCATGGCTGGGGCTTGCGGCTTATGCGGCCAGCCAGGCTTGCGTGCGGGTGACGGTGGCGGGACAGGCAGTGTCCATCCGTTGGCGCTATCCCTTCAAGACAGAAAGCCGCGAGGTTTCCCGCGCCGAACTCAAACCCGCCAGGCTGGTGGAATCCCGCGACGACGAGGACAATCCGTATTTCCATGCCCGCATCGAATTGCCCGACGGGGCGAAGGCCGATCTGTGGGAGGGCCACGACCGTGCAACAGGCGAGGCCACTTGCGCCCGCTTCAATGCCGCGCTAGGGTGGCCCGGCCCTGGGCATCGAGCCTAAAGAGGGGCGGGCAAGCGGCGAACCCGCTCCCTCCTTATCCCGTCATTCTGACCGCGAAGCCCGCTTGCGCTCATGCTCCAACAGCAGCTTTTTGCGGATGCGGATGCTCTTCGGCGTTACCTCCACCAGCTCGTCGTCGTCGATGAACTCCAAGGCTTGCTCCAGGCTGAGGCGGATTGGCGGGGTCAGCAAAATGTTCTCGTCGGACCCGGCGGCGCGGATGTTGGTCAGTTGCTTGGCCTTGGTCGGGTTCACGACCAGATCGTTCTCGCGGGAATGGATGCCGATAATCATGCCCTCGTAGACCTCCGTGCCATGCTCGACGAACAGCCGGCCACGCTCTTGCAGGTTGAACAGCGCATAGCCCAACGCCTTGCCGGTCACCATCGACACCAACACGCCGTTGATGCGCTGGCCGATGTCGCCCTTCTTCAAAGGGCCGTAATGGTCGAACACATGGTACAAAAGCCCGGTGCCCGAGGTGGCGGTCATGAACTCGGTCTGGAAGCCGATCAGGCCGCGTGAGGGAATCATGTACTCCAGCCGCACCCGGCCCAGGCCGTCCGGCACCATGTTCAGCAAATCGCCCTTGCGCTCGCCCATCTTCTCCATCACCGAGCCTTGGTTGGCCTCTTCGACTTCGATGGTGACGAACTCGTAAGGCTCGTGCTGCTCGATGCCTTCCTCGCCCTCCACCTCCTTGACGATGACTTCCGGGCGCGAGACGCCCAGCTCGTAGCCTTCGCGGCGCATGTTCTCGATCAAGATCGACAAATGCAGCTCACCGCGCCCGGAAACCTTGAATTTGTCCGGGTCGGCGGTGTCCTCGACGCGCAGCGCGACATTGTGCAGCAACTCGCGTTGCAGCCTTTCGCGGATCTGGCGGGAGGTGACGAACTTGCCTTCCTTGCCGGCGAACGGCGAGTTGTTGACCTGGAAGGTCATGCTCACCGTTGGCTCGTCCACGCTCAACGGCGGCAGCGCCTCGACCGCGTCCGGGGCGCACAAGGTGTCGGAGATTTCCAACACGTCGATGCCGGTGAAGGCGATGATGTCGCCGGCGCTGGCCACGGGCACTTCCACCCGCTCCAAGCCTTTGAAGCCGAACACTTGGAGGATGCGGGCGTTGCGCTGCTTGCCGTCGCGGCTGACCACCACCACTTGCGTGTTGGTCTTCACCGCCCCGCGCTGGATGCGGCCTATGCCGATCACGCCGACATAGGAGTTGTAATCCAACTGGCTGATCTGCATCTGGAAGCCGCCTTCCTCGTCCACCAAGGGTGGATGCACCTTGTCGACGATGGTCTGGAACAGATAATCCATATTGCCTTCGCGGACATCGGGGTTGTCCCCGGCGTAGCCGTTCAGCGCCGAGGCGTAGACCACCGGGAAGTCCAACTGCGCTTCGGTCGCGCCGAGGCGGTCGAACAGGTCGAAGGTCTGGTCCAACACCCAATGCGCCCGCGCGCCGGGGCGGTCGATCTTGTTGATGACGACGATGGGATGCAGGCCCAGCGCGAACGCCTTTTGCGTCACGAAGCGGGTCTGCGGCATCGGGCCGTCCACCGCGTCCACCAGCAGCAGCACCGAATCCACCATCGACAGCACGCGCTCCACCTCGCCGCCGAAATCGGCGTGGCCGGGGGTGTCCACGATATTGATGTGGTAATCCTTCCAGTCCAGCGCGGTGTTCTTCGCCAGGATGGTGATGCCGCGCTCCTTTTCCAGCGCGTTCGAGTCCATCACCCGCTCCTCGACTTTTTCATGGGCGGCGAAGGTGCCGGATTGTTGCAGGAGCTTGTCGACCAGCGTGGTCTTGCCGTGGTCTACATGGGCGATGATGGCGATGTTTCTAAGCTTTTGGATCATAAAACCTTGGGGGTTGGGTCAATGGGGCGTTTTTTGCCGGGGCGGGAACAGGACCGTTAGCCCTGATGCATTATTAAACCCACCACCCTGTTACGGTTCCGTGTCAAACGCCAAGGGCAGGAAGAAGAGGGGAGGAAACGCTAGCGCAGCCGGGCAACGTGCCGCAAAAAGGCGCTATTGTACCGGCAGCGGCGGTGTTTGGCGAACATAAAGCAATTCCCGTTCCCCGGCGGCCGCAAAAGCCGCGTTGGCCACGCTCCTTGCCCATGCCGGGAGCGCGGGCGTCCCGCCCGTAAGCGGGCCAGAGGCCCGCGCACCCGGCGCGATGCGCGTCAATACACTTTCATGATGCCGCCAAACTGGTAATCATAAGGCTGCGGCTTGGTCACCGGAAAATCGACCGACCCCAGCAAGAAGCTGTGTGCGCCCCCAAGCATACCCTCCGGCGGCGCGGCGCGTTGACTCTACCGCAAGCCCCGTGCCATCATCGGCCAAGCGAGTTTCACCACACAAAGGCACTAAAAGCTCCCATGGCGCGTACCCGAGAATTCCAGCCATCCGAAGCCTTGGACAAGGCGATGCGGGTGTTTTGGGCGAAAGGCTATTTTGCAACCTCCATCGAGGATTTGGTCAACGCCACCGGGGTCAGCCGCTACGGGCTGTACAGCGAGTTTGGCGACAAAAACGGCCTGTTTCATGCCGCGCTGGACCATTATGAAGCCAATGTCGTCCGCCCCATGCTGGACATCATCGGGCAACCCGGTGCCTCGTTGGCGGCGATTCGCGCCTTGTTCGCCCTGCTCGGGGAATTCATGCGCCAGCCCGGCGGCAAGTTGGGCTGCCTGGTGTTCAACTCGGTCAACGAAATGGGGCTGCACGACGAGGCCACGGCGGGCAAAATCCTGGAAGTCCGCCAGCGCCTCGCGCAGGGCATCCTGCTCATGCTTGCCAACGCCGCCGAGCAGGGCGAGCTTCCCGAAGGCTTCGACATCCAGCGCGAAGCGGACTTCCTGTTCGGCATCCTGCACGCGCTGCCGGTGATGGCCCGCGCCGGGGCCGACGCCCAGGCAGTGGAAAACGTCATCGGCGTGGCCTTGTCCACCCTAGGCGCGGCCTAGGGCCAACATCGCCGGGAGCGATGTTGGCCCTTTCGGGCCTTCCGCAAAGAAAAGCAGAACCGGCGTTCTGTTTTTCTTTACAGTTTTCAGAACATGTGTTCTGATATGTCCGTCGCCACGAAAAGCCACGGCAGGCAACCGGCGCTGCGTTCCGTGCCAGCCAAGACAAGGACCCACCCCATGTCCAAAACCCGCCAGGAGAACCCCATGAAACTGTACTACCACCCCGCCTCGCCGTTTGCCCGCAAAGTCCTGATTGCCGCCTCGTTGCTAGGCGTCGAGATGGAAACCCAAGTCGTCGATTTATTCGCCGGCGCGGGGCAGCAGCCCGACTATTTGCGGCTGAACCCGCACGGCAAAGTGCCGACCTTGGTGGACGGCGATTTTTCGCTGTGGGAGTCCAACGCGATCCTGCAATATCTCGCCGCCCAAGTGCCAAATTCCCCGCTACTGCCCGCCGATGCCCGCAGCCGGGCCGACATCCTGCGCTGGCAGTTCTGGGAATCGTCAAGCTGGGCGCCGTCTTGCTCCGTCTACATCTACGAAAACGTGCTGAAACCGATCTTGGGGCAGGGCGAGGCCGACCCCGAGGAACTGCGCAAAGCCGGCGAGAAATTCCACCGTTTCGCCAAAGTGCTGGACGGCCATTTGGCGGTCCATCCCTGGCTGGTCGGCGAGGCGATGACGGTTGCGGATCTGTCCGTCGCGCCGGTGCTGATGTACGCCGACGCCGGCCAATACCCGCTGGAAGGCTATCCCCACATCGTGGCGTGGTTCGGCAAAATCCAACAACTGCCCGCCTGGATCGCCACCGCGCCGCCTGCGGCTTGAGTTTTGCCGGGATAACGGTGGTGGGTTTAATTGATTTATTGATATTTTCCGTAGGAGCGGCCCATGGCCGCGAAAAGCTTCGGGCAATGGGTGAGGCCCAAGATCGCGGGCATGGCCCGCTCCTACGTTTCAATCAATTGAACCCACCTCCAAAAACTGGAAGACTTGGCTTTCGATCTGGCTTGCCAGCAGTCCAAGGAGGAAAGTAATTTCTTGGCTGAAGAGGAGAGCCAAGCCTTCATTGCCAGCTTGCCACAATGAAAATCCTGATTGGCAAGCGTTTTGAGAAGGATATTCTCAACATTAACCTGAGTTCGGGATATACACTGTAGGCCGGAATAAGCCCGCCCACAGCCGTGTCGGCCCCTGCTGCGGCGTTGCGGCGGGCGTTTCCGGCAATCGGCCTCGATGGGGCCGGCCAGCAAATTAAAGTCTCCATCCATACCAACAATCAATTCTCCGGCCTCAACGAGAAACTCCTCGTCGTATTCACCGTCGAAATAAGTTTCTGTTTCCCCATTGAGAATGTCCAGAATTCTTATAAGCGATGTGCCACGATCCTTTGAGAATTTTGCCGACTCGAATGGAAAGCCATTCAAAATAGTGCATACTTCAGATAGCTTTACTCTAGGCCAAGAAGAATGCTTGGAAAGTAATCCGCCATGATTAGAATCAACAATATCATGTAATGAGGCAGTAAAAGCCAAGGTATTAAACTCCTGGTTGCTTAATTTTGTCATCACTCCTGCGCTCCCGCGTAGGAGTATTTCTCGCTCCCACGCTCCTGCGTGGGAGTGTCTGCCGGGACGCTCCAGCGCCCCGCTCCGCCCCGCGACGCTGGAGCGTCACGCCTGCATCCCCACGCGGGAGCGTGGGGACGAGAAATATTGTTCTCGCTCCCGCGCTCCTGCGTGGGAGTGTCTGCCGGGGCGCTCCAGCGCCCCGCTCCGTCCCGCGACGCTGGAGCGTCATGCCCGCATCCCCACGCGGGAGCGTGGGGACGAGAGACGAGAGATTATTCTTCACGCCGCCAGCCGGTCGTTCAATTCTGCCAGCACAGCGTCCAGCTTGTCGCCAAACAATTGGTAAGCCTGCCCCAAGCCGCCGCGTTCGGCGAAGGGGGTTTCTTGGAAATCGTCTCGGTCGATCATCAAGCTGGTGGCGATGTGGTTTTTTATCATGTCCAGCCATTCCCGTTGCTCGGCGGTGAAGGCGATGCCAAGGTTGGCCTGCTCTTCCAGCCATTCACGGTAGCGCTGGGTGATTTCCGTTTGTAGCGGGGCGATGGGTTCTTGCGGGTGCAGGGCGTGGCGGACGAGGGCGATGAGGTCAACCAAGCCCGTGGCTTCGCCTTGGGTATGTTCCGGTTCGGCTTGGCGCTGGAGCTGCCAGAGTTTCACGACCGATTCCGGTTTGGCCGGATCGACAAAAAACGGGGCGCGGTTGAGTTGGCGGGCGAGGTCTTTGACTTGCCCATAGCGCAACCCGGCCCGGTGCGGTTTTTGGTAGAGCAGTTGCAGGGCTTCGATTTGGTCTTTGTGGGTTTCGCAAAAAGCCCGCAATTCGCCCATCACCGATTGCGCCTTGTCTTTGTCGCTCTGGCTGAATCCGGCGTTTATCAAGGTATCGGGGGTCACTTCGTCGATGACTTGCCCCAAGCTGCCTTTGATGGCCAGCAGGGTTTCCCTGAGCTTGGGGTCGCTGAAAGGCTTGAGGGCTTCGGCCATGGCGGCTTCTTCGGCGGCATCCAGTTGCGCTTCCGTGGGCCCAATGGGTTTGCCTGCGTCGGCAATTTGTAGGCCATCCAATTGAAACAGTTTAATGGCGCGGTCGTGGTTGAGGTCGGGGTCAATGGAACGCAGTAGGGCGGCGGCAAGTTGTTCTAGCGGGGTTCCGGCCAGGGTTTGGATTTGCCCGGCTTGTTCCCCGTTGATTTCGCGGCCCAGCCTTGCCAGCCGCGCGCCGCCAGCGTGGACACACCACATCGGCATGGACGACCCCTTGCGCCACCAGCGAGAGCAGTTTGGAAAAACTGACGGAGGGTTTGCGGTCTAGGGGCTTAGTTTGGGTCTTGTCTTTTTCGCACACGCCCACCGCATCGACGATGACGAAATGGGTTTTGTGTTTGGAATCGGGGGTGACTTTTTGCAGTTCGTCGGGGTGGATGATGCGGACGCCGCGCCCTTTCATCTGGTCGAAATAGGAAGCGCTGGACACGTTGCGCAGGAACAGCAGGCATTCGACCGGCTTCATGTCCGTGCCGGTGGCGATCATGTCCACCGTGACGGCAATGCGGGGATAGTAGCTGTTGCGGAAGCGTTGCAGCAGGTCTTCGGGTTTTTCGCCGG